>CAYJUS010000053.1:0-6741 GCA_964373435.1 uncultured Candidatus Saccharibacteria bacterium
GATTTTGCCCCAACGCCCGAGAGCGCGGGCCCGAACCGGCTTACGGAATCTAAACTGTTTTTTGCCTGCGAGGGAGTGTCTATCAGCGCAAGAAGAAGATGCTCAACGCTCACATACTCGTCAGACAGCCCTTTTGCTTCTTTTTGAGCGCGCTCAAGCACGCGCGCAAGATCCTGCGTAAGGTATACCTGTCCGAATGGCAAATCGCCCGAGATCTTCGGGAGCACCTCAATGGCTTTAGTCGCTTCTTTCTTTACCGTATCGAGATCAAGCCCCAACTTTTCAAGAATGGGAGCCACAATGCTTCCCTCCTGGGTGATGAGGGCTAAAAGCAGGTGAGAAGCATCAATTTGCTGCTGGCCGTAGCTTGAAACGATTTCTTGCGAGCGGCGCATCACGTCCTGTGATTTTGTTGTGAAACGATTTATGTCCATAAGCGACCCCAATATCCGAATTTCATCCGAATGATCCGAATGGAATCCATGTCGATTGGCACTCGGGGCATGAGAGTGCTAATCACTCCCACTATATATCGCGTACTAAAAAGAGTCAATAGTCAATAGTAATTATAGCACACTCTGTAACCATCATGAATATACGCCACAAATAAAAGAGCCGTTCACGAGAACGACTCTTGCTTGGTATAGAAGCTTAATGAAAGGTTACTGCTCTGGTAGGGGCTGTATTTGGATTCGAACGGGTTCTGCGTCCAGCAACAACGGCTGATCAAACACAAGGAGCTTGTCCCCGGGAATGGTGCCCATCGCGCCCGTTGCGGCATCCTTAACGATCACGCTGGTACAGGCCGCGCTTGCGCCAGCCCCGCCGTAGAAGATGCCATCGAGCGAGGGTGCCGTAAGTATGATGTTGCCCCCATTGCGGTCGAACTTCACGTCCTCTGTGGATGAAAGGAACGCGCAGATATTGACCGGCAAAGTCTCACTCACGAAATACCAGACTACATTGCCGTTCTCGCCCACGTAGTAGGCGAACCACGGGTGGTTCACCAGATCCTGCCGCTGGGTATACTCCCTCAGAAGCCCGCGGAGCGGAAAGTTCTGTTGTGCTGGCAGGGGGTACTTTGCCTCTGCCCGCGCGAAGTTCTGGTCGCGAAATTCAACACTCTCGCGCCGAGCTTCCTTGTCTGAATCGCACTTTGCGGCGATAAGCAGTAGCGAAAGCCCCGCAAATAGTCCAAGAGTGAGAGGTGCTAATTTAACGCGCATACGGTTTTACCTCCTTCTTCGGGATAGTTGGTGTCCGGAATTTGATAAGGCAGATCCTTGTCTCTAAACTGCCCCTCGGTGTAGTCCTTCAAGGCGTCCTGGTTGTACCTTGCGATCGCCTGGTGTCGATAGCCCTTCACGCCCGTCAAGCTCTTAACCGTATGGGTGTACTCACGCGAGCCCGGTTCAAACAGCTCGAGTTCCGCGGTGAGCTCATCAATCTGGCCTTCAAGCCCTTGGATCGAACCGCACATGTTGAAGAAGTGCTGGTATGCCTCAATCCGGAATTCCGCCGACTGGATTTCCTTACGCGCTTCCCCGCGGCCGTAGATGCCTGCGGTCGCAACACCAAACCCCCAGACAGCAGAGGCTATGGCGATCCAGAGCACTATTGCGGCAACAATGCCGAGAATGCTGAAAAGGATTATTCTTCCGACGGGAACGTTGTCATCCACGTTTTTTCTCCTTCCTTTCTTTTTTGGTTTTTGGGATACGGATAGTAATTGTCCGAATTTTTCGTTAGATCGCTTTCCTCCTTTTCAATGTACAAAAATTCAGAATCGAATTTCACGAACTCGACTTCTCATTATAACTCTTTTACTTAAATTTGTCAATAGTGGGGTTGACAAAGCAGGGGAATACGTATTATAATTACCTGTTTCCAAGGTGTTCGTTAACAACTAAGTACGAGGAGGTTACGCAAATGGCTCTCCGGAGTAGACCCAAACAAGAGACAGAAGATTCATATCCCTCTCCTTCTTGTTCGATTGAATTTCTCGCGAAACTTGAGGAAGCGGGGCTTACGGAAGATCTTGCACAAATGGTCGTTGGGGAAAAAGATAACGCAAGCGCAAAACGCGTAATTACGCTCCTTGAGGAACTTGCGCGCGAAAAACGCAGGGAACGGTCGCTTGTGAAAAGCGATGTTCTACCCAAAGACAAAGAGGTTTTACAACGACTCCTTCTTCTCACCCAATCGGGATATATTCAGTGGCACAAAGACTCTTTCGACAGTATGTTCGGCGCCACCCTTGAAGCAAAACTTAACGAGATGGAAATACGCATATGGAGAGGGTATTCCGACAAAACGACATTCTCTTTTAACATCGCTGATGTTGTGTTGAAAATAAAAAGAGGACATCGTCTTCGGGTAAAGGAGGAGTTCAGGCTTGCACAAGAGATCTGGAATATTGGCGAACGGCAGATAGAACGAAGAAAAAATGAAAAAACTCATTCGCTTCTGAAAAAATTGGGTGGTTGAAGGAGAATACGCATGAAAATAAAAGACTGGTTTCTCGCGAAACTCGAGGAAGCGGGACTTACGGAAGAAGTGATGCGGGAAGCACTCGAAGGGGACAAGGTCATAGAAGGTGTAGTGGAATATCTCAAAGGAGAATTGTGTGAAGAACCCCGAAAAGAAACGCTGATTCGGCCTGATGCAGAGGCGGTAAGCGAGGCTCTGGTTATGAAGCTGCTTACCAAGCTTTTGATTCTTTCTCGGTCCAGCAACCCGCCCGCGTGGAAAAAGAGTAATGAGGATGGTGGTTATTGGGACGTGTTTACCACCCAGCTCAACGGTCACGAAATAAAACTATTCAGCAGTGGGAATCGCACGGTAAACTTTGTAGATGTAGATAAAAATTCCTGGCCGATAAAAATGGGTTTTTGGTTTAAACCAAAAAAGAAATGGCGGCTCGCGCGAGAACTTTGGGAAGTTATTGCTGATTTAAAAAAAAGAGAGAGAAAGAAGGGACAACTTTCAGAGCTTGAGAATCTCACCAAAGAACTCGGTTTGTAACATGAGAGAGAAGTCACCGGCGAACAAAATGAAAGAAAGGAGGTACGCCCAATGAGTCTTATCTTTAAAGGAACGCGGGGAGAAGAAATTTACTGCGGTATCAATGGCCCATTTGCCGACTGGGTAATAATGGGAGAAACGCGAATCTCTATACAGGATTTTTGCGCCTATGCAAAGACGATCCTTATGCTCAAGCCGGAAATAGTGCCAATCCACAAATCACACTCCATTCCCTTTTCTGAATTTCGCGATGTGCTCGTACGGGATGTTATTACCGGTGGAATCTTTGGATGGAAAATCTTTCCCGCATGCGTGAAAGAATTTGCCGAAGAATTTCCTGAATTTAGGGAAGAACTGCTGAAAAAACACGAACAATGCCGGATTTCGAATCTCGAAAACGAGTATCTGTTCGGCCAAAAGAATTAGCGAACGAAAAAAAATCGCCACTCGAAACGTGGCGATTTTACTATTTCGCTTATTATTCGTTCTCTCCAAGCGTTGCGCTCACTGTTTTTTCTTCCCCCCTGCTCAAAACTTTCAGCGTAATCGTGTCTCCCACGTTGTGCTTTTGGATAAACCTTGCGAGGGTATTATCCTGATCTATCTTCACGCCGTCCGCTTCAAGAATTATGTCGTTTTCGCGAACACCCGCTTTGTCCGCCGCGGATCCGGGAACTACGGCAAGATCCTCGGGATTTTCTCCGCGCACCACAAGCGCGCCGTAGTCAACAGGAAGTTTATTTGCTTCCTGTATTCGTTTGGTCACCAAGACATACCGCACCCCAAGGAAAGGATAGGTAATTTTTCCTTTTGTCTGCACCTGATCAAGGTCTTTTTTTGCTTTATTGACCGGAATGGAAAACCCGATGTTTTCAGCACCTATCGCAACCGCGGTGTTAATTCCGATTACTTCTCCTTTGAGGTTCAAAAGCGGCCCGCCGGAATTCCCGCGGTTTATTGCAGCATCCGTTTGAATCACCTCGTCAATCGTCTCGGAACTTCCCCCGCCCGCGGCTATAATCGTGCGGCGAAGCCCCGAAATCACTCCCACGCTCACCGTATTTCGAAATTCCCCCAACGCGTTTCCAATCGCGACCACGGTCTGCCCAATTTGAAGGGTGTCGGAATTTCCAAGTGTTAATGTAGGGAGACCGGATTTTTGGACTTTGAGCACCGCGATATCCTGCACGGGATCGAGCGCAAGAACGGTCGCGTCGTATTTTTCTCCGTCGTTCGTAAGGACCGTGTACTGGGCTTCGGTGTCTGAAACCACATGCTTATTCGTAAGAATGAGGCCATCGGAAGAAACGATAAAGCCGGTTCCTCCCCCCACTTCGCGTTTTTCCGTCCCCTTTTGACGATACTGCGGGACGCGAAAAGGTGAAAAGAAATCGTCTCCAAAGAATTTATTGAAATCATCAAGGGGGTCGGTATAGAACCGCTCAACAACGGGGAGGTCTTTTGTCACAATCACGCTCACAACCGCGGGGGACGCAAGCTTCACCGTATCAATCACGGCCCTCTCGCCCGATTCTTGAGATTCGTAGGGCTTGGCTGTTTCTTCCTCTTGAGAATTTTTTTGTTGTTCGATACGCGGAATAATACCGGAAATCCCTTTCTTAAAATAACCGCTCTCTACTAAAATCCCGCTCGCCATCCCCGCGCCAAACCCGACAATAAGGGAAACAGCCGCACTCACAAGAACCACGGTGACAAGGGTTTGGTTAAATTGTTTTTTACCATTCGGCGTTTTCACAACTATTAGTATACAAAAATTGATCACTAGGATCAAGACACACACGTATTATTGGAAAGATCCTTTTTACTTAACAATTGCGCCATGGCGCAATTGTTAAGTAAAAATAAAAAGCCAGTTGTAACTGGCTTTTTACTCGCCTACTGTGCTATCTCCATAAAATATGATTTTTGCGGCCTAGCTACCGTACCAATTCACTGGAAAACCATTCTTTGCCGTATGCGCCTCGAAGGACACCCCGCAAATATCTATAGCTCCACGCGCGTCCGGGCCTTGGATTACAATCCTCGTAACGCCAGCGATACTGTCTCCTTCGCAACTGATACCCGACGTACCCAAGAAGACCGACTCCGGAAAGTTGAAAGAGAGCCTTGCTTCCTATGGATGCGGCAAGCGCCTTCTTTGCGATTAGTTGTTCAAGCTCGCGCAACTGTTCATCGCTCAAATCCTTTATATCGCGATCGGTAAGACGAAAATACGAGCTCGCGAGCTCGCGAAATAGCGGCCTAAACCATCCTTTGGCGTTTCTTAATTTATTTTCCCTTCTCGCTTCTCTTGCTCTTGTTTTTTCCTCCCGCGCGATTCGTTTTGCTTCCCTTGCCTCTTCTTTCTTTCTTTTCTCAAAGGCCTCTGCTTCTCTCGTTCTCTCCACAATCAATGAAACGAGCTCGTCACGAGGATTCTGTCTCACAAGATTATTTCCGTTTCCGGAACCGCCGCCCATTATGTATGCTCCTTTCTATGTGGCTGTAAAGAACCAAATGACTGAACATGCCACTATAGCATGTAAACCGCAAGACGTCAACTCTTATCAGGAAAAGCGGTCGCGCTTCGCGCGACCGCTTTAATTTGATCTTGGTTTAGATTAATTTACGAAGGCTTCTTTTGTTCTCCGAGCCAACGCTTTCGCATCTCTTCCACTCTCCGGTCCTCTTCTTCCTGTTTTCTGATATGCGCGAATACGGCGTTGGCATACAATTCCTTGGCTTCGCGAGACATGGAATTAATGATGGGAAGCAGGATCTTCTCGGAACACTTCTTATCAAAGTAATCTATCGCTCGTTCTATTGTCCTAAGAAGCACCTTTTGCTCCTTTAAACTCGGGTTAGATGGTTCCGGAGAACGAACCCACATGATCCCGAAAGGAACTGGTCGTAATGATGAAAGGATTTCAATCAATCTTTCTTGGTTCGTAATTGCGAAGAAGTGCCAGGATCTGTAGCCTTGGGCTACACCCACACTCAGAAATACGCCATAGACGCCTATAAAGTCGATTGTTCGCAGATTGATACAAAGATTTCGATCTCCCAAGAATTTCGATGAATAGCTGAAGTTGATATACGGTGGCTTGTGATTTTCCCGTACCCACTTAGAAGGAAGGCAGGAAAGAAATGCTTTAAGTTCTCTGGTGAGTTTTGTGGCTTTCTCGGCGATCGTTTTAATCTGATTTGCAATTTCGGGATCAATCCGATCCTCTTTCTGCGCGACGCTTTTTTTCTCTTTTGACACTTGATAATCCTCCGTGGTAACAAAAGGCGTTAACTTGCCGCACTTGGGGCAGACCGCATGACTATCTTTGGCAAGGAGCACTCTCGGATTCCAGCAGTGGGGACATAACATTCGTTTCTTCCCCGGGGTCGCGAGGACCGTGTGCTTCGACCGAGTGCATTTCAACTTGCCTTCTTTGATAAGCGGCCAGCCGCAGTGCATACAGTTAAGATCGGGAATGGTCTTCGGTGAAGTTAAGGGACCAGGTGCGCGCGGCACGATATTCCTCCTCTCTGTTAAAAAACTAGTCCCTTTGATGGGACTAGGTAGTGTAGCATCACTTATCAGTCGCGTCAAGAAAAGTGAATGGCTCCAGCCGTTCATAACCATTTCATAACTGCGTAGGAGAGATCTGAAGAAACTTCGCGCGCCTCTCCACTAGCGAGTGAGCGCTCCTTCGAATTCGTTTGACG
>CAYJUS010000054.1:0-6674 GCA_964373435.1 uncultured Candidatus Saccharibacteria bacterium
AAACGCGGTAGCCCCAACCGGAGTCGAGCCGGTGTGTTAGCGCTGAGAACGCTGCGTCCTAGCCCAGACTAGACGATGGGGCCCCGCTTTGGTGAGGGATTAATAATACTTACTATAAACTAAGAAACAAGTAAATGTTTTTGTTTCTCCGGATACCTCATGACTTCTTCCACAATCTTTTCCATTCGCATCGCGCGGGAACCCTTAACTAAAATAAGATCCCCCGGCTCGATTATTTTTTGAAGCGGGAGCCCGGTTTCCTGAGACTCGTTGAAATGAAAAATCTTCTCGCCACTGAATTTTCTTACGCGAACTTCATCACTGATAAACTTTGCCCGAAGCCCCACGGTAAAAACTATGTCCGCAACCTTTGCCGCTTCCTCCCCTATCGACTGGTGTGCTTCAACCGTGTACTTCCCAATCTCGAGCATATCCCCCAATACCGCGATTTTACGTTTCGCGGGAATCTCTTTTAGCGTCTCAAGCGCCGCCATTGTGGAAAGAGGCGCGGCATTGTATGTATCGTCGATAATCCAACTTTTCTTAATCCCCTCAAAAAGCCGCATCCTTCCCGGAGGAGATTCGTAGGTTCTCAACGCCTCTGAAATTTCCACCAAATTCATATCCAACGCAATACCCACGGCGATTGCAGCCAACGCCGCATACACCTGCTGTTTTCCGAACACGCTATCAAGCCGTAACGGCACCACGCTTCCTTTATAGTCAACCTTGAAACTGATTCCTTTGGGATTTCCGTTTTCATCTACCCGGAGTTCATACCCCACTACCCGCAAATCTGCTCCCTTTCCAAATCCAAACGTAATTACGCTCGCATTTGTTTTCTCCCGCATTCGAAGCACCACATCGTCGTCAAAATTGAGCACCGCTGTTCCTTTTTTTGGAAGCACCTCAATAATCATCCTTTTTTCCCGCGCAATCGCAAGGGGTCCCGAGAAAAATTCGACATGCACGGGAATTTCTCCGATTGCCGTTACCACGCCCACGCTCGGCATGATAAATTCCGTGAGGTATTTGATATCCCCCGGACGATCCAACCCCATCTCGAGAATGAGAACGTGAGGATACGTGCCTCTCCAGAGCATCCGAAAAACGGTCTTTAAAAGAAGCAGCGCCCAAAGGAACATATTTTTCCCAAACGCCCTCTTCTCTCCTAAAATTGTAAGCGGGATCCCGATCTCGTTATTATAATTTTTAATAGTTCTCCCCACCGAAAATTTAGACTTTAACACCGCGTATATCGCCTCCTTTGTACTCGTCTTCCCCACGCTCCCCGTAATTCCAATAATCGCCGGCTTGTAACGCCAGAGAATAAGTTTTGCCAAAAGTCGAAGATATGATTGAAGAAGTTTTTTTAGCATACTGTCCCTTCTTAGAGATTATTGCGGCGAAATCTCATAGTACGTTAAAATATATTCTCCGAGTTCCCGGAAGGCGGGTGCGATTGAATCCGAAGAAAAACGGATTCCTTTGGGGTTGTCGAGTTTTATGAGCGCAACAAAACGCGGGTTAAACGCCGGTGCGTATCCGATAAAGGTGTGGACGGTTTTGTCACTATACCCCACCCCGTCTTTCTTGGGAACTTGCGCGGTGCCGCTTTTCCCGGCAACGAGATACCCGGGGATTCCCGCTTTTGAACTGTAGCCGTTCTTTACTACGCTCACCATCATCGCGGTAAGACGCGAGGCGGTAGCCGGCGAAATTATGTTTTCTGCAAGAACGGTCGGCGTTCTTTCCTCGCTGGTACCGTCAGAATGAAGAATAGTTTCAACCACATATGGCTTCATCATGGTTCCTCCGTTTGCGATCGCGGAAAAAGCGGCAATAAGTTCAATGGGAGTTACCGCGATCCCCTGCCCAAAAGAGGCAGTGGCATAGTTAATGTCCCGTCCGGAATTAAGATTCGAAATATCCCCACTAAGCTCCCCCGGAAGGTCAACACCCGTTTTCTCCCCAAAGCGGAAACGCTTCACGTATTCCTGAAAACGCTCTTTTCCTAAAAGTTTCTCTACGTAGATGGCGCCGGTATTAAGAGACTTTTCGAGCACCTGCGTCATTGTCTGGATGCCATGACTCTTTAAATCCGAGTTCTTTATTGTGTAGGAACCGAACCTCGCCTCCCCCTCATCAAAATATGTGGTGTGAGGACCAATCACTTCTTCGTTCAGGGCCCCTGCCATTGTTATTGGCTTGAAAATCGAACCCGGCTCGAATATTTTCTGGGTAACGGGGTTCAGATATATATCGGCGTCGCTCACCTCATTATACCGGTTAAGATCAAAATTGGGACGGGAACTCATTGCAATAATCGCGCCTGTTTTAGGATCCGCAACGACAATGCTCCCCCCCTCCCCGCTCCATTTATCTATGTAGCGCGTAAGTATCTCCTCGGTCTTTGACTGAATGTTGTAATCAATCGTAAGGACAAGGTCTGACCCGTCTCGTACCGGCTTCAAAAGATTCTTCACAAATACCAGCGGATTTACCCCGATACCCTGCTCAACTTCTGCGAGTCCGGAAATTCCCGAGAGCTCTTCGTGGTAGTATTCTTCAAGGCCATATCTCCCTTGCCGCGTATCTCCCACAAAACCCATAAATCCCACCGCGTGACTTAGCAGGGAATCATAGGGATAAAAACGGAAACGATTTTGGGAAATTTTTACCCCTTCAAGATTACGCTCACGAATTTCCGCTATTTTTTCGTCTTCCACCTTCTCTTCGAGCGGCTCATACGGGTCGTCCCGCCTTGAAACTTTCTCTTCAAGAACCTTTCGATCTATTCCTAAAATAGCGTGAAGCTCCTCAATAACCCGTTCGGGTTCTCGAATATCTTGAGGGACGAGATACACACCCTTCCACTCCTTGGTGGTTGCCGCCACAAAAGAAGGCTCCTCCTCGGGAAGACGCGTCTCAAGCACAATGTCTCCCCGGCGGGGATCCAATTCTTCAAAGGTTTTCTGCTGGCCGCGCGCAAGCGCAAGATAGTAGTCTCCGCGAACCATCTGAAGAAAAAAAAGGCGACCGATTATCGTCGCGCCAAGCAATGTGAACAGTGCGAGAACAAGAAGGTAGCGCAGGGTATGGGTTTTTTGGTTTCTTGCGCCTGTCATAACCTCTTCCTCTATACTATATCAGGGTTCGAAAAAAGACTACGACAGGAGAAAGAGGGTCACTTCTCGAGCCGCGCAACAATATCTTCCCCAATCTCCATGCGCACAGGGTTTCTCACTTCAACCATGTTGAGCTTTTTTGACTCCTCAAAGATGTAACTGTACGAATTAAGCCGCGCAATATCGATCCCAAGAAGCCGGTTTTCTTCTTTAAGCGTTTCAATGCTCTTCTGGTAGGCGTTTGCCTTAAACGCATCTCCCACGACGCCGTGGGCAAGAATAAGGTAACTCACAAAAAGAGCGGCGGTCAAAATCAAGAAAGAGAGCAACAAAAGAGATCTTGCCGTGCCCCACGAGAATTTTCCGCGGTTCTTAAAAGTAAAAGTAGACCGCCGGGGAGCTGAAGGAATAAATTGATGGTGAAGAAGAAGAGTGGGGTTCATGATTCTTGTCTACTCTTTTTTTATGATGGCGCGCAACCGCGCGCTTCGTGAACGGGGGTTCTCTCTAATCTCTTCGCGAGTGGGCCGTACCGGTTTTTTTGTAAGAATCTCGGCTTTTTTTTCGTTACGCATCTCACGAAAGAATTTTTTTACTATTCTGTCTTCAAGCGAGTGGAATGAGATTACGACGAGACGTCCTCCATAATCCAACGCGTCGAAGGCCTCGGGAAGCGCGGTTTCAATGTCTTCAAGTTCCCTGTTCACCGCAATCCGCAACGCCTGGAACACCTTAGTTGCGGGGTGCAGCCGCGAAGAACGCCCCCGGGAGATGCCGACCAATACGTCTGAAAGGTGACCGCTCGTAAGAATACGCCTTTCCCGTCGTGTTTCTCGAATTGCCCGTGCGATCTTTCGCGCAAACCGTTCCTCACCATAGGTACGAAACAGTTCGAAAAGATCTTCTTCGCTTAACCGGTTGACAAGTTCCGCCGCGCTCGTCTTCTGGAGACGAGGGTTATATCTCATGTCAAGTGGTTCGTCCTTATGGAAGGAGAATCCCCTCCCCGAATGTTCCACGTGCCAGCTTGAAAATCCAAGGTCAAAGAGAATGCCGTTTACGGGATGCAACTTCTTTTCCCGGGCAATCTTCCTTATGTGTGTAAAAGAGTCGTTTACGAGAATGAGCCGTGGTTCTCTTTCTCCGGAAAGCGCGTGCTGGTATACGACGGGGTCCGCTTCTATCCCCAATATTTTTCCCTGCGGACCATTCATTTTAAGAAGCGCGCCGCTGTGGCCCCCGAAGCCGTACGTGGCATCAATAAAATTCTGATCCGGGTGAGGATTAAGATGTGTGAGTACTTCGTTTAAGAGAACGGCTTTGTGCATATTGAGCCCTTTGCTTATAGCTGTTTTTTGAAGCTTCCTAGGAGAAGCACCAAACAGCTATAAACGAAAAGCTTTAGCCGGATAAACCATCCGCCTTCGGCGGAAAATATCATATTCCGAGTTGTGAAAGACGCTCTGCCATATCCCCCACTTCTTTTTCCGTTCTTACTTTATAACGATTCCAGCGGGTCTCGTCCCAGACTTCAATTCGTGAGTAGAGTCCCGCAATTGTTATCCGTTTTCTAAGGGCGGCGTATGATTTCAAATATTCGGGAACAAGGATTCTTCCCAAACCATCAATCGTCACCTCCATCGCGCCCGCAAGCATGAGGCGTACAAATCCGCGGGCGTCCGACTGCCCCATAGGAAGCTCTCCTAGGCGTTTTACCAATTTTTCCCATTCTGTTCGCGTAAAAAGGAACAAACAGTTGTCCAGACCTCTTGTGAGCACCGCGGACTTCCCTAATTCTCTTCGGAATTTTGCGGGAATCGCAAGACGCTTCTTTGAATCAATTTGGTGTTGATACTCGCCTATAAACATACCGATTCCCCGAACAAAGTGAGGCAAAGAATTGAGTACCAAGCATATACATTACACCATTCACGTGCGTAATGTATGTGCTCGGTCTCGGTATTGATGGATCTTATCCACACATACCTCGACTTATCCCCACATTTATCCACAATTTAACACTATGCTTAAACTATACCCCACACCCAAACACCTTGTCAAACGCGAGTTTTCCACAACCAAAAAACTGCGGGGGACCCCGCAGTTTTTTGGCGGCCAACTGTTTACAAAATTACCTCCGGAAAAAAAATGTAAGAAGGAATACACCGATTGCGAAAAGCACGACAAGAGGACCCGGCGAAAGATGGAGTTGAGACGCAAGGAGAATTCCCCCGAACGCGGAAAGCCCCCCAATTATCATGCTCCCGTAGGCGTATCGCGAAAGATTGGGACTGATGCTACGTGACGCAACCGCGGGGATAACAACAAGCGCGCCCATAAGGAGCGTTCCCACTACTTTAATCCCCAGCGCAACGATTGCGGCCACTAGAATAAGATAGATGAAATGAGTTGTTGAGACTGAGATTCCCCGCGATTTTGCAAGGTCTTCGGAAATGACACTAAGAACCATCCGAGAATAGAAGGAACGGAGCACAAAGAAAATACCAAGAGATCCTAAAAGCGCGATTCCCGTATCAATAAGGGAGACGTCTCGGATATTTCCGAACAAACTCTCAAGAAGTTCTTCATCGGGAATAAGCAGAATTCCGAGCGCCAAACTTCCCGTAAAAATTATCCCTACAAGCGCTTCGGTAGAAAGTTTTGTTTTCCGTTCAAAAAACCATATGAGTCCGACGCCCGAAATGAGCGTAACAAATGCCATCGCGATCGGATGCGTTCCGAGAACAAGACCGAGCGCGATACCCGGAAGCGCAACGTGCGAAAGCGCGTCTCCCACGAGGGCCATACGCTTCAATACCATAAGAGAACCAATGTATCCTGCAGCAGATCCTACGGCAATTCCGACAATAAGTGAGTTCGAAATAGACGAAATTATTTCCATGGTTTTTACGCGTGGGGATGCGTATAAAAACGGGGTGCTTCTCCATAGAGTGTCTCGAGCGCCTCGGACGTCAACACGTCACGCGGATGCCCATGACAAATCATTTCTCTATTTATGCAAAGGACGCTTGTTGCTTCGCGAAAAACGACATTAAGATCGTGAGAAATAATGAAAATAGTAAGTCCTTTTTCCTCGCGGAGTTTTCGCATCATTTCAAAGATCGTCTCCTCCCCTTTCGCGTCAACCCACGCGGTCGGCTCGTCAAGAAGAAGAAGTTTAGGACCCCCGAGGAGCGCGCTGCTTATGAGAAGCCGCTGGAATTCTCCGCCGGAAAGAACGCTCAAGCGTCTTCCGAGAAGCCGCACGGGGAAATTGGTGTACGAGAGAGCCTTCTCAATCTCCCCCCGCGTGTGCCTTCCCGCAAGCCCGAGAAATTCTTCAGAGGAAACCGGGAAATCGTGGTCCACCGTAAGGCGCTGGGGAACGTATCCAATTTCCCTCCGGTCGCAAGAAATCCTAATTGTTCCACGATATTCAAGGAGCCCCAAGAGCGCCCGAAAAAGCGTGGTCTTTCCCGAGCCATTCGGACCCAATACCGCCAAGATCTCGCCCTGCGGCACCCGAAAAGTAAGGTTCCGGATAAC
>CAYJUS010000055.1:0-6645 GCA_964373435.1 uncultured Candidatus Saccharibacteria bacterium
ACCTTTCAACACGCGGCGCTTGCCCCGCACCAATTCCTTTCTCCGGTGGTAGGACTCGAACCTACAACCATCTCCTTAACAGGGAGCCGCTCTACCATTGAGCTACCCGGATACCATTGAAAACAAGAAGAAACTTATACTGAATGAATGTGGCACGGGCGGAAGGATTTGAACCCACAACCTCTTGGTTTGGAGCCAAGCGCTCTTCCATTGAGCTACACCCGCACCTTAAATATTTTAGTTCTTTTTTGACTTGGTGGGCCAAAATCAACTTGGTGGGCCTTGTAGGATTTGAACCTACGACCTTCGGGTTATGAGCCGACTGCTCTTACCGCTGAGCTAAATGCCAACCAACTTTAACCCGCACAAAACTTTAAATTTTAAAATCTTGGGTAGATGGCTCTCCGGCAATTTCTTGCAGAGAGCCCTACTCGTCAAGAAGCTCAAGGCACTTGGGACACGTTACACGGCTCGAAAGGTAGATTTTAGCGCCATCTCCCTCGCAAAGTGTCTCGTTCCTGTTGCCCAGCTTCCGCTTATGAACAAGGACTTGTTCATTCACAATCAACGCCTCCTTCAAGAATTTTAAGTCGTGATGGACGGAATCGAGATTGGTGCTTGCACCGCGAAGCTCGAGGCGGATGCCGAGAACGAAGTGGTGGAAGAGATGGGATTTGAACCCATAACTTCCTGCTTGCCCCGTACCAGAACCTCGTTCGGATACGGAACTACGCCTCCATGTATATTTACAGCGACTTACCAATTCTCCAACCAAGGTACATCCTACAAAATTCTTGGTTCGGGGCTTGCAAAGCAAGTGCTCTTCCATTGAACTACTCCCCCACCTTCGCCAAGGATTCGGTGGACAAGCCCACCTTTCATAAAAGTTGGGATGCCGGTGGAAGGAATCGAACCTTCGCACCACAAAGATAGATGAGGTTCTCTCCGTGGATCCAAGCCCGCGAGCCCCTCATGGCCCGATTGTGCTTCGCCAGCATCTAGACAATTAATGGTGCCCCCGAGAGGGATTCGAACCCCCCGACCTAGAGATTAGCCCCGCACCGTATCGCCCAAAAGCGATTCTGGTGCGGGGTAAAAAGTCTCTTGCGGCACCTGCCCCGCACTTAAGCTATTTTGGCCTCCCGGGCGGGACTCGAACCCACAACCTAGGGATTAGAAGTCCCTCGCTCTATCCGATTGAGCTACCGGGAGGCTTTTGGTGCGGGGTCCGGTTGAGCTACCGGGGTACCTTCCACGTTAACGTTTATACCGCAACCCCATCGATATATTCGGGCAAAGTTTTGCCGTACAGTCTCGCCATGCTGGAGAAATAGTAGAATTGTTCTTCTGCGACATCGCTACCCAATAGGAGCTCCTCGATAAGTCGATCGAGACTCTCGCGTCGCCTCGTATCTCCTATTCTCGTCTTAAGGCGCTGTAGGGCACCTACGAATTCACGGACTTCCCGATTTTGGAATACGTTAAATCCGCCCAAGATGAAAACACCTCCTTTTTTGCCCTTCCGAAGCTCCGACCATATTCAGAGCAAAGGAGGGTTTCTTTTTTGTATTCAGTTGTAAGCTCCCTCCCCAAAATTTACATTAAAAATCCAAACTTTGGGGAAAGTCTTTCGCAAAAGCAAAAGACTTTAATGACCTCGCGTACGCTTCTCTTCGCAGGGATAACAGTTAGGACCCGGATTATACCGAGAAAGCTTGGTACGACACATGTCGCACCTTCGTCCTTCGCCGTATTGCCGCGAAGGAATTCCCCCTGCTTCGAAAATGCTAAAGCCGCGTACCTTGGGATACTCTCTTTCAAAAGCCTCCATGTCAGGATCAAAACTCATGTTTTCACCTCCCCGGAATTTACTATCGAACTTATTAATGAATCTGCTCGGTAGTGAAAATAACAAACTCCGGGGAAGGGCCATCTCTTGTCTTTCGGCTCAGCCGAAAGTAAGATAAAGCCCTTGTGGGACCTAGAACCCCATACGGAGCTCGAACTCCTCTGGGATCCCGTGGGCTTCCCGGAACTCTCGCTCGATCTCGGCGCGAGTCGGTCCCCGGACGAATCCGAGGAAACGGCCGCCCTCAATACGAGCGAAGAGAACCTTGTCGGTGTCGCAACGGCAGTACCGCCACTCACCGAGCGGAGAGAGCCCGTCTCCCGTGGAGACGGGAAGCTCATCTCCCGGACGAAACGTCCGGAAGCACTGTCCCTCCTCGGGATAAGAGAACCACTTGATCTGGATGTCTCCAGAATCAAGTCCGATCTCCTCCCGACAGTCGGGACACGGTCCCTTTAGGAAGTCATAGACTCCCATGTTTTCCTCCTCCAGCACCACGTTCCGTGGCCGGCTGGTACTTCATAGACGCCGCGAAGACTACAATGTGTCTTCCGCCTCGGCACCATGGCAACTGAAAAAGGAAAAAAGAAAATCTATTCAATTTCCTTCCGCCGCATTGTCTTTGCAAGTTTGAGAACCTTTTTGGGCACGAGGCCATCATCCCCTCATAGAACACGATTTGTTCGTACCCTATTTTGGGGTCCCCCACGTAAAATACATGAGGGCAGGCTCTCAAACTTGCCGAGACAATCGATACTATTTCAATGAATGTGGGAGAGATGGTTGCGGCTAAGCCGCAACCATCTCTTTCGGTGCTCGCGGACGCCGATGGGACCGAAGAAGTTTAAGGCCCTTAAATTCCTTGGTCTTCGGCTCGAGCGGTATTCCGCATGGCCCGCGCCCGTTCCCGGGGCAGACAACGCGCTTCTTGCCGCCCAATGTGACCCAGACGAGATTTGTCGCCTCGTCCAGATTCGCCATATAGCTGCAACCGCATCTCACGATACGAACCTTCATTTTCTCCTCCTTTAGGCTCTCTCGAGGACGCTGTAGAGAATCGGCATGACGTCGGTCTCGTGCTCCGCGCCTTCGGGTTTGAACCTAAAGGGTAGCCGGCAGAGAACCGTACCCTGCTCATCGGGCCCCTCTTCGAGGACGACCACTATGATCTTGTTCTCGTGGAGCCGGCGAAGCGGGTAATTCGAACTGGGAGGGTACCCGAGGGTTTGCGGAGCAAACACTTTGAGCGCCTCGCCTTTGGCGAAAAGCGTTCCGTAGGGGTGAAGGGTATACCCCACCGCCACCTTGCCGTCGCACTTCTCACAACGGACCACCTGACCCAGTGCGAACTCGTCATTCCGCTTTATGGTTCCGCAGGTTTTGCAGCCTGCAGTCTTGATGAAAGCCACTCTTTCTTCTCCTTTGTAACCTGTGGTTTAAATGATCGTTTTGCCTGCGGTCTCCGTCCCCGCTCACGTCTGGCTTTGAGTTTCACACTCGACGCTCGGATCTAACCCGTCCGAGAAGGTAATACTGTATTATAGCATAATACAGAAATTCTGTCAACCCTTTATGACGCTTCGGGGAATGACTACGCGAAAATCCCGGGCATATGCCGGCACCAAATCATTAAAGAGACAAATTTCCCCTCCGCATTTTCCGCATTTCCCGTTTGAAGAAATTGCATATGTTTTTTCTATCCTGATAGTTTTTTCGCGGGGACGAATTTCTCCAAAAATAGTCTCGCCTCCTCCACGGCATATCCCCCTGCATTCCCGCCAGAGCGTCGCAATCCCCCCGCTCATTGCTTTTTTAAATCGAAAAACTATTTCTGCCCCCTCTTCTTCTATCAGTTTTCTCCCCTCTCTCCCAAGTTCCCGATCTCTTATTCGTTCCTGGCAAGGAGCACAAGTATCTTCGGGGTTATAACGCGAAAGTTTTGCACGACAAAAAAGACAACGTTCTTTTATTGTCTGAACTGTTTTTCGCTTCTCTTCTCTTGCTTTAAGAAAGTGGCAGAAATGCTGTGTCGACATAGTATACATACCAAAACGTATATCTCATGCGTTGAGGGTCAAATGAGAGAAAATCCGGTGGGGTTGGCCAGCGGCTACACCCACATGACACTTGTACATATGAATATATGACAGCAGCTTTACCCCGTCACTAAAATTTGGACAGTGCCCAAGATTCGTAGACAGAATCACGTCAAAAATATATAGACTAGTTTTCCGGTAAGACTTGATGCGGCAGATACAATCGTAAACGATTAATGGTCCAAGTTTAGTGCGGGGTTTAGGTTTAAGCGACGGATTTCCTCTATAATTCCTTCTTAGAAGAAAGTGCTTCCAGAAATATAATTTCTGGAGAAACCGAGCACATAAAACGGAAGTTGGTACTCCCAAGTTTTTCGAAAATTTTATCGCCAACAGAAAACTGTCCAATTTATGTGCTCGGTCTCCCCAGAAACACATGAGGAGACCTAGCCTACCAAAGCGCCTTTCCAAGCCCCTCCGGCTTTAAAAGTCTTTTGCAGGCTCGATTCTCGTCTCGTTCCTCTCGGAGTAAGACCAATTGTTTTACTACTTTGTGTCTTGCGAGGAGGAAAAGACAGGAAGTTGCCATAGTTTTTGGTACCTCTCGAGACGTCCCTCCTAACAAGTGAACATACCCCTCATGCGATGGACCGCATCGACAAGAGAGCAATTACTTAGCTAGAGAGCGATAACGAGAAGTGTGTGGGCAACTCAGGTTTCGGGTTTTATTACTAAAATAGATGTGGGGTTACGTCTGTTTAGCGTAACAGTGCATTATACTCCCATATGAAAAATTTGTCAAGGGTTGTTGACAGAAAATAAGACAGAGGTCTTCATTTTCCCGCCTCTATTTATATAACTTCCTGAATGTGCCCCGTAGCCACCCCGAGGAAAATGAAGACCTCTGTCTTATTTTCTTAGGGGGGTGAAGGGAAATCGCCCGACAAGATACCCGGAAGTGCCCAAAACTATTGACAAGATTTTTGAAAAATGCTACAATGGCATATTGAGGAGGATATGAAAGAAAAAGTGGAAGAAGGATTAATACCCGAAGAATCCGAAGAAGAGTCCGAAGAATACAGGATAGCGAAAGGCAACAGACGGCGTCGGCAAAAAGCTGACCGGAACCGCATGGGCATGAGCGGCCGTTCTGTTTTTACCATCCAGGAGATAGAGAAAAAACGAGCAGAAGATCTCGAACAACAAGACGAAGCTCGTCCAAAACGGCCATATAGAAAATCTCGAACGGGAAGGAGGTGAATTGCGTGAAAACCGGATCTCAATCTCATAGGATTAAATGGTTTATCCGTCCCGTTGCACGCTGTGCCCTTGGGGCTTAAGTGAAATGTAGCATAAGAATAAGAGCACTATGAACGAGATTGTCCCGCAGAAGGGAAGCGAGTTGGAGCCCACGGTCACAGTCGAAACTCCCCCCGAAGACACGCGAGCGATTAGCCAGAACAAGAGTGCGTTGTCGAAATGGAATACGATAGATGCACAAAACCAGGAAAAATGGCGAACAAAAAATCATGGTTGCAACCTCTTGCAACACCCGGAAAGTTCTGGAATTCCTCAAGAGAACCTTTCCGGAGCGAAGAAGGAAGCTCTCTCGATTAACGGTTTCGAAATCATTGTTTCATACTATCCATCCTGATTTTTTAACGTGTCGAAACCGCAAAACTTGCAAACGAACCGCTCGAACCCATGTATGAGAGCGTTCTCTCGTCCCCATTCACCGAGCGTGTAATATTGTCCACAAGGAAAAGGCCAGATACACTTTTGTATCTGGCCCTCTTTATTTTTATAGGGACTTGGGCGGAGCTACGATGCCGCGCCGTGCCACGCAAGGTCAAAAACCGTTCTCATGGTATCTGTAATTTGTTTGCTCTCCACAATCACGCCGATGATCTCCTCCTTGAAAGAGAGAAACGCAATTTTGTCATTATAAATCACCACCTCTGTTGAGAATGGAAAACGTTCCGGGTCAATGCGTCTTGAAACCATTATATTTCCTTTTTCGGGGAGCGGCCGCGCTTCGTTGCTCGTATAAAGGGTTTTTGTCTTAAGCCCTTTAATTTTTAGGATTTTCTCGCGTACATCTCCGGCTTGAGGAGGGAAAAGCTCATGAGCCACGTCAAGCGGAATAAATGAGTGAATCTCTTTTGGCTTTGATTTTAGGATATCCCTTTGGATTGCGCGCACTCCCTCCTTCCCCTCAAAAAACCGCACGCGAGGGCGCGTCGCAGAAACATTAAAAAACGATGCAAGCTCGGGGAGAACTTTCTCGACATGCCCCTCCCGCCCCAATATTTCTTCGCGTTCCGCGGCAATAAGATCAAGTAGTTTCCCGGGATGCTCTGCGGAAAAATAGCGCTTCTTGCCCTTGATAAATGAACTCATGAGCCCTTTTTGGATAAGCGACTCGATCATGACGTAACAGGTGGGGCGTTTAATTTTCGCCTTTTCTGCAAGGTGCATAACCGTATCCGGACCCGATTCGAGCGAAGCTAAATATACCCTTGCTTCTCCCTCGGAAAGGCCTGCCTGTTTTAACTTATTTTCCAGGGTCGAAATCATTATCTCTACCATACCATAAAACGAGGAAAAATGAAAAAGGTGGCCAGAAGCAATGAACCACCTTTATAACGCTATTTGAGCGGGGGGTCCAAAAATCGAAATCCACCCGGACCTCCGCAATTACACGGATGAAGGAACGTACTTACTACCCTTTCGCCCTTATAGGTGCCCGGCCACTTCGAT
>CAYJUS010000056.1:0-6578 GCA_964373435.1 uncultured Candidatus Saccharibacteria bacterium
TGTTAACCGGCCTTTTTTTACCAAAATTCGGTCTCCGATGTCCGTCGGGCACTGGTTTAAATGATGGTTTCGAGATCGGTTTTGAGGCGCTTGGTCCTGCGAATGAGTGTCGGAAGTTTCTCGTGAGCCTCGGGTTCTAGGGCCAAGCCGTTTAATCTTGCCAGGAGGTCCTCTAGGAGTCCGATCGGTTTGAGATTCTGCGATTGGTTGGGGAGAGTTGGGAGTGAGACACCTTTTTCGAGTTTTTCAACAGCTTTCAGGTAATCCTCGCGCAGTTTTTTCGGCATTACGCGCGCGTATTTGAGTGTCATGCTGATGGAGCGGTGGCCGAGAAGTTTTTGCACCCCCTCAAGACTCATATCGGCATTCAGGAGACTCGTAGCAAAGGTATGGCGCAGACGGTGCGAGACCAGAGGCTCATCTCCAACAGAGAGGTCGGAGTCGAGGCGTATTTTTTCGGAGATTTCGTAGAGTACTTTGTAATAATCGACCTGGCTCGGGGGTTTTCCCCTGGGATGAATGACGAGTTTTTCGGGTTTGCGGCCACCGTTGTGGTGCAGCGACAGGGGTTTAATTCTTTGGACAAGCGAAAGCGCTTTCTCGTCCAACGGAAAGAGTCTTTCCATGTTCAGTTTACCGAGGGGGATTTTGAGAAACCAATATCCCCGATCATCCTGCTCAAGGGAATCGTAACGGAGATCCATAAGATCTCCCATTCTGATTCCGATTCGACGCATGAGGGCTAGGGCCAATGATACAACGTCGTCGGCATTGTCCAAATGTTTTTGCAAGATTTCGTCGACTTCCGGGAGCAAATACCTTGGCAAGGTGTCCGCTCGCCTGGGTCTTGGAAAATCCCCAATGATCGGCTCGGGGTTGTTTCCAAGAAAACCGCATTGATAGAGCCACGTCAGATACTGTTGGACGGTTGTGATGGCGTGTTCAATGGTGGCGGGCTTATAGCCGGCGTCGTAAAACCGCTTAGCGAAATCATCGAAATCTTTTCTTGTAAACTCGCTCAAAGAGATCTGCCTGTCATTTAAGTACCTGTAAAAGTGCCTTAGTTTTGTTTTGTAACCACTGATGGTGCGGGCCTTTCTATTGAAGAGAGCGAGTTCCAGAAAATCTTTAGCGACATCGGGTAACGTGGCGTCGATTAGGAGCTGCCGTTTCTCCCGATAAATGCCTAGTTCGGCGAAAGAGCGCTGGAGGTGGCCTTTTTTGACGAGCCATCGGATGTGGTTATGCACACAGCGCATGTTCATGCGCCTCGACGTAACCGTTCTCGGTGGTTTTTGGGTGCGCAGATCCTGTTCGTAGTTTCGTAAATCTTCTTTCCTGATATCCTCGACCTTCCGGCCAGTGAGTTTGAGAAAATCGTGAAACTCGTAGCCGTAGATCTTGTGGATCTTGATCGCGTATGGATGGGTGAGTTTGCTAAGGTAGGCTTGCAGAAGCGGGACCTTTTCTCTTTCTAGCTCTAGATCGACGAGCGTGGTCCCCAGCATTCCTTTGGTATACAGCCACTTTAAAAACGGATTTATGGTTCTCATGTATTGCGTAATCGTTTCCTGACTGCACCCGTTTTCTTTCAGCTGGCGGCGGTAGTCTTGGAGGGTATCTAAGGTAATGTCTTCAAGGATGAGGCCCGATTTCTTAAGCCAACGGTAAAAACGATAAATCCGTTCTTTAAATGCGATACGCGAAACTTCTTTCCAGTTTTCACCGACGGCACTGCAATAGTTCTCGATAGTAATTATCGACGGAGATACAATTGGCTTCCATCGACTGTAGCGCTTTTGGCGCCGAGCTTTATGATACGCGCTCGGCATGTCGACTCTCAATGGTCTTCATTGCGGCAAGGTACTCTTTGGCAATGTCCTCGACTCTGAGCGAGGCGTACCTCGTTGTCGTCGCGTAGTGCGCATGACCCATCATTTGTTGCAGCACGATGAGGCTAACCCCCGATCTGACCATGTTGCTCGCAAAAGTGTGGCGGAGCCTGTGGGGATTGCCATGATAAACACGGGTTGAAGAGCGCCGGCGCCGGAATAGACTTCGTAGTCCCTCTTCCGTCATGGGCTTTCCCCGATCCGGACCCTGGAGAATGACAAAGAGCTTGTCCGTTACGGCGGATCGGGGACGTTCGCAGTGAAGGTATTTTGAAAGCGACCCCAAAAGCATTTCCGGTAACGGCATGACACGCTCTTTTTTGCCCTTACCCTTGATGAGGATTATGTTTTTTACAAAATCGATATTGCCGATGGCAATGGCGAGGACCTCAGCACATCTTAGCCCCACCATCGCCATCAGTAGGACGATGGAGAGATCTCGATAGCGCTTACTCTTTTTTAAAAGACGATTGACCTCTTCGGTTTCTAGCGGGTTCACAATATCGAAGGGCACCTTCACTCGGACACTGGGTGACCCTCGTTTTGTTGGGTAACGTCCCCAGCGCCGTCTCGGCACGGGAAAGGTGCCACTTTTCAAGTGAGTGGGATGGACTGGGATCCCCTGATCATGCAGGAAATCAATAAAAAGGCCACAGACAACAAGTCGCCGATTCATTGACCGCGGTTTCGCCCCCAAATCCACCTGATGTTTCAAGTATTCGTAAAGTTCCTGATAAGTAAATTCGGAGATGTGCCTCCCAATGGATTTTAGCCACCGAAAGAAATAGACCAGATCGTACGAATATGCTCGGATGGTCTTCGGCGAAAGACAGCGAACTCTTAGCCTATCAAGGAATCTTGCCGCGAGTTGTTCAAGAGCCGAGTCCTTGTTCTGGAGGCTTAGGATGCCATCCTTGCGAATGATTCGACAGTAATTACTCGTCGCGCAAGACATTATGTCTCCCGCGGCGACAGGTTTTTCACCCAGAAATAGGGCCGGCGAAAGTCGACCAGGCCCAAGAGCGTTAGATCATCAATCGCCTTTTGGAACTTTTCCGGCGAAAGTCTTAGCGAATCTGCGATGCTTCTTTCGGCGTAATAGCTTCTGCCCTCGCGATCACCAACGACAACGAGGAAAAAATAGAGCGCCAGCGCTTCAAGCGAAAGATTTTTGAAATACCCTTGGTGTAAAAACTCATGGTCAATTATCGAATAGCTTTTGGCCCATCTCACAGCCCACCTCCCATCAGGGATCCGGTCGAGTAGCCCTGTAAAAGCACTCAATGCTTCTAAACCGCCGATCGATTTCACCACCACACGAAAAACATCGGCATCTAGGTGGCTTTACTGGTGAGCGGGGTTTTAGGGAAGACTGATCCGTCTCGGTTTTTTTACTCTGGCACTTTTTCTTCGATTTGTTTTTGCGGTACCGCTTCTGACGGAGTCGATTCTTCTCTCGGCCTCTGGGGCTCTGTACGTACTTCTTTCGGGCGCGGCGGAGACTCTCCCTCCGCGCTGCCTGGCTGCATCCCTTTCCGCAGTACCTCTGTCCGCGCCAGCAGGGTTTACAGATAGAAAAGTGGACTCCACACCAGCCGCAGCAAACTTCCAGCCCAAAGACCAGGGTCGTCCCCCCGAACGAATAGGACTGGACGAACAAAGCCAGACAGCGTTACCCTGGCCTTCTTCTGGAAAGGTCACATACCAGCCCAGAAAAAAATTGAGGAGCCGGGTCAAATCCGGCTCCTCATCCAAGCTATCCAGCAATTCTGTCTTCGGCAAAATGGCAAACCCTCCCCCGCACCCCCTCCCAAAAAGGTGGGATCAGAGAATTAAATGCAATAAAGATTTAAGGGGGAATCAAATACAGGAATTAAAAATGAGCCGGTTAACGGAATGGTTGACACATCTAGCGACGGTATAGATGTCTTCGCCGTTGGCGAGTAAACTGGTCACGAAGGTAGCTCGACTGCTATGAGGCGTGATCCTCTTGGATGGGTTCACTTTTCTCGCCCACTTTTTTACGATGTATCCAAGAGCTGTATGTGACAATTTTTTCTGTAGCTTTCCACCGTGGGAGTTTTTTGTAGGCTGAAAAAGATAGTCGTCGGGCATGACCTTACGGCCAATTTTTTCCATCCACGCTAAATACTGATCGATGTGATGGGCCGTAACAGGATGAATAGGCACTTCGTTTGGTTTTTGCCCTTTTCCTATATAACGCAAAATTCTGATACCCTCATGCGTTTGAAAGTCTCCAAGTTTAATATTGCGTAGCTCTGCATTTCTTAAACCTGTGGTGAACATCGTATAGAGAGCACTTTTGTGCAAAAAGGAGGCCTTTTCGTCGATGAGTTCAAAAAGATGTCTCATCTCCCTGTCGGTAAAAATTTCTGTTTCTCGTACGTTCACTCTTTTTGGTCGAATCGTGAATTCCGCCGGGTTTTTATCGATGAGCTCTCGTTGCAAGAGAAACTGGTAAAAGCTTGAAATACTCGATATTTTTCGATTGATGCTATTCGGGGCAAAGACTTTTCCGCGCATTGAGGGTTCGCTTTCAAGAAAATTTTTGTATTTAACAAGGTGCACCCTCTTAATATCGTCAAAGTGAACGCGTTTGCCTTCGGTGCGAGGTAGGCCAAAGTGCGCCTGCGTAAAATCAAAGAAGGCTTTAAGATCATTTCGGTAAGAGAGAGCGGTACGCGGTGTATGGTTTCGCAGGAATTCGTACAGCAAATCCTCAACAGATTCTTGCTCTGTGAATTCAGTCAATTGGTTGGTTCGTGAGGGATTGGGGGTTACGTCGATTAGGATGTTCATCGATTAGCTCCTTGGTTAGGTGGGAAGTTAGTAAAGGAAATTTGTGGCACCTGAGTTTGGGGCGTTTATTTACTAATGGGAAGTTCGGTTTTGGAGACATTTGTCTCACTACCTCATAGTGCCAACGCTGTCCCCGTCGTGGTTTAGTAGCGTGAATGATACCGTTTTGCAGCCATGAGCTTCTCAATGACAAGTTGAAGCCCGGCGATTTTCTGAATCAGAAAACCAATGTCTATTGTCGGATCGGGGAGATCCGCCTTGCCGCCCAGCATTTCTCTGTGATTCTCCATTGCCGCGATGATTTCGAAGCTTATTTGGTCTATCTCATTTTTTTTCATTTTCTCATTCCTATTCCTTATTGTGAGGCAGTGGTTGGGGGGGGGGGAATCTGAGGAGCTACTTGGTTTCCACGCCCCGCGCTTTGTGAAAAGAAGAATTCTCCACCACGTTGTGGGTTCTTGTGGGTCAAGACCGTGTCTGAGGGTGCGGTTCGATGCGTTTCAATGCCCGCATCAAATGAACCTCACCACAAAAATCCGTTCCTTAAAGGGAGGGCAGGGGCTAAATTGCGGGTTGCATTCCCTGACTGGCAGAGCTGTTACTCAGGAGGGTAATCTTCCTGAATGTTCCGAATCGGTCCGAACTACTCCGAAAACCACTGCCACGCTACTGCCACATTTAGGCGGAAATTAACCGAAATCGTCCGAAACGGTCCGAAACAGAAAAAAAACGGAAATCCTTATTAGGATTGGATTTCCGGAGATTCGTTCCTCTTTTCATGGTTTTAGATTAGCTACGTCCGTAGCCCTCTCACGGCTAAGTGGTTGAATTATTCAACCAGCCTGCTATAATGCTTTTTGAGAGGTGAACGCTTGGGCGACTTCAGCAAGCTGACAGCGAAGGTAAAACGACTTGTTCGGGAAAGGGAGTATGACATCGATCCGCACGCTACCGAGAACTACCCGGAGCGAGAAATTTTTGTCGATGACGTGCTTGAAACGTTGAAAACGGGCTCAATCGTCAGCAAAGAAGATGCCGATGAGGGACGTACAAGCTTCTACGTAGGTGAAACGCGCTACCGATGGGTCGGACAGGACATCAAAGATCGGGTGCTTCGATTGATCGTACTCTTTAAGAAGTTCACGAGAATGCACAAAGAGAAAGAAAAAGTAATTGTGGTTTCAGCCTGTAAGGCCAATGCGTCGGAAACCAAGGCTTATTTGAAGGAGAATTGCGATGAGTGAAAAGTGCGATCGCTGTGGGATTGGGGAGATGAAGAATGCTCCAGTAAAGAACTATAAGTACCGAACGAATTTGGGCACCATCGTGATCGAGGGCACTACGGTCTTTAAGAAGTGCCAGAAATGCGGTCATATGCCCCTGACTGGCGAGCTAATTGATCGATGGAACCGCAATATCCTTAAGGCATTGCTGAAAGTGAGGCATGCCTTTACTTCGAAAGAACTCATGTTCATCTTCTCGGTTCTCCCGTTCACTCAAAAGGAGATTGCCGATGCGGTCGGCAAAGACAAGGGCACTATAACAAACCATAAAACGGGTAAATGCAAGATAGATAAAAGCGTAAATCACCTACTGCGAGAAATCATCGACGACTACGTCAATGACAAGAAGGATACCCTGGAGGAACTGGAGGCCATATCCAGCTCCGACGACGAGCCCACCGCAATTACCAAGATAGCGGCTTGTCCGAGTCCCCGGGATTAGCCACCCACATAACCAAGGCACCAGATTTTTGACTTTTGCTCGATAGCGCTCTGAAAAAGGGACCCGCCCGCGCTTGAAAAGAAGTGCCTGTCCCTCCGCAAATTAGTCATCATCTCAGGATCTAACAACATTTTGGAGACT
>CAYJUS010000057.1:0-6547 GCA_964373435.1 uncultured Candidatus Saccharibacteria bacterium
GACTGAGCTCGGTCGAAGTCCAAGCTCAGGACTTCGGCGGACGCTACATTTCTTGGCTCAATCAAAGATTGAGAAGAAATGTGCGGGCCGTTAGCATAGTGGTAGTGTACCCGCCTTGCACGCGGGAGGCGCGAGTTCGATTCTCGCACGGTCCACCACTTCGCTCCTCACTTTGTTCGGAGCTACGCGGTGCAAGCACTTTAATGTTTTTGTTTCGCAATACTTACTTATTATTAAAGCGAAGTGGTGTCCCGTATAGTCCCGCGGAGTTCATCAGAACGGAGTGGGATTGACGAAGTGGGGCATACAAAAAAGTAGTCAGGGCTTCCTTGGCGGAAGCCCTGATTGGGTTGTTCGGTCGCTTACGCGTTGGCAGTGAGGAATCGGGCGTGGTAGCCGCCCTCGGAGTGGCCATCCGGAAAGATGACGGAGTAGATGGCCTCGCCGCAGGGCTTCTCGTCCTCGCGAGGACGCCGGCCGTTACCGTTCTCCGGGTGGAACCAGTCACAGAAGCCCTCGAACCTCTCCACGAGAACCTCATCCTTACCGATACGAGCGATCGAACTTATGATGTTGAGCGGGTCCATCACATACCTCCTTTAACGAAATCCGCTCATTGTATATTCACATTATAACATATTTTAATTTGTTTGTAAAGAGCAATGCGCAAAAAGGAGATGAGTAAAAAGGAATAGGTTGAAGTTTTCAAAACGGGAACCAACCCTTCAATCCCCCAAAAACATAGTTCTAACTAAACCCTCATACCCCCGCATGGGTGTGGCCTATCGCTTCGCGATAGGGGGGGTAAATCCGCAGTAGTCCACTGCGTCAAACGCGGTTAGCGTTTGTAAGCGGTAGCTGCGTTAGACGCGACGCCGAAATTATATAGCTTAGTATACAAAACAATACAACGTCAGACGTTGTATTGTTTTGTCTTTAATATTGTTTTTGCCGCCCAAATCTATTTGGGCGAGCCTCGCCATTCGGGCGGGTGAAACGCAAAAGGCCCTCGGTGCGTAGTCCTGAACCGTGATTGTGAAACAATCTCTGGTTCGGGATTATCCTTGGGGCTTGCTATAAAAAGCAGTAGCCCCTGACCGAAGCCAGGGGCTTTTGCGATATTCAGTTGTCTGCCGACCAATGGTCAGCGTCGCCAAACGCCAGAGGCTTTTCAAGCTCGCTCTCGTACGTGTAGCTGTACTCACCTGGTCGTGTCTCGTTGGGTTGAACCACGGTCACAGTACGATGGCACCAGCGGTGACCATACTGCGAGTGGTTTTCACACAGCAACGAAACGGTGACGGTAAGGTCGAAGACGTTGGGGTCGGCTGGTCCGAAGCACAGTTGCCAGTCATCTTTGTGAGCCTTCTCGCCCAGCTTTTGGCTGGTGCCTGGCTCGGGCTTAAACCCCTTAAGCCTTCTGAGGATTGACAGCGGAGATGATCCCTCCTTGACCTCAAGTGCCTCAACAGCACTCGTAAGGGCTAAGGACATCCCTCGTGTCCATTCACCTGATCTCATCTCGTCTTTCCTTTCTACCCATATCGGGTAAATAATGCTCACCATATCGGTGGCAGTCTTGCTACAAAAATAGGTTTATAGCGAAACTGCCAACGATATTCGTACTCTATCTCTATTATATCATATAATAAAATAAAAGTCAACAGTTTGAAGCCACGGAACGAATACTTGACAAAATAAAATGACCATGCTAACATACGATATTCCATACTGGAACAAGATTTAGTTCCTTGAAGGAGGCGAAAGGATGGACGGGAAGACAAGCGATGATGTCATTCAGTTGTCACAGAAAGAACTTGATAACCTTATTGACCGAGAAGCACGAAAGCGTCTCAATATGAGCGGTGAAGATTTTAAGCGCCGTTACAAAAACGGAGAACTTGATACTTGTAATCCAGCAGTATTTGATATCGCTATACTGGTTAGACTTGAATAAGGAATACAAGCGGCAACCAATAAGTGCCGCTTTTCTTATTTAAAAGCAAGAACCGTGCCTGTTTTAAGTCGTTCCTAACCCCTCAATTCCTCTGAAACATAGTTCTCCTCCTTCGTCCTTCAACTTCGTTCAGGGCTACGGAAGGACAAAGCAACTAAACCAGAGCACTCAGAAGAACTGAGTGCTCGGTCGAGCACACAACTCATTGTGTGCTCTGATCCTTGGCATTCCGAAGTTTTAACGAAGGATGCTTTAGCATTCCGAAGCTATCCGTCGCTACTCCGTAGCTATGGAATAGCGCAGGATAGCCTTGGCGAAGGAGGACACCATGTATACCCAAAATAACCTTTTATTCAAGCCACCGATTTCACTACTACTCTAGGTGATGTTGGAACTCGGTGGCAAAAAGCCTATCAGCTGGTATTGACTTTTGTTTTCTGATTGGATAAGATCAGAACAGTTCTTGAGAGGAGGTACAATATGACCGAGCATATTGGCAAGATTACGAGATTACGTAATGATGGGTTAGGACATATTTTAGAAGAAGGTAGTAAAGGGGACATATATCCTTTTACCTTTGATAAAATTGAGGGCTATGGCGGAGAATATGTTAGAGAACTTGGAAAATCCATGGGATTGAAACAAGGGGTTATAGTAAGATTTATCCTAGACCAAACCCTGAAAGTCGTCTCTCTGCATCCTTTAGTATTTCGTGGAACCTAAGCGTATAGATAAAATAAGCGGCAACCAACACGGATGTCGCTTTCTTTTACCCAAAACTTGGGGACCCCCCCTTTTTTCCTATATTGAAGTGTTGGGATCAAAAAGTTGCACTTCGGCCTAAACTGTACGGGTGTAGAAAATCTTATCTCGGGATGTTAAAATAAGGATGAAGATGAATAACTTTGCTGATTCAAATGATGCAAGAGGATTTACTTTGCTGGAGTTGCTGATTGTTATTGCTATCATTGCGATTCTTTCAGCAATACTTATTTTCGTATTGAATCCGGCGGAAACCCTGCGAAAAGGCCGCGATTCCCAGAGATTCTCTGATCAAAAAACTGTACATCGGGCAATTGCCCTTCTTATGACCGTAAAGCCGGGAATCCTTGATAGTTGTGACGCTAGTAACATTTGGGTCAGTATCCCCACAAGTGAAGGAATAATAAATCCTCCTGCAAATCCAGAAACTGCGACATCCTGTGGTCCCACGGGGTGGGTATCAACAGGCATTCATTTTCAACAGGTAAGCGATCCCCGTCCTGTAAATGGTGCCGGGTGGATTCCCCTTGACTTTACTTAATTCAACGGCGGCTCCCCAATTTCTGTATTGCCAGTTGATCCAATAAACGATGATGATGGTTGTCATAAAGTTGATTGTCCCGAAGGTTGCTTAAATCCCCCACGTGATTTTTACTATGCATTTAGATGTTCCCCTGATTGGATGGGACCCACTAAAACATACGAACTCAATGTGGTGCTAGAAAGTGAACAGTTTAGAGAAATAGAGGATCGAGACGGAGCAGACGGCGGGACTGCAGGAGCATGGTATGAAATAGGAACACGATTAGATGTTTTGTGGAACAACTGGACAAACTGATTCAGCTAATCGATTAATGGCGGGTACCCCCATTTTCCTATATTGAAGTGTTGGGCGAAAAAGAAACTCCTCACTTCTATAACAAATCACGAGTGGTATCTTTCCGAAGAATCCTGTAATCACAAAAGCCAGCGCATGCTGGTTTTTTCTTCTGCCAATATCCTCTATTGTGGGGATCCGGGAGAGTTGATAGAATAAGAAGAGTTATATTCCTAAAGGATCTATGGGAAAAAGAAAGGTTCGTACATCTAAAAAAATTATCTTCCGGACCGATTTTTCGAAGCGCCGCATCGCTCTTTTTTTATTTCTTGGGCTTTTGGTTTTTGGGGGGATAGCGGTAGGGTGGAATCGATTTTCAACTTTCTCCGTTGACGTATTTCCATCTCCCGCAGAAAAAGAGAGATACAATTTCGATCGAATGGTTGAAGAAATTTCCCGCTGTCACGAAGCTTCTCTCGAAAAACAGATGCCTTGTTTTCAGTCATTTTTTGCCGGGGCATTTAAGGTTCTTACAGTAGCGGAAGTCGCAAAAGAATTTGAATCGGCGCTCGCAAAAAACGAACTCCTGCGCCTTAACTGCCATCCGGTGGTGCATGCAATCGGAAGAGAAGCGTTTAACGCACTCGGCGACCTTTATACGACGTATCGCGAAGGGACCTCATTCGAAGTATGCGCGGGAGGGTTTTTTCATGGCGCGATGGAGGCATTGTTCCGGCAGGGAGACACGCGGTTTGATGCGGAGCACATTACGGTAGAGGAGATAAAAGATAAACTCCCGACGCTTTGCGACCGGTTTCGAGAGATTAATCGTCGGGATCAGTGCATTCATGGCGCGGGACACGGCATTCTTTATTTTCTTGGGTATGACATGGACGCGAGTTTTAAGGTCTGTGAGGCGCTTTCGGTAACGGATCGCTTTCCCTGCTACACCGGAATTTTTATGGAGAACTTACTTGCGTATGAAACGCCCCTTCGCCGTATTGGTGATGCGGACCCTCATTTTCCGTGCAATACGTATACGGGGAGTATCTATCGGAATCCCTGTTACTACGTGCAGTCGTTTCGCATGCACGAGATGGGGCTTAGTAATCAAGAGATTGTTGCGGAATGCAATAAAGTAGAGGGGTTTGCGGAAACTCTTTGTCTTCGCGGTCTTGGGATATTTTATCTCTCTCACGAGGCATTAGCAGTTGGCCCCCAACCCACGGTTTCGTTTTGCGAATCACTTGAAAATGAATATGGCGCGCGGTATGTCCGTATTTGCGCAGAATCGGTCGCAAGCCGTCTCGTCGCGCATACAGAGGATGGAAAATTTGCGATGCCGTTTTGTGCAGTCTTTGTTTCTTCGGACTTTCGAAGGAGTTGTTTTGCCTACACCGCGGATGTGTTGCGAGTGGGCTTTGGGGTAGATTCTAAGACCATACGGGAGGAGTGTGAAAAATTTGTTCCGGAAGTGGGTGAGTGTAAAATAGCAATTTAAGCAAAGCACTTGACAAATTTTTTATTACGGTGTATAATGTGATATTGTTGTGTGTGCTTTGGCATCCACCTAACTTGACACATGTTTCTGGAGAGGGTAAAGTAGACACACGTGCATCTTTTATCACTTATCGTTTTTGTCAACATTTATGAATCTCGCATCACTTGTATCCATGCATAATAATCGAAACACGTTTCGCTGGCCGTTGGTCGTGCCAGTTTTTGTTATATTAGTTTTGGGTGTCTTTATTTTCCTTCAGACCGCTTATACCGACGCGGATTTTACGTTATTTGAAGACGGTTTCGAATCGAATGATTTTTCTAATTGGGATTCTGTTGATTCTCCAAAGTGGGATGTTAAAAATGGGGCGGCGCTCAATGGCGGTAAGGGGGCGGAGGTGAAAGAGAATACGCAAGGAGATGATATTTTGCGAAAAGCGCAGTCAACACTTGGGTATGAGAATATTACATTGAGCTATTCGTACAAAGTGAAGGAAGCGTTTGAAAGTAACGACCATGTCTATGTGGAATGGTCAGCTGACGGAATTTTTTGGATCACGCTGGAGGACCTGACGGATCTTCCTGCGAGCAATACCTGGGTTGCTTCCTCTTGGGTTCTTCCTGAAGCAACGGATCAGGCGGGATTTCAGTTTCGATTTCGGGCAAACCTGGTGAATGCCGGACAAGGTGATAAAGATAAGCTGTTTCTTGACGATGTGTCCCTTACCGGCGAAGCGCCCGAAGGGCGGATTTCCGGATATAAATGGGAGGACGCAAACGGGAATGGCGAGTGGGACGAAGATGAATCAGCCCTTGAGGGGTGGCCCATTAACAATAATGGTTCTGTGACTTATACCAACGCGGCCGGTTACTACGAGTTTACCGGACTTTACGAGGGTGGATACACCGTTTGTGAAAATTCCACCGAGGGCTGGAGCGAGACGTACCCCGACGGATGGGATATAGAGAATGCAGTCGGCTGCGGGAACGAGGGGCTAGAGCCAATGGGGTATGATGTAACAATTACCGATGAGAATACGAGTTACGAAGAATTAAATTTCGGCAACCGGCAGGAGCCGCAAGAGAGACCGCAAACGGTAACAATCACCGGCTACAAGTTCAACGATCTCGACGGAGATGGAGTATGGCACCAACCCAATGGCCTGTCGAACGAGCCGGGTATTGAGGGCTGGTGGATTTGTTTGGAGGGCGATGGGGATATGAGTCCCGAGGATGAATGTCAGCAGACCGATGCGGAAGGAATTGTGCGGTGGGAAGTGTCTCTCGACAGCGAGTGGGAGATGTGGGAACAGTTTCAGAATGGCTGGGTACAGACCGCGCCAGTGAACGGTAGTTACGAGGTTGAGGTGGATGCTGACGGCAACGTTGTCTATTGGACGTGGACGTTCAACGAAGACGAGGGCGGATGGGACGAGGGCGAATGGATCGAGGTTGAAATTGCGGAATTCGGCAACCACAATTCTTTTGGCTTTGAACCGGGCTCCATCCAC
>CAYJUS010000058.1:0-1524 GCA_964373435.1 uncultured Candidatus Saccharibacteria bacterium
CCGTTTCCTTTTTAGTACGGGTGGGAGAGAAGCCAAAAACTGCTCTGCCTTGCGGAGGCTTGTGGGATTGCACATCCAATTTGCTACTATAAGTTTTCTCATGGGTTAGCGAAAAATCATGGTAAACGAATGAATTCCGTTTATCTCAGCCGGATATGGCGTCGCACCCACCACACGATTCCCAACACCAATATGATGCCGATCAGGATGTCGAACCTCCGAAAATACGCCTCGAGTTTATGCCAGTTCTCTCCCATAATGACCCCCGTTTGGGCCAGCACATACGCCCACGGCAGGGAACCCGCAAGGGTGTAGAGACAAAATTTCTTAACATCCATTCGGGCGACACCCGCGGGGAAGGAAATGTAGGTGCGGACCGCAGGAAGCACCCGCGAAATTAAAATAATGATCTGGCCGTATTTCGCAAATAAGCGATCGGCGATCTCAAGATCGTGATGGGAAAGCAACGCCCACCTTCCGTATTTCTCAAGAAACGTCCGCCCTCCATAAAACCCAACCGCGTAGAGTATGAGGGATCCGATAAGGTTCCCCATAGCCCCCCAAAATACCACCCACAGCATTTTGAGTTCTCCCCCAAAAACAAGGTAGCCCGAAAAAGGCATGATGATCTCGGACGGAATGGGGATCGCCGCCGACTCAAGAGTCATGAATATCAATATGCCAAGATAGCCGGTGGTAGAAATGGTCTCGGTTACGAGAGAACTTACAAAACGTAGGAGTTCGTATATCAAAGAGTCAGAGGCCTCAGAGGCGTCAGAGGTGTCAGAGGATCCTTTGACCCATTTGCGACCCCCCTTGACCCCCTTGATCCGTTTCTATCTCTGTTTTCGCAAAAATGCGGCGGCATCTTCCGGCGCAATCGTACAAATTTCGATACCCGTTCCAATCTCAAACCCCGCCCAGATGGCGGTTTTGGGGAATATCTCAAGATGCCAGTGATAAAAGTGGTGATCCCTCCCCTTTTTGGAGGGCGCGGTATGAACAAAATAGTTATACGCGGGGTTTTTTAGTGCTTTCGAGAGTTTGGAAAGACTCGCGCGAAGGGCATCTGCAAAGAGTTTTCGCGATGCTTCTCCCATCGTTTCAAAGTTGGCGCTGTGAAGTTTCGGTGAAATTACGATCTCGAATGCGGTACGGGAGGTGTAGGGGCAGAGCGCAACAAACCCTTCATTTTCATACACCACGCGCTTCTTTTCTTTTCGCTCAAAATCCGTCATGACACAGTGTGCACATTTTTTATTTTTCTTGAAAAATTTTTCCGCTCCGACGAGACTATCTTTCACGTCTCCAGGAATAACGGGAACCGCAATAAGTTGTGAATGAGAATGATAAATCGTCGCGCCGGCTTCTTCTCCGTAATTATGAAAGATGGAGATGTAGCGCACGCAGTCCTCTCCCATGAGCTGCCGATAGCGCTCCTGATACGCCCGTACCAACAGTTCGGTTTCTCTCCTTGTGAAGTCCGCAATTCCTCGGTCATGATCCCGCGTAATAATAACTTCG
>CAYJUS010000058.1:1534-6450 GCA_964373435.1 uncultured Candidatus Saccharibacteria bacterium
TAACTTCGTGAAACCCCACCCCCTCCATGACCGTGTGGGGACCGTGCCTTGTTTCCGGCGGGCAAAGCCCGGGGCGAAACGCCGGATACCTATTCGGAATTACCTGCACCCACCAGTGACCGTCCCTACGGGCTCTTTGAGGATAGATAAAGACAGGGTCGGCATTGCCAAATTTTTGAGGATCCTCAAAGGGGCAGGTGCGCTTCGGCTGGTACCATCGTTTGTGTCGTTTCGTGATGTAGGCGTGCGGCCGCCTTACGCGGCCGGTTGCAATCACGATCCAATCGCCGCTTACAATGTCCCTGCGGAGTTCCGAAATAGATGTGTGCTTCGCCATATAATATACGCGGCGCCACGAGTATACACACACTATGCATCCCAAGAATTTTCGTTGCCGTTCGTGTGGATGTTCGTGGCCGCTCGTGCCCTTACTCTATACACGTTTCTCCATAAACTCAACCTGATTTTGAAAAGCTCAATTAAAAGATAGGCGCCGCCCGCAAAACTTACGCGGCTCGAAGGATCGTTCTCCCACAAAATCGCCGTCTCTTTTATTTTGTACCCCAGTTTTCTTCCGAGCGCCAATGACTCAACATCAAACCCCCATCGGTCAATGAGGGTTTTTGAAAAGATACCTTCGGCTGCTCGCGCGCTAAAGAGCTTAAATCCGCATTGGGTATCCCACACTCCAAACACCGCAACGACCTGAATAATAAGGTTAATCGTTTTCCCTATGACGACGCGATAGAGAGGCTGTGCACGGGTAATCACGCTTTTTCGAAGGCCGCGGGAACCTATCACGATGTCGTATTCGCCGTATCCCTTTTGAAGTGCGGTGTGCGACCGGAATTCTTTTGCGTAAGGAAGAAGTTTTTCTATCTGGTCAAGCGTGGTGGAGTTATCCGCATCCATGAAAATCCGATACGCGCCCGTAGCCCCCGTCATTCCATGCCGCACCACCCATCCCTTTCCGTGATTCTCTTTGTTTTCAAGAAGCCGCAGATTCCGAATGGGAAGGTCGATGAAGCGCTTCACCACCCTCACGGTGTTATCTTTCGAACCGTCATCCACCACAATAATTTCGTAATCCCGCTTTGAAAATCCGTTTTGCTCGCATATTTCTGCAAAACTTAAAGAGTGGAGATACCGATCCACGTCGAGCAAGGTCCTCGGGAGACGTTTTTCTTCGTTGTAGGCGGGAATGATGACCGAGAGAAAAAGCGGCTTCATGGTTCCATTGTAACACAAAGTATGCGGAAAATTAAAAAGCAGTGGTCCCCTTTACTGCTTCTTCCTTGTGATAACGTCTTTATATTTTTGTGAGAATTGCCCCGCCGGATTTCGTAATCACAACCGTATGCTCAAAATGAGCCGAGAGTTTCGCGTCCGGCGTTTTGAAGGTAAAGCCGTCGTCTCCGATCGCGACACGATGATCGCCTTCGGTTACCATTGGCTCAATCGCAATTGTCATTCCCCTTCGAAGTAAAAGGCCCGTTCCCGGCTCACCGTAGTTTAACACCACGGGGTTTTCGTGGAGATTTTTTCCTATGCCGTGTCCCGAAAGATTCCGCACCACGCCGTATCCTCTTGATTCGACGTATGTTTGAATTGCATGCCCCACGTCCCCGAGCCGCGCACCCGCCTTCGCCTCTTTAATTCCGATCTCGAGCGCGCGGTATGTCGTCTCGATTAAGTCTTTCGCTTTTTTACTTATTTTTCCTACCGAGATTGTAATTGCCGAGTCGCTATGAAACCCCTTGTATTTCACGCCGAAGTCCAAACTCAAAATATCTCCACCGCGAAGCACGCGCGCGCCGGGCAACCCATGCACAATTTCATCATTCACGCATGCGCAAAGTACCGCGGGAAACGGCTTTGCGTTTTTGGTCGGCTGATAGTTTTCAAACGAAGACTCAACCCCATACTTCTTTATCAGTTTTCGCGCAATGTGATCAAGGTACCCGGTAGAAATTCCCGGCCGCACCTCTTTTTGAAGCGCGTCTAAAATAGCGGCGGTGATCCTGCCGCTTTCTCGCATGATTACTATTTCTCTTTTTGTTTTTATGAAGAGGGTTGACACGAATAGATAACCATGGAAAACGCACCGCGCTCGATGCTATTCTCGCTATCGATCTCGTCCCAAAGAAACCACCGTACTGCGAAACACGCTCACGGGATCCTCTTCCCCGTCAATGTCGAGCAGAAAGTTACGCAATTTAAAAAATCGGAGAGCGGGCTCAGTGGTTTTTCGAAAGAGGCGGACACGTTCTTCAAAAATCTCCGGTTTGTCGAGAAGCTTTCTCGTAAGCACCCCTTGGCACAACTCGTCCTCACAGCGCTGATTTGTAATGTCTAGACGCTGGGGATAGCTTTTCTCGCACCCCACACAGATAAGCCGCAATGAAGATCTTGCAAACGCGGTCTCGGCCGAGACCCGAAGGTGAACCGCCCGAATGTGTTCCTCCCCGTAAAGCCCGAGAAGAGTAGGCATCAATCGCTCCGCTTCTTTTTTGCTCCGCGGAGAACCATCAAGAATAATGCCGTCTGTTACGGGATAAAAGTGCCGTACTGCCTCATTCACCCAAGAGGCAACGAGTTCCGGATTAAGAATTTTCCCCTCGTCATACCGTTTTCGTTCTCCGTCGATGCTGGTATCAACGCCAAGAGGAATGCCTTTGAACTTGTCACGAATAATACGGCTTGTCGTTAAATGTAAAAAATCGAATGCGTCGGCAAGACGCACAGATTGTGTAGTCTTTCCGGCTCCGGGAAGACCAAGAAAGAGAATTACTTTTTTTTGCTGCTCTTGCATAAAAATAAAATCCCCACGTTCAAATTATAGGACATTTTGAATATGGGGGTAAAGCCTTCGCGAAAGAACAAGGTTTTTTGACCTTACGAACGCGACGCTTTGAGGATATCCTTAAAGACGCTTTGAATGTTTTGTTCTCCGTTAATGACTTTTAAGGTTCTTTGAGCCTGATAGTATCGAATAACGGGTCCCACCTCTTTCTTAAACCAAGAAAATCGTGTTCGTATGGCTCGTGGCTTGTCGTCCGGACGGGCTTTCAATCGCCCCCCACACTTTCCACATGCCTTCCATAATCGATATTCCTCGAGATACGGAACGATTGCGTGGCATCGTGTACAGATCTTGCGTTTCGTAAGGCGCGTGAACGCCTCTTTTTCGCTCACATCCACAAGAACCACCCGGGGTCTCCCCCGTCCCAACCATACGAGCACTTCATCAATAAGTTTTGCTTCTTCGAGTTTGCGGGGGCTACCGTTGAAAATGATTCCTTCGCTTGGCCTAAGTTCTACGAGTGTTTTAATCCAAAGGAACGAAGCGAGCCAGGTGGGTGCGAGATTCCCTTTTTGTAATTCCTCGTGGAGACGTCTCCCGAGTATCGTTCTTTCGCTTGCGACCTTTCGCAACGCGTCTCCGGTGGCAAATATGCGAAATCCTGTTTTTTCTTCCAAAAGGCGAACTTGCGTATCTTTTCCGGAACCCGAGCGACCAAGTAAAATAATTGTTTGGGGGCTTTTCTTTCCCATATCTACACCTCGCCGAGTGCGTGAGAAATATCTTCGATGATGTCTTCTGAGTCTTCAAGGCCCACCGACATGCGAATGAGTCCTTGCGTTATACCGACCCTTTCCTGCTCACCAACCGGAACACGGCTGTGAGTGGTTGATGCGGGGTGAATCGCAAGTGTTTTTGCGTCTCCCAAATTTGCAACGTGCGAAATCAACTTAAGGTTTTCGATGAACCTTTTCCCTGTATTAAGCCCCCCCTTAAGCTCGAATGCAAGAAGAGAGCTTGTGCCAGTCATTTGTTTTTGGGTCAAATCATAAAAAGGGCTTGAGGAAAGTCCGGGATAGTGAATCCGTGAAATGTGTTGGTGACCTTCAAGAAATTCTGCGACTTTTAAAGCGTTTTCCGTATGCTTTTTCATCCGCACTCCCAAGGTTTCCAGCCCCAAAAGAAAAAGCCATGCGTGAAATGGCGCGAGACTTGCTCCAATGTCATACACCAACCCCCGGCGCATCTCGTCGAGCACCCTTTTAGATCCCAAAATAATCCCGCCGAGTGCGGTACCCGAACCCGAAATATATTTGGTCGCCGAGTGAACCACGAAGTCCGCGCCCAACCGGAGGGGAAGCTGCAGGGCGGGTGTCGCGATCGTGCTATCAACCACAAGGGGAATATTATGCGCATGCGAAACGTCTGCAATTACTTTGATATCAAACACTCCTACGGTTGGGTTTGCGGGAGTTTCAAGAAACAGAAATTTCGTTTCGGGTGTAATCGCCTCTTCCCAGCTCTCTTTTTTTGAAGGGTCGTTAACAAACCGTGTCGTGATTCCGAAGCGGCGGAGCGTGTCGTTGAAGAGGTGATAGGTCCCGCCGTAGACGTTGGGGGAAGAAACAATCTCGTCTCCCTGTTTTGTAAGAGCTGCGGTCAATAAAAAAATAGCCGCCATTCCGGAAGCCGCAGCAAGCCCCGCTTCTGCCCCCTCGAGCTCGGCCATTCGCTTTTCAAACGCCTCAACGGTCGGGTTCGAAACCCGCGAGTACACATGCCCCTCTTCTTCCTGAGCGAAAAGACGTGCGGCATGATCCGTATCGCGAAACAAATGCGCGACTGTCTGATATAAAGGCACCGCCCGCGACCCATGGTCGCTTTCGGGCGTGTACCCCGCATGTAACGATTTTGTGTCGAACTTCATGAATGACGCAGAGCCACACGGAACCACGCGAGGAATCTTCACTCCCCCCAACCTCTCGTTCGCTACGCTGTCTTTTGAACAATAGTGGAGATTTGGCTGCAACTACACGAGCTAAGTAGCAAAAATTTGTGAGCGAGGAATTAGTTGCCCAAATCGAAACGTAGTGAAAAAGACAGCGTAGCGAAC
>CAYJUS010000059.1:0-1049 GCA_964373435.1 uncultured Candidatus Saccharibacteria bacterium
GTAGCCGCAGGGCATCCCTAAATTCTATTCCTTCAATCTTCATCACGAACGCAAAGATATCACCTCCCTCGCTGCACCCACCAAAACACCGCCAGACCTGGCGCGAGGGGCTTACAAAAAATGAGGGGGTCTTTTCATTATGAAAGGGGCAGCGCGCGCGCAAATTACTACCCGCTTTTTCGAGCTTCACATATCCCCCGACTACATCCGCGATATCGAGTTTGTTTTTTATTTCTTCGGTGGGAGAGAGCATGAGGGATTAAGGATGAGTACCGTATTAAACAATCCTCATTATAATGGAATTTCGCGGGAAGGTCAAAAAGACTCACAAGTAAAAAAGCGCGAACTAATTGGATGTGAGGTTATATTCTCCATGTAGCACACAGAGAAGAGGAGAGAGATTTTTACCTCGCTCGTCACAACTAATTCGCGCTTTTTTACCCCGTTAGGTGAGCGAACTCTTACGAGCTCGGTCTAACGGGGTTGCCCAGCCTCTTTGCGATCGGGTTCGGATTTTGGATCGTTGCGAAGATCCATACCGTATTTGAGAAGAACCTCTTTTGCGGCATCTCGCGCATCAAGGTCCTGTAGTTGGCAGTACGCCTCGAACACCGCGTGGTTAAGCGTGTGCCACACGGGGCTTCCCTTCTCTGCGGCTACAAGTTTCTTAAGCCTTTCCTCAAGACGCTTGAGGAATTGGACAACTATCTGCTCTTTCCCCGGACCGTCGAGGTTGGTTTGGCTCGCGGGAGGAGTATCCCTATCGGGATACTCAAGCGTCCCCACGATGTCAGGCCGGAGACGAAGCAAGAAAGTCTCGATAAACCATGTACCCTGACTGACCTCGTATCCGGTGGCATACCACTGGGAAACGCTTCCGTTAGAGTAGCGCTTTCTCCAGTAGTATCTGCCGTTAATGTCAGAATATTCTAGATCAATGATTTTCTCCATTTTCTTCCTCCTTCTTTCTTGTGACCGCTCGGCTGAGCTTGTTATAAAAAAACTGATTCCCCCCTCAAAGTACACTAATTCTTACTATACTTTGAGCG
>CAYJUS010000059.1:1059-6419 GCA_964373435.1 uncultured Candidatus Saccharibacteria bacterium
GGTCACGAATGACTTGACTCCCGCTTAAGCAGGGGCTACTTCACGGGCCGGATTTCAGCCGGCACGGATATCTCTTGCGGTATCGGGATGCGCAGAACAACTTTCTTTTGCGGGACGACCTTGAAGGTGCCGTCCGGCTGTCGCTCCTCGGCCTCCCAAAGTCGAGTAATCATGGGATAGCCGTAAGAAGAGCGGCCGCGGATAATCGCGTGTCCGATAATCATTTTAGCCTCCTTTGTGTGGTGAAAGTTTCACTGCAACGCTTCGAAGCGTTGCAGTGAAACGAACGATGCTATACCCCCCTGCTTTTTATCTCGCCGAGCGATACGCGGGCAACTATGATTTGCCCGACCAGATCGATTGGGTCCTTCCATGGTACTCACGAATACGCTTGAAGTAGCTCTCGCGCTCCTCCCGCGTAATCGTAAGCCACGAAAGACCGTGGATGAGACGCATCGCGTTCATCCAGATCCTTCCCGTCCTTCCGTTTCCGTCAAAGAATGGGTGGATGTGCTCGAACTCGAAATGCACATTCCAGATCCACTCTTCAACGTCCCCTGTTGACCCCTGCCTCACCCGATCCAAAAGATCTGTCATGCGAACGGGTACCAAACGCGCGGGGAGAAGGGTTGAGTTGCCGATTCTGACCTCGCCGAAACGATAGCCGCCCGGATACTTTTCGGGCTCGGATCTCATCAATATTTCGTGGATCTCACGAGGCTCGAGCAATAGGCCAAAGCGCGCGGCTTCGATCGCAATCTCAACGGCGTCAAGGTGATCTGTAAATAAAAGATGGTTCCTATTCACAAAGATCCCCTCGATTGCGTTTGACTCTTCCACAAACCGGAGGATTTCCTCTGGCGTGGGAAACTGAATACGACCCATCAGAGAATCCTCCTTTCATGGATCTTGAATCAAAGAACATTTCCTCACCAGAACACGTTCTTTCCCACATGCTCTGGTGAGGAGCCCTTTCGTCTCGAGATCGCAGGAAAGGGCTTTTAGGGTTTTGTTATAATATCGGGTAACCCCTAACCGGCCAGTTCTTATCAATAGAGGGAACTGGACCAAAGACCTCGAGGCGTCCCTTGGAGGAACGAGAAGATGATATTCTGTTTTATATTGGTTGGCCTCGTGCTTATTTCTTCTTCAGACCTTCGACGAAAGCGCGGAATTGAGCCACACCCTCGTCAAAAAATCTTCTGAAGTATCCGCCGCACTTCGAGCACGTCACCTGATGCAGCATGAAACTGAAGTAGGGTTTCCGATTCTTCAGGGAACGTTCCAGATCGCGTATCGACTTCTCGCCGATCGCATTCCACTCAGAATCAGACATGCCTTCTGGACGCACTACTGGAGAAGCAAACAGTTTTTTTGTCTGCCTGCGGAACCAATTGCAAGAGATTTCTCTTGCGCCCCAGCGGATATAATCCTCTGCTGTGTTCATAGAACACCTCCTTTCGTCTTCGTATAACGCTTTCTAGACAAACCAGACCATACAAACTCCGGACAATCAAACAAATATTGTCCAGCGAAACCATGAGGGGCGAGGATGCTCTGATCCTCATGGTTTCTTTTGATAAAGAAGAGGGATTAAATACCTCACCAGAAACAACCAATTTCAGTTGACGGGTTCTGGTGAAGCGAGAAACGAATCATTGAGAGATTGCGCTTCTCGCTTAGCTATCAGACGGACTCTCGCATGGAAACGAAGGATCTTTCACCTCGCTCCAGTCGAGTCGAGGACCTTTTGCGTCCTCGTAGATTTTGACCGTGCCCTCGGCAAGCCCCGCGTGACGCTCTCCGCATCCACAGAACTCGTACCCGGCGTAGTCAAAGGATTGAGAGTCCGCAGTAAGCTCGGCAAGCTCAACCCCTTCGGGAAGGTCATTCCGGGACCTCACGATGTGAAAGCTCTTTAGCTCCCGTCCATCTGACGCTTTGAAGAAGTACTGACGCACGAACACTTTGGTAACACCTCCTTTCGCACATCAATCCTCTCGCCAGAACCTACCGCAATACAAATAGACTCTAGTGAGAGACTGTTCGAAGCTTAGCTTCGAACAGTAAACTGTCTAGTCCGATAGAAAAAACCTCGCCAGAAACCGCAGCAATTAAGGTCAACGGTGTCTGGTGAAAACAGAAACAGCGACCTCGATGAGAGAGCCGCTGTTCCTGATTATGAAAATGGTGGTTCGACCTACTCGACCACGCTCGATCTCGCGAGCAAGGATCGAACACTAACCACCACGGCCTACCCTCCCGTAGCTTTACTTGTCCTTCGTAGTCTTACTGTGCCCGTCCGTAGCCCTTTAGGCGAAGGTGGGACGAGCGGTGGACGCGAAGGGGGGCCGTGATGGCTAGACGTCGAGTCAGACTCGACGGCTCTCTCTCCTCGATATAATTTATCCATATTTAAAAGGAATCCAGAGGAGAGAGGGTAAGTACGTTAAGGGTAGCTTACCCTAGATAGAATTAGAGACGCAGTTCTACTCCCTTGAGTGCCCAGTCCGTTGGGGGTCGGTGCTGGCGGCGGATGCGCAGCCTGATACGGGTATCTTGAAACCCTACGAGATTTTATTCACCCCATCTCGCCCTCACTGCGCCGCGGACACCGATCTCGCTGTGGCCGAGGGGATATTCCTGTGGACCAACAGACCAATGAAGGTCTGATACCTTTCGAGCCGGGAGCCCACAGAGGTCCGACATCCTTTCCGGGCCCTAGAACTGTTTTGCGCCTCTCCTCTAAATTTCTTTATTTGGTTTTAAGATACTCTTTATCTTATAGGTGTATTATAGCATATTCAAGAAAATCTGTCAAGTGTTCCAGACAATTTCGGGTGGCATCGAGGCAGTCAGCGTCGTTTCCCGGGAGATGCCTCTAGAGGAACTTGCCGCCACCGTATACGCCTAGCCTCGATGCCAATTTTCTCCTACGAGTGACGACCGATCGAAGGGCGAAATGATCCCCTTCCGATCGGTTGCCATTACCCACCTCTCCCAAGTTATTTGTTTCCAAATCACTCTAGAGAGCTGAGGACGAGTCTTAAACGGCTCGTCCTTCTTGCTCAAGCAAACGCTGGTGCTGGGTGGGAGTCAACAGACGCCTTCCATAAGCACCATTTGTCTTCTTCGCCCACATAAGGAGAAAATTGGGAAGGGCCTTGAGAGCCTGACGTTGGGCCTCCTTCCTCTTCCTCTCCTCTTCGGAACAGGTATCTGCCGCAAGCTTTGCCTGCTTCTCTTTGTCGGAAGACATATTATTACCCTCCTTAACTAATAGAATCCATAAAATCCGATTTAATAAGGTATTATACACCCAAACAAAAAATCTGTCAAGTATTTTGGACGGATTGTTATGTTACTTCCATTCCATAATCTTGGGGTATGAAGGAGGCTTTTCGAGATTGCGCCGGAGTTTTCCCGGACTTGCCCCCACTATTTCCATCTCGCTTGGTTCAATGGGACCAAATCCTTTTTTATTCAAATGGGTGAGATACCCAATGTCTTTCGGGTCCCACCCCATAAGATACGCCGCAAGCGCGTCAGCAACTACGGGATTCGGAGAAGAAATGACCCATTCAAGATTTACTGTTTTTCCCATCGCGGGGCCGTCTCCTTCCATGGCTTGGGTTCCGTCAATTACCGCAAACTGGGCGGGATGATCCTCGTAGACATCCGCGAGAGTTAAATGCGCGGGTTTATACCCCGTATGAAGCCATGGCCAGCGCGCGTGAATCCCAAAAGGAGAATGTGGAACCACTTGAGAACCTACAATATGCGTTTTTATGGAAAGAGAAACAATGTAGTAGCTGTGCATTTTTGCGGGAACGACCACGATATTCATATCCGACTCTGCGACAGTTTTTGAAAACGGGATTGGGCGTTTTTCGAGTTGGGCGGTATATGCGTAGCTCTCGATGGTTTCGTCCTCATTAAGATCGATCAACTTGATATTTCCCGAACGCGAAAGACTTTCGTAATTAAATTTTTTAAACGCCTTCTTTGTTCCGTGGTACCCCGCGTCCCCAATCAATACCGTATCTCCCCGAAGAAGCGAAATATGATCAAGTACGCCCCGCACGGCCTCGACATCTGTCGTCGCCTTTTTCCGAAAACGGGTTACAAGGTTCGGGTGAATAAAAATCTGTTCGGCCTCCTTCACCGGATCCGTAAAGAGATTTCCAAGATGCGTGATTGCTTCCCGAATCATTTCTCTTCGATCGGCTCCTGCGACAAGCGCTACGATTTTTGAAGATGATTTTGTCTTCATGGGTCTTACCGGGGTTGAGACTCCCGTAATGCTATTCACCGCCTGTACCCACTAAATATCGCGCGGGCCAATTACGATAATAACTCTTGAACACCTGCTCGTTTACCGTCCCGTCGGGATACGTTACTTTGTAGGTTGCAACTGCCGAGCCCCCCGGATGCGCTGTTTCAAGGCGTTTCGTAACTCCCTTAGGGAGAGTGTCGGTTTCGACGTATATTGCGGGGCCCGCGGGAATCGTGCTTAGGGTGTAGGGACCATCGACTTCGGGAATGCGCCCGTCCTTGGTTCCATAGAGCTCAAAAGTGATCACGTCTCCCTCGACACGGCCTTGAATAAGAAGGGTGGCGTCAGTATCGTTAGTAAAACGAAAGTCGGGACTCGGGTTATAGATCGTGGCGTCCAACCCCGGACCGATTGTATTGCCCTCGGCATCTTTTTCATAGTAGGAGACGCGGTATGAATGGTTTCTCCGCGCGGTTATGGGAAGGCCGGCGTTAAGTATCGCGCGAAACAGGGTTGTTGAAACTTGGCAGAGACCCCCGCCGTATTCGGGAATGGTGCGGTTCTCTTTTATCACAAGCTCCGGAAGATACCCGGTGGCGTTGCTTATTCGCCCGAGGGTTTTAAGCGTAGAAAACTCCTCGCCGGGGGCGATTAAAACACCGCTTAAAAATTTTACCCCGTTCTTGATGTTGTGAATCCGGTTCGGGGGACTCCCCTTAAATGTAGTTGCTCCTACCCCTACGAGTTCCGTAATCCCGAGCTCGCGAGCGGTTTCATCCACGAGCGGTTTTTTTATGGATACGGGAAGGGAAAGCTCTTGGGCTAACTCTTTCTTTCCCCTCCTTGCGTCAAGCACGTCAAGGATAAGCTTGACCGTCTCATCCTCTTCAAGTACTCTTCCGGAACGAGGGGCGGCAAAATCAATCACTTTTCCGTCGGCGACCCGCACCCGAACATCCTGCGGGGAGGTATTTATCGCATCTCCAAGCTCCGTCACGTATGCGCCCACCGCGTTGGCGGCGAGTATCGGGACAAGCCGGGTGCCCTCAGAGCCCGAAACAATCCATTCCCCTCTCCGCTCGGA
>CAYJUS010000060.1:0-6391 GCA_964373435.1 uncultured Candidatus Saccharibacteria bacterium
GGGAACCATGGAAGTAACAGGTGTGCTCACCGAACAGAGCTCTCGCGTCTGCACCGGAGCAAACGGCGTGTGCGACAGCCGGTACTTCACGCAAGGCGCTTCTGACGCGCGCTACGCGATTTGGAACACTGACACGCGCGGGTTCGGCGGGATGTATGAGACTACTATCGCTGGCGGGTGTTTAAGAGGAAATCCTATTACTTTCGGTGGTTGTAGTTGTCCAGCGTGGGCATCGACTGCGGGTTTCCCACTCGACGACACGGTTAATGCTGACGTTATCGTATACTACTGTTATAAGTAAACCATCACATTATCGAATAATTAAAGGTGTGTTGTCAGTCTATTACTAAACGAAATGCTCAGCGAATCTTCTGATAATAAAATCTTTTATCGGGGCCTCAACTTCATTTTTTTGTTTGGAGTGGTTTTGGTATTCATTCTATTCATCGTTGTTTTTTTCCGCATGGAGCGGAAGGCCACGCTGTTAGATAAAGAGATAGAAGCATTGAGAGCGGAATGGCAGACAACTCAAGCTCGAGCGCCATTCATAGAACCTCCGCGTAATAATGGATCAAGTAGTGGTATAGAAAAAAATCTTGTCTTACTGAATAAATTTGGTGTAACATACGGTCCGGTTCCTGGGGGGGGTCTTACCGCGGTTCAGATTGACTGGAAAGAAGCTGCTAATATCCAAGAGATTACGATTTTAGATTCCAAGGGTAAGGTAATGGTTGCGATTGTGGGCGATAACGCGCCCCATCCTTATATCGTTGGCTCTGTCCCAGAAGGTTTTACGGTAAATGAGGGCCAGGCCTTTGAAAATCTTGAACAAGGGAAAACGTATCGCGCAGGACTCAAAGGCGAAGCGGGTGGTGAGGCATTTGATGTTGCCTTCGATTTCAATATTCCATAGATCATTGTTGTTGTAATCCATGACTAATCCAAATCCTTTAATCCATGACTGTCATCCATTCAGAAAAAGTGTGGTGTAGTATAATTAACTGATGATAGTCCGTGCTCACGTCTAGCGTATAAACATCTTCTTTGACAGAATTCCGCGATCGCATTATCTTGTCAGTAGGCTCATATGAGAGATATTCTTATTTTTGGGCTCACTTGTTTTCAACGCGTTAATTCGCGGCTTTGACAGCATCCTGCGATCGCAGGATGCTGTCAAAACACGAAAAAAGCATAAATAGGACGGATTCGAGATGGCCGGGCGTAAGAAGAGGTTTGACAACATAATGCGATCGCGTTATGTTGTCAAAATATACCATTCTTCGTCTTTATCTTCGTCTTCGTTTTCATCTTTTACCATGGCAAGAGGAACACCCTTCTATCTTAAAGAACCGTTTGTTAAAAGCATAAAAAAGCGTCCGTCGCTCGTCAAGCGCGAAATTGCGCGGGTTTTTAATAATGACCCGGAGGGTGAAGGCGAACGATTACCGTACCAAGTTACTCGCTGGACACTCGCACTTATAGGGATTGGGGTGCTGTTGCCTACCGCAGTGGCGGCACCCGGAGCGCTCAAGGGGATTCAGTGGATAGTTGAAGCCATCAGAGAATCGTCTAGCCCGTACGCCAAGCGTATTGCAAGATATCAATACTTGAAACGCACCATAGAAAGACTTCATCAACAGGGATTTATCAAAGTAGCGAAAAAAAATCGAAAAGAAAAAGTGATTCTTACCGAAAAAGGAGTCCTGCGTTTTATGGGCTATGCGATTGAAGATTTAGCTATCCCGGAGCAAGAGAAATGGGATAAGGTATGGCGCGTGGTAGCGTTTGATATCCCAGAAACGCGGAAGAATGCTCGCGAGGCGCTACGTGGTAAATTGCAGGACTTAGGGTTTCTCCAATTACAAAAAAGCTTTTTTGTATATCCATACCCTTGCAGGGAAGAGATAGACTATCTAATTGAGATATTCAATACGTGGGAGTTTGTTACATTTTTTGAAACTCAGTCGCTCGAGAGACAAGAACCCGAAGCGCGTCGGCACTTTGGCCTTTTGTAATACTTCAGTTGTTTTTTGACCACTTTTGACAAGATAACGCGATCGCGTTATCTTGTCAAAAATACCAAAAAGTTTTTTGTGTAACTGTCGTTTTGTGTTACTGTCATTGCGTATGGCGTATGGCGTATGGCGTATGGCGTAGTGGCGTATGTTCGGTGTATTACGGTATATGATAAATGGGGTTTATGGTATAATTAATAATAAGGAGCATAAGTAGGTATAAAATAAAAAAAGAAAAGAGGATTCTATGCATCACCATTTTAAATATACTAAACTAATTCTTCTGGTGGGGCCGCTGGTGGTTTTGGCGTTGTTCGCGGTCTTTGTATATGAGTTTGAACCTCGGGATATAGAGGCCGGGACCGCGCAGAACACGTATGGCTATGCGTGGTCGAGCAACATCGGCTGGGTACGGTTTAACGATTGCGTTGATCCTTTGAATGCCGCAACGTGTGCGGCTCCGAGTTTTGGTGTGAACGTTGATCCGCTCATTGCAGGGATTAGTCAACTTTCCGGTTACGCATGGTCAAATAACGTTGGTTGGTTGAGTTTCGACGCGCCTACGTTCGGAGGACTTCGTCCCTCCGCGTACCTTGATGCTGCAACCAACGAATTACGGGGCTGGGCACGATTTTGTTCTGCAGCCACGACTCCCGCAACCTGTGACGGTTCGATTGGACCGGGCCCTTCTTCGGGCGGCTGGGACGGCTGGGTATCGCTTAACTGTCTCGACGGGGGGAATTGCGCCGCAAATCCGTATCGCGTGAAGATTGACGCCTGCAGTGTCTTAAACGGTTTCGCTTGGGGCGGGGACGTAGCGGGGTGGCTTAAATTCAGGAGCGAGTCCGCAGAAGAACCTCCCGCATATGGGGTTAGCGTGAAGAATCTGATACTTCCTCCGCCTCCTCCCATAAACGTTGCGATCGACAACCTCGGGATCAGCCAGTTTTGGTGCGAAAATAGTCCGGATGTGCACCCCTTGTTCGCTTGGGATTATGTAGATCCGTGCGGGCTCGCGCCTCAAACCGCGTTTCGTATCCAGGTGGCGCAGGATTCTAACGGGGTTGCGGAGACGACCGATTTCGGGGGTGTTTTGGTGTACGACACGTGTCCGGGCGGCCTTGGAACCGGAACCTGTCTCGGGGGGTTTAGCTGTCCATCAGGAAGCAGATGTTCGTATAGTCCCCTAACCGGAGTACCCGAATTTATATATAATCGCGTCGCGCCCAACGGATATGTATTGCGCGTACAAAGCTTCAACGCAAACGGTTGGTCCGGCTGGTCGGTTCCCGTTCTTTTCAATATTACGCGGCCCCATGCCGCTCCGGCGGTTTCCTTCAGCTACACTCCCCAACAACCCTTTATTGATGAGCCGGTAACATTTGATAGTACTCCCAATACTCGGTGCTTCAATACGGGAGGAAGCGGAAACGGGAAAAACCCAATTCCTTGCCCGACTACCGATAGCGGTATTACGCCGTGGGTCGAGGGCTACCTATGGAATTTTGGAGGAGGGACTCAGATAGGGGGGACGGTACAAATACCAATTGCGACGTTTAGCGCGAAAGGGAACTACGTTACCACGCTTGATGTAACCAATGGCGACGGATTTTTCTGCTCCGATTTACAAAACATTCAAATCAATGTGAAATTCAAAATTCCCGAATGGAGGGAAATAGCGCCGTAGGCGAGGCAATTGTGACTAGTTAACAGGCAATAGTTAACAAACCCCCACCACTAGTGGGGGCTTGTTTTTTCAATATTTGGAGGTTGAACCTCCTCAAGGAGGTTCAACCTCTTCTTACCGACCTAATTTCTAACTATTCTAACAATCCTAACAGGCTTTGCCCCGTCATCTCCGGGGGCCTTTCAATGTCTAAAAGTTCGAGGACCGTGGGCGCAACATCCGCAAGAATACCCTCGGTGCCTTCCTCGTTTTTCCGGGGCTTTGCGAATGCACGGCCCCGGAACTTGTTTCCGACGAGGTAGAAGGGGACGGGATTGGCGGTGTGTTCCGTGATGGTTTCTCCGGTGTTGGGGTTTAGCATGTATTCAATATTTCCGTGGTCCGAGGTGATGAGAAGCGCTGCCTCCCTTTCGAGCGCCGCATCTTTGATAGTCCTTACCGCTTCACTAATGATTTCTGCCGCCCTTATTCCTGCGTCAAACTTTCCCGTGTGCGCGACCATGTCGCTGTTTGCCAAATTTGCCAAAATAAATGCGTAGCGTTTAAGCCGTATTGCCTGCACCACCTTTTGTGCGATTTCGCGCGTCCGCATCTCGGGTACCTCGGCAAAGTTCTTTACGGTATGCGAGGGGACCAAAATCCGGTCTTCTCCGGGGAACACCTTTTCTCTGAGTCCGTTAAAAAAATACGTCATATGCGCGTACTTCTCGGTTTCCGCAATATGGAGCTGTTTTAACCCCGCGTTACTTATTACCTTCGCGAGAGGATTGACAATTTTGATAGGCCGAAATGCGATTTCCGTCGGAAGCCCACTTTCATATTCAGTCATCGTAACAAAAAAGAGATTTTTTATTTTCTCGCGGGGAAATTCTTTGAAATCGGGAAGCACAAAGGCTTTTGTAAGCTGACGCGCGCTGTCTTCACGGTAGTTCCAGAAGACCACCGCATCTCCATCCTGAACATAAGAAACCCCAGGGGGGACTGTCCCCCCCAGGGGGGACAGTCCCCCCACAACTGCAGGTTCGATATACTCATCCGTAATCCCGTTTTTGTACTGAGAGGCCAGGTACTCCGGAGCGTTAGTTATGGCATTTCCTTTTCCCTGTGTAAGGAGGTCGTACGCGGTCTTTGTAAGCTTCCATTCCGCGTTTCGGTTCATCGCGTACTTTCTTCCCATTACGGTTCCGAGTTTTCCCAACTTTTCTTTTTCGAGGCGCTTCTCGAGATCCAGAACCACCTTCTTCCCTTCGTGGGGTGGGGCGTCCCGTCCGTCAAAAAATACATGCACAAACGTGTTTTCGGAAAGTCCCTGCTCTTTTGCGAATGCGAGAAGCGCCCACAGTTCGTCGTTGTAGGCATGCACCGACCCGGAAGAAAAAAGTCCCATAACATGGAAACGGGACGCGTGTTCCTTTACGTGGCTCGCGGCTTTCACGAGCGCCTGATTTTTGAGAAAAGATCCGTTGCGGATGGAGAGAATGATGCGGGGAAGGTGCTGGTAAACGATTCTTCCCGCGCCGAGGTTCAAATGGCCCGATTCAGAGTTTCCTGGTTCCCCCCACAAAAGCCCCACCGAAATACCCGCAGCTCCCAGAAGCGTTTTCGGGTAGAAACGTTCTATCTCTTTGAACGTTGAGAGGTTTGCCTTTGTAAGGGGGTTTCCCACCGTGGGTTCTCCTTCCCCCCAACCGTCAAGGATGACAAGGACAACGGTTTTCAAAAAATGTTAGAGGCGTCAGAAGCGCGAGAGGGATCGGGGGAATCTTTTCCCGCCTGAGGCGGACCAGCCTCTGGCGGGGATCCCCCTGATCCCCCAACCTTCCTGACCCCTTAAGGGAGGATGTCCGGTCCGTCGGGATACGCGCTTAGCTCCGCATCGTTTACGGTAAAGACCGCCTCGTCCGTCCCTCCTCGCGTCTTAAAGTCTTCAAACGTCATGTTGTACCACTGTTTGGTGCCGTCAATATTTACGCGATATATCCGCGTTTTGTCTTTTCCCCGTATCCAGTTGGTAAGAGCGTACTCTTCAAGAGAACCCTTCGGCACAATCTGAACGGTATTCAAACTGATATGCCCGTAGAAATCAATAATTTTGTTGTTTACCACCAGCCGTTTAAACAGTTTCTCCTCCTCCTGCTTTACGAGATAGAATTCTGATACTCCTTCTTCTTTCACAAGACCCACAAGCCGCGTTGCGATTTGGGGGATTTCCTGCGCAGGAACGTCACCCGCCGGTTTTGGGATTACTTTAAGTACGAGCGTTGCAGACACCGGTTCTCGTCCGGGGCGTTCGTCGCTCAAAGCCACCGTAATCGTATAGTCTCCCGTTCGTTCTGGCGCTCTCCAGCGGGCGGGTCCGTAGGGTCCCAGGGGGTTAAGCTCGCCGCCCGTTGCGTTCCACCTTACGTTTAAGGTATCTTCCTCGGGGTCATAGGCGTTGAGAAACACCGTAACCGTATCGCCCGGAAGCACCTGAGACCTGATAGAGGTAAAATTAAAAATAACCGGAGGTCTATTCAGCGCAAGTTCTTCTCGCGAGGGAATGTTGCGTGCAGGTATTTCTATCCCTAACCGGAGCGCTACGGCATCGATCGCGTCGAAGTTTATGCGGACGGGCAGTACCGGCTGAATCCGTTTTTCCTCAAATGCTCGGTCGAGAGAAGCGAGGATAGTGAAAAAAACGAAGCCT
>CAYJUS010000061.1:0-6330 GCA_964373435.1 uncultured Candidatus Saccharibacteria bacterium
CGTCTGATAACCGATAAAGGCATAGCAGTTAGAGGGCGAGCGGTTAAATCCGTGGCGCGCGAATGTTTAGAACCAGTGCCAGATTTTTTCTGCGGTGCCTTCATCAATGCCGTTTGTAATCATCCCCCCGATCATCTTTTCACGCTGTTCGTCAAGGAGTTTTTTTATTTTCTTTCCCACTGCTTTTCGCAGACTGTCGGCTTCGGTATAACTAAACCTCGCAAGGTCCATTGCAATTTCAATAAGCTGTTCTTGGTATACGGCAACGCCGTACGTTCGCTCAAGTATCGGCTTGAGTTTTGGATGGAGATAGGTAACGCGCTTTCTTCCCTGTTTTCGCGCGATAAAGTCGGGGATAAGCTCCATGGGGCCCGGGCGATAGAGCGCAATCATCGCGATAATATCCTCGAGTTCGGTAGGCTTTAATTCTTTAAGATATCTCCTCATGCCGTCGCCCTCAAGCTGGAATACCCCCGTGGTTCTGGTTTGCTGGAGGAGCGTGAACGTCTTTTTGTCGTCGAGTGGGATGGCGTCGATGTTAATTTCTTCTTTTTTGGTCTCGCCGATCAGTTTTAAGGCGCGTTCAATAATGCTTAAATTCTTAAGACCCAGCACGTCTATTTTAAGAAGGCCGAGATCTTCGACTGATCGCATCTCATACTGGGTAACGATCGATTGATACCCCCCTTCTTCTTTCCTTGAAGATCCCGCCCGATGCGCGCGCTGGAGGGGGACAATTTCGTTGAGCGAGTTTCTCGAAATGACGAGGCCGCATGCGTGGGTGGATGCATGGCGCGCCACTCCCTCGAGTTTTCGCGCCGAATCGATCAGTTTTTTTGCCTGAGCGTCTGTGTGGTAGATTTGTCGGAGTTCCACCACGCGGTCAAGCGCCTCTTTAAGCGTAAAGGAGAAGGGGATCATTTTCGCCATCTGATCACAATAGTTGTAGGAATATCCCAGTGCTCGTCCTGCGTCTCGAATTGCGGCGCGCGCCGCCATCGTTCCGAAGGTGATGATTTGCGCGACGTGATCCGAACCGTATTTTTGAGAGATATACTCGATTACCTCATCCCTCCGGTGATCGGCAAAATCAAGGTCAATGTCGGGGAAGCTTATCCTCTCCGGGTTTAAGAAACGTTCAAATTTGAGATTGTACGCGATGGGGTCGATACTCGTAATGCCCAGAAGAAAAGAGACAAGAGACCCCGCGGCAGACCCGCGGCCCGGCCCCACTACGATTTTTTGCTGTTTTGCCCACTGGACAAAATCGCGGACAATCAAAAAATAATCCGCAAAGCCCGTCTTCTCGATTACGGAAAGTTCATAGTCGAGTCGATCACCCACCGTTTTGTCGGTAAGACCCGTATTCCCGTAGCGTGAGAAAATCCCCCCGAGGCAGATCTCTTTGAGGTAGGTATTCGAATCTTTTCCGTCGGGAACCTCGAAGTAGGGGAGTTGGATTCCGCCGAGAGGAATTTCGAGGTTCGAAGACTCAACTATTTTTTGCGTGTTTCGAATCGCGTCCGGTACGTCCCTAAAAAATTCCGCCATTTCCTCGGGCGATACCATCGAGAAATCGTCTTCTTTGAGGGTAAGACGGTCATCCTGCGTTACCCGGTTGCCGGTTTGCACCGCCATCAAGACATCCTGCGCTTCGGCATCTTCTTTTGCGAGGTAGTGTACGTCGTGGGTCGCAACAAGCGGGATGCCAAGGTCCGATGAAATTTTTTTAAGCCCCTGGTTTACTTTATCCTGTTCTTTAAGATTGGGGTGATGCTGGAGTTCGAGGTAAAAATTTCCTTCTCCGAAAATGTTTTGATATTCCTCCGCAATTTCTTTTGCGCGTTCCATGTTTCCCGAAAGAATACTTCGGGGAACCTCGCCGGTAAGACAGGCTGACATCGCGATAAGACCCTCCGCGTATTCGCGCAAGGTTTGCTTGTCTACGCGGGGTTTATAGTAGAATCCCTCGAGGTGCGCGAGCGTGTTGAGTTTAATGAGATTTTGGTACCCCTTTCTGTTTTTCGCAATAAGAATGAGGTGGAAGTATTTATCATCACGGCCGAACTGTTTTTCCCGCATGTTCCCGCTTACCACGTACGCCTCTATTCCGATCAAGGGTTTTATTCCTGCCGCTTTTGCTTTTTTGTAAAATTCAACCACGCCATAAAGTGCGCCGTGGTCGGTAAGTGCGACTGAGTCCATTCCCAGCTTTTTAACGCGTGCAATCAATTCATCTATTTTGGCAAGACCATCAAGCAGGCTATAGTGACTATGAACGTGAAGGTGGGTGAATTTTTCAGGCATGGATGGAGTGAATGCTTGCCCCGTTATATTTTCCGAAGGAAAATGTGTGCGGGGTGAAGGCGGGTGAATCTCGACAAGGGCGAGAAGGGTGAGAAGTACCAAGGGAGTTTATTTTGGCCCCGTTGGCAGTCTTTGACTCTTTTGACTCGCTCGAGGTATTAGTTGATTATATCACACTATAACCCTATGCCAATCTCACCCACATTTCAAGAAGAAAGAAGACTGTGGCGAAAGGGATTTTATCGTGTTTTAGGGGTTGATGAGGTCGGCCGGGGGCCAGTCGCGGGAAACGTGACTGTTGCCGGGGTTTTGTTTCCCGCTACATTTAACATTAACAATGCCACGGGGACCGAGTCTCGTAAAAGGCGGGGAAAATTAAAAAAATTTCTTAGCCGCATTAAAGACTCCAAACAGCTTTCCGGAAAGAAACGGGGAGAGATATTTACAGAGACAAAGGAATATCCGGAAATCGAGTGGCACGTTGCGAATGTTTCATCCAAGGTTATTGATCGTATCAATATTCAGCGCGCAATTCGACGCGCGGTTATTCGCGTGATCAAAAAATTCAATCCGCGTCCCGATTTTGTTATTCTTGATGGAAACTGGTTTACCTTCCGCTCTCCCGCGGTCCCCGATTATATCTGTATCATACAGGCTGACGAAAAAGTGATGAGTTGCGCGCTTGCATCAGTCATCGCAAAGGTAATCCGGGATCGCGCCATGGTACGTCTTGCAAAGAGATTCCCTTGTTACGGTTTCGAGAACCATAAGGGATACGCTACCAAGACACATCGAGCCGCGCTTAAAAAATTTGGTCCTTGCGAGATTCACCGAAAAACTTTTCTTGAGAACATTTTATACTTGACTGATCTATAGAATTTTTGTATAATAAGCAGTTATATTTCTCGTTCTTTGAAAATCGAAAAACCGACACGAAAAGGAGTGATGTAATTGAATTACGGTCGGAGCGCGTGGCTCTGGTTGGCCGGCGCGGGTCTTGTTACAATTCCGGGCGTTCTTACACGATTTGAAGTTTTTGCTTTTCCCTATCTTATTGCGGCATTGCTTTTCGGGCTTACGATTTGTGGCGCCGCGTTTCTTATTTCATGGAGCGCGGAAGCCGCGGAAAAACACATAGGCCATGGCCTCATAATTGGGATCATTGCGCTTATCGTGGTGTTGCCCGAATACGCGATCGACATGGCATTTTCATGGAAGGCGGGAGAAGACTTCGCAACGTACGGGAGCTACCCCATTGCGAATATGACCGGCGCAAACCGGCTCCTCGTTGGCCTTGGCTGGCCCTTTGCGTTTGGGATCTATTGGTGGAAGACGCGTTCCTCCGCGCTCGTTCTTGGATCAAACCAGGCGCTCGAGCTCGTAACCATTGGAGCAGCGAGTCTTTACGCCTGTTTTATTGCGATAAAAGGGAACCTCGCGTTTTACGACACTTTGGTTCTTGGAGGGATTTTTCTCGCGTATATCCTGATTCTTTCACGGGTGAAAGAAGAGGGAGAGGCAGAACCCTTTGGTCCCGCGGCACTCCTTGCAAGTATCGCGCGCCCCTTCAACTATATCGTTTTCGGGCTCATTTTTTTCCTTGCGGGAGCGGTCATTTTTCTTGTCGCGGACCCTTTTGGCGAAAGTCTTATTCACGTGGGAAGTTCGCTTGGGGTGGATCCTTTTCTTCTTGTGCAGTGGGTTGCGCCTCTTGCGTCAGAGCTTCCGGAATTTATTGTTGCGGGTCTTCTTGTGTGGCGGATCAGCGCACAGATGGGAATGGCAACTCTTATTTCCTCGAAAGTGAACCAGTGGACCCTTCTTGTCGGAAGCATCCCGGTTGTCTTCATGATCTCGCAGGGGTCAATGGATCCGTTTCCGTTCGACGCGAGGCAAAAAGAAGAAATTTTACTTACCGCCGCTCAGTCTCTTTTCGCGGTAGTGTTGCTTTCGCGGCTTCGACTTTCCCTTTGGGGATCCCTTGCGCTCATTTCCCTCTTTTCTATTCAGTTCGCGTTTCCTTCGACTCATGTTCGTTATATTCTCTCGTTTGTCTATCTGGGACTCGGCGCTCTTTTCGTCGTTTTCGACAGAGCGCGCATGGTGAATTTGGGGCGGGAGGCGTATCGCGCCTTTCGTAAACTTAAGAAAGCCTCGTAGGGTTTGTCTTTTGCATAAAAAACCTCAATCTGTTTGATTGAGGTTTTTGGTTTCAAGGTCTAGTAAGGGAATAACGATAGTGCTTCCAATTGCGGCGCGCCAAAAATGTTTTCAAATCCTGGTTCAATAAGGGGCCATGGTCCATAGAGCCAGAGTCCGAAGATAACGAACCAGACAAGTGCAAGGGGGATCGAAACCATCATGTACTGCTTCCATTGTTTTACCGTCTTAAAGAGCATCACGCCCACGAGGCTCGAGAGAGGGGTAATCAGTACGGCGGTTGAGAGGATATGGACGTCTTTCCAGACATTCCCGCTTGCCGGGAAAATGGCGCCCGTGATTACGCCGTTAATCGTAGAAGGAACAAACGCAAGCCATCCACTGAAATTTTGCATGAGCGGCTCGATGGGCCCTGCGATTATCAAGGCAACTCCCAAAAGCAGCATGACGGACATTTCTGTTTCCGTCCGTATCACGTCCAAGAGATCCTCTCCCTGGCCGGTTATTGAAGCATAGAGAAGAAGAACCCCGAGACAAAGCAGGACGTTTTGCGTGAGAAGCAGAAGCGCGATTGCCGCGCCAAACTCTAGATAGTCTCCGATATCGGCATGCGTCTTTTTTCCATGCGCGCGTTCCACGGGTTCAATTGTCTTCATGCCGAGAACCTTCACATCAAGACGGCCCGCAAGTACGGAAAGAACTCCGAGAAACACGAGTACGGGCGGCACCACCGGAAGCATGCTGTACCAGTCGCGCATGCCGTATCGTAACGCCAGAGGCACCATATAGACTTCACCAAAATACGTGAGAAGCCCGCCTATCAACGCCGCGATCATGACATACGCTTTAAACTTAAACTGATCTTTTTCCGGTCCCTCGAGTTTCGCAAAACCGACTAAAAGCAGTACCAGGAACGAATCCATAAAGGCGCTGATGAGCCCGCACATCAGGGGAAACGCCCAGACGGGTATCATGCGCCCGCCTACGCGATGAGGGAGCGGAATACGGGTTGCTCCCAAAAGCGCGCCCAAAAACACGACCAGAATGAGCGTTTCTGCAATGACATTGAAAGAATGGACAAGATCGCTCTGCCAGATAAAAACCGCGCCCAAGAGTCCCACAAGGACCGTTTCAAGATTCCATGCCTTTGGCCGATCACCGATTAATTTTTCAACGAGCGTATGCATGCAGTCCTCCCTGCCCCGTGCTACAACTTCGAATGCGCAAGCCCGTTTAATGACCCAGGAAATCCCCATAGAATACACACAGGAAACGTTCAATGGGGTAATACCGGAATGCGAACGAACCGCTCTATTTCGAAGTTGTCGCACCGGGCCTGCGGGATTTCTTTGAAATTGACGAACCGAAAGAACTGATAACTGATAAGTATAACCGAAAATACGTTCCTTGTCAACCGCTTTCATTGACAAAAACGAGGAATAATATTATACTGAGACGTTGCTCTTTAAAAGGACAAGGAGGTGAGAAATGCCGCGAGCATATAAAAAGAACGTCTCCTGTATAAATTGCGGAGCAGCGATTATCACGGACGGTCGGCTTACCTGTCCTCGATGTCATGAGTCGGTCCGAATGTACTCGATACAGGACGTGACGCGTGACGAAGAAGGTCGATGGAAATGCCAGAAATGCCTCGAGCATGGAAAAAATCCAAAGACCTTGGCCATCGGGGATGAAATTCAGTGCCGCGTCTGTCCGGAAAAGACAGAGAACTCGTTATTTGAGGCTTCGAGTGCCTCAGCCCAAGCGGAGGAACCAGAAATGGCAAAAACTGCAGCGGTGGAAATCGTATCGGGTGTGACAAAACTTACGACGAAAGAGTACAATGCGCTACTTCAGCGATGG
>CAYJUS010000062.1:0-6308 GCA_964373435.1 uncultured Candidatus Saccharibacteria bacterium
GCGAAATTCCAACTGGCGGAAGGGGTGGGTATCCTACGCTGTTCCGTAGCCATCTCGCGCTGTTCCGTAGCTACGGAGTGACGGCAAACTACCAAAACAAAAAATCCAAATCAGATTTTTCCATCCCACTCTTGGAAAAATCTGTCCAAATATTCTTCCATAAACTGATGACGACCCTCGGCAAGTTCTTTGGCAGTATTGGTGTTCATCCTATCCTTGAGCAACAAAAGTTTTTCATAAAAGTGGTTTATGGTTGGACTTTCGCTCTTAAAGTATTCTTCTTTCGATTGATGCATGGACGGTTTTTTGTTCGGATCATACATCGGGCGGTTCTTGTGCCCGCCGTAAGCGAATGTACGGGCAATACCGATAGCCCCGATAGCGTCAAGACGATCGGAATCTTGAACAACTTTGCCTTCAAGTGTTTTCATTTCTGTTTTTACACCTGCACCCTTAAAGGACATATTGACGATAATGTCGCAAACATGGTCAATGCTTTCGGCGGGCACAGAGTGTCTTTCAAGGACTTGCCGAGCCATTTTCGGACCGACAGTATCATCTCCGTCGTGGAATTTCCAATCAGCTATGTCGTGGAGAAGTGCGGCAAACTCTACCACAAACATATCAGCACCTTCGCTAGCGCCGATGTGTTTCGCCATATTCCAGACGCGGACGATGTGCCACCAATCATGTCCGGACCCCTCGCCTTCCAGTTTTTGTTTTACCTCGTCCGCAACTTTTTCAATTATTTTTTGTTGTTCTGGATTCATATGATTAAAAAATTTCCCTTGCCTTCATTGATAAATCCTTTCCCTTTTCGCCAAAAAAGCCCTTCCAAATCCTAGCCGAGTCCCGCCAACGGCGGGACGAGGCGCACTTTTCAAACTTGCATTTTCCCAATTGGCGGAGAGGGTGGGTATCCTACGCTCTTCGAGCTACGGAATACCATTCCACCCCAACTATTCCTCGCTCAACCTACGGCCTGCCAGTCCGTAGCTTTGGCGAAGGATGGCGGAGAGGGTGGGATTTGAACCCACGATACCTGTTACGGTATACCTGCTCTCCAAGCAGGCGCACTAGGCCACTATGCGACCTCTCCCCGAAGTTATTTCGGCAAATGCTGAATAATGTCTTTAAGTAACGGAAACTGAACTCCTATTCGATAGGTCAATAATTTCATTACCATAAGTAAGTCCTTTGCCTCAGAAGAAAATCCTTCGGGACCGGAAAACAGTTCAAACCCTTCTTCCCCAATGTCTTTGAGATACCCTGTGATTGTCTCGCGCGATACCCGATCACGCAGGTAATCAATGATTTTATCAAATTCTCCTTTATCAAGCCGCATCCCCTCACACACACTACACACATCAACCACAATATCAGATTCGTTATAGCGCGTCTCGTAGAGAGGCACCCGATCGCGCGGACAGAGCAGTTCTGATTTTGAGATGCGAAACTTTCCTTTTTCCTTCCAAAGATCGGCGTCAACCCAACGGAGGTACTCGTCTTTTGCATCTTTCGCTTGCCGTAATTCATCCTGATCAAACCAAATACTGTTGTCATGGGGACAAATGTGAAGGACAACGCCTTTATAGTCAAACTGGATTAGTTTTTCATTATCTTGCGAACATTTCATTGAGGTGGAATGCCGCGAAGAGCCCGAACGCGCTCCTCCACGGACGGATGAGTCATAAAGAGACGCGTAAACCAACTGGTGGAACGCTCTCCCTTAAACGGATTTTCAAAGTAGAGATGGGCGGTCGCGTTATTCGCCGCGCGAAGCTGGGAAGGATCCCTCGCGATTTTCTCAAGCGCGCGCGCAAGGGCTTCGGGGTGGCGCGTAAGCAGAGCGCCCGAAGCGTCGGCAAGGAATTCCCGTCTTCGCGATACCGCAAGGCGAATGAGGGCGGCGGCGAGGGGCGCGAGGATCGCGGCAACAAACGCAAGTAGAAAAAGTATCCCTGCGAGCTGTCCCCTGTCGCGCGAATCGCGCCGTCCTCCTATCCCGCCCCAAAAAATAGATCTCAAAAACATGTCGGAAAGAAGAGCGATACTTCCCACGAGGACCACGGCAATCGTGGATACCAGCATATCTCGGTTCCCCACATGGCTTAATTCGTGCGCGATTACGCCTTCAAGTTCAACTCGCTCGAGTTTTTGCAAAAGGCCGGTGGTTACTGCAACCACCGCATGTTGAGGGTTTCGGCCCGTGGCAAATGCATTCGGAGCGGGGTCGTCCACAATATAAATCCCGGGAAGCGGAAGCCCCGCGGTGATGCAAAGATTTTCGACTACGCGATACAGCTCGGGGTTATCTTCTTTTTTAATTTTTCGCGCACGGGTCATTGCAAGAACAATCCTGTCTGAATACCAGTAGCTTACGACATTCATGAAGATACTCAATGCAATCGCACCCACAAGAATCAGTTGGCTTTGGAATACGTAGCTAAATAGCCACCCCAAAAGAATGATCAAAACAAAAAAGAACCCGAGAAGTATCCAGGTTTTCCGAATATTTTCGTCTCTGTGGGTGTAAAGCGTTGACATGCTCCCTTATTTTCTCACTCTAAACAGCTCCTGTTTCAACCGCCGAAGCTTGGAAACCCTTGTGGAATCAATCGGATCTTTGATGTTTCGCTGCATTACGAATAGCGCCTCGTCAAACTCGCGAGAAGTTATCCAGCCACTGGAAGCGCCGGTCCGCCAATACTCCCGAAACATAGCTTTCGTAAACTCCCGTTCATGCCGCTGCCAGCCGGGAATCCGGTCAATTGCTTCCTCAAGGTCTTTCGGAGTTAACTTTGCATCCGGCGCTACACTTGGTTCGTTAGAAAAAATTGCCATGCCAAATTCTAAAAACTAACCTTCACGGGCTCTTTTGCCGCTGCTTCCTCAAGTTCGAAAAATTCTCGCGTAGCGAATTTGAAAAGATTCGCGAGGATATTCGTAGGAACGCTCTGGATTTTCGTGTTGTAGTCGCGCACCACGCCGTTATAAAATCTTCGCGCTGCCTGGATTTTGTCTTCCGTATCGCGAAGTTCTCGCTGGAGTTCAAGAAAGTTCTGTGACGCTTTAAGGTCGGGATAATTTTCCGAAACCGCAAAAAGGGTTTTGAGCGCGCCTGTCAGCATATTTTCTGCGGATTCGTGTTCCTTTACGGTCTTTGCTTCGAGCGCGCGGGTGCGCGCTTCTGTCACTTTTTCGAAGACCCCGCGCTCGTGCTGCATGTATCCCTTTACCGTCTCAACCAGGTTAGGGATAAGATCGTAGCGGCGTTTCAACTGCACATCGATATCCGCCCACGCTTCGTTCGCCCGATTCCTTATTTGAATAAGCATGTTGTACATTCCGCCGACCCAAAAGAAGAAAAGGACAACGATCGCGGGGATATTAAACGCCCAAGGAATCGCGTCAAACATGCCGCTCACCCAAAGCGCAATGATGGTGATAAGTACGATAAGCGTCCAAATAGAGTCCATAAATAATGCCCCTGACTAATGTTTTCTTTCGACCTGTTTTTATTATAGCAAAATATGCCCGATGCAACAATACAACCCCGGTAATTCGGGGCTGTAAAGAAATTCTACGTCTTTTTGGAGTTTATGCCAAAACTCTGACCCCAATCCCCCTTATTTTGCGAAAATGGCCACGGCGGCACACAACGCGCTTCCTGCCCTCTTCTAAAGGAGTTTTTTCGACATGGGTTCCAAAAAGCGTCTCGGAGGCGCTGCGAGCATGGTGTCGAGCGAAGCTCGACGAGCAGCGCCGAGAGCCGAGTGGCGAAACCCTCGCTGGGGGTTTCGACCACGTCTTTTTGAAGCCATGCCGAAAACTCCGCCCTTACTTACATGTCCATCTCGTCCATGCCGCCGGCATGGGATGAAGACGTTCCTTTCTTCTCGGGGAGATCCGCAATGACGACCGAGGTCGTAATCAGCATTCCCGCGCCCGAAACCGCGTTTTGAAGGGCCGAACGCGTCACTTTTGTCGGATCCACCAGACCCGCTTTCACTAAATCTTCGTAGATATTTTTTTCTGCGTTATATCCTTCGGGTCCCTTTCGCTTCTTTACCTCTTCTACGATGACCGACCCCTCTTTCCCCGCGTTCGTTGCAATTTGCTTCAATGGTTCCTCAAGCGCGCGTTTCAAAATTTCAAGCCCTATTGCTTCGTCTCCGGAAAGCTTAAGCTCCTCAAGCGCGGGAAGCGCACGAAGAAGCGCAACTCCACCGCCCGGGACAATCCCCTCTTCCACCGCCGCGCGCGTTGCCGAAAGTGCGTCTTCAATGCGATGTTGTTTCTCTTTCTGCTCAACCTCTGTTGCGGCACCCACCTTAATCACGGCAACCCCGCTTGAAAGCTTTGCGAGACGCTCTTTCAGTTTCTCTTTATCAAAGTCAGAATCGGATCGCTCAAGTTGAACTTTAACCTGGTTTACGCGCCGTTCGATTTCCGTCTTTTTGCCTTTTCCGCCGACAATCGTAGTATTCTCCTTTGTCGCAATCACTCGATGTGCTTCCCCCAGCATGTTGAGTTCCGCGTTTTCGAGCTTCAGCCCCACCTCCTCGGAAATCACGCGTCCGCCGGTAAGAACCGCGATGTCCTCGAGCATCTCTTTTCTTCGATCGCCAAACCCGGGAGTTTTTACCGCGAGCGCATGAAACGTGCCGCGAAGTTTGTTTACAACAAGGGTCGCAAGCGCTTCTCCTTCTACATCCTCCGCAATAATGACAATTTCTTTTTTCCCTGACTGCGCCAATTTTTCAAGAAGAGGGAGAATTGAATTGAGAGAAGAAATTTTTTGATCCGTAATTAAAATGTATGGTTCTTCAAAGACTGATTCCATCCGTTCGGTATCAGTTATCATATAGGGGGAGATGTAGCCGCGGTCAAACTGCATTCCTTCCACCACCTCTTTTGAGAGCCCGAATGTCTGCGATTCTTCAACCGTAACCACGCCGTCTTTCCCCACCTCTTCCATTACTTCTGAAATCAATTTCCCCACTTCTGTATCCTGCGCAGAATTTGTTGCAACGTGGGCAATTTCCTCGGGGTCTGTCACGGGGCGAGAAAGTTTCTTCAGGGATTCCACGACCGCTTTCATTCCCTTGTCTATTCCGCGCTTTAAGGCCAGCGGGTTTCCCCCCGCGGCAACGTTTTTGAGCCCTTCACGAACAAGCACCTGCGCAAGCAGCGTTGCCGTCGTGGTTCCGTCTCCTGCAACGTCGTTTGTCTTTGAGGCAACTTCTTTTATGATCTCTGCCCCCAGATTCTCTATCTTATCTTCGAGTTCAATCTCTTTTGCGATAGTAACACCGTCATTTGTAATCGTGGGGGGGCCGAAACCCTTTTCCAATACGACATTCCGCCCTTTTGGACCAAGGGTAATTTTTACGGCGTCTGCGAGTTTATCGACCCCTGCTTTAAGTTTTCGACGAGCCTGCTCGTCAAACTTTATTTGTTTTGCCATAATGCGATACTAATATACGAATGCATGCGAATTATACTAATTCAATTTGGGGAGGTTGACCTCTAGATATTGACGTACGTTATTCGTATCATTCGTATTAATTAGTATATTGGTATCATTTTATTTTTTCTCTAAAATTGCGAGGATATCCTTCTCTTCTGCGATAAGATACTCTTTTCCGTCAACCTTTACCTCGTTTGGCCCGTATTTCGTAAAAAGCACTACATCCCCCTTTTTCACGCCAAGGGGCTGTATCTTTCCACTCTCAAGCATCCGCCCGGGCCCCACGGCAACTACCTCTCCCTGTTCGGGACGCTCTTTCTCTGCGGTATCGGGAATCACAATTCCCGACTTGGTTTTTTCTTCTACCGAAATTGCTTTTAACACCACGCGATCACCTAAAGGTTTAATTTTCATGGTTAGGGAATACTGCGAATCGGCTTCGCGAGTGCGAATGACGCGAATATGTCTTCAGTCGTATTCGCGTGATTTACAGGCAAAGCATTCGCATAATTTGTTAATTTAGCACTTGCAGTATGAGACTGCTAATTTGTACCACTATACATATGTAGCGCAACCAAAAATCCTTGTCAAGGGGTAGGAAGACATGTGCGGGAGGACACGCGACGGGAAAATACATGCTGAAAAGAAAAGGAGAAAAATTTAGGGAATTCCCCCTGTATGTAGTGATGTGTAACGCGGTATGATTCTATGGACAAACGAAAAGAGCAGATTTTCATCTGCTCTTTAGAATGTCTGTATAAAAACTTTCGCGAAAATCAAGAATCAAGAAACAAGAGTGGCAAGCATCCAAGGATCAAGGCCCAACTCTACTACC
>CAYJUS010000063.1:0-374 GCA_964373435.1 uncultured Candidatus Saccharibacteria bacterium
GAGTGCGCTCCATAATGATATTTACGGTCTTAAAAAGAATCGATAGGTCAAGAAGGAGCGACCTATTTTTTATATAGTAGAGTTCGTACTGAAGTTTTTGGACTGCATCTTCAACCGATGATCCGTAACCGAAGTGAATTTGTGCCCAGCCGGTAAGGCCGGGCTTTATCATGTGGCGGATGTGATAGTGGGAAATTTGGTTTTCGAGTGCGCGGACGAACTCCTCCCGTTCGGGACGCGTCCCCACGATGCTCATTTTTCCGGAAAGGACGAGAAACAGTTGGGGTGTTTCGTCAAGCAGAGTGCTGCGGAGGATCCGTCCTACGCGGGTGATGCGAGGGTCGTTCTTCCGGCTCCAGAGAGGCCCTTGTGTT
>CAYJUS010000063.1:384-6305 GCA_964373435.1 uncultured Candidatus Saccharibacteria bacterium
ATCATGGTTCGGAACTTTATTACTTCAAACGGCGTTCCCGCCCTTCCTATACGGAGCTGTCGATGGAACATTGGACCGCCGTCCTCAAGTTTTATTGCGAGCATAATAAGGGGCCATAAGGGGAGAGCGGCAAGAAGAATAAGCGAGGCGAAAAAAATATCAAACCCGCGTTTCGCCGCGCCATACGCGTTTCCGTCGCGACGACTAAGATTTTCAAGAAACCACAGGTCCTCTACAAGCCCGGTGGGTATTTTACCCGTAACCTCTTCGTATAGATCCGGGGTGCGTTTGCATTCAATTCCTTTTGCGAGATACGAATAGAGGTTTAGGGTTTTCGCATGCTCTTCGTCCGAAAAACAGACAACGTGGGTATTATGTTCATTGATGTGGCGATCAAAATCTTCCGGTCTTTCACGAATCATAAGGGGGGGGTGAATACCATATGATTTTTCGGATTGGGGGGCAAAAAGTGCGGTGGGGCGGTACCCCAGTTGAGGGTTTCGAAAAAGCTCATCAATCAGTTCGTGGATTTCGCGATCGGTTCCTGCAAGGACAAGGTTCCTTTGAAACCGCATTAACCCGATGAAGGTGTTATATCCATACCGCCAAAGAGAAAATAACATACCGAAGAAGACGAGATCAAGAAAGAGAATTGTTTTTGGGGTGATCGCAAAATAGGGGATAAAATAGAAAAAAATAATTGCGATCAAGGAATTGAAAAGGAGCGCGCGCGAGAGAGCTTCAAGAAAGCGTAACCTGTTTCCGAGCGTTCTCGGATCATAGAGGTTCTGGCTCAAAAGCACTGCTATCCACATTCCGTAAAGTATGGTAAAAGGAAGAAAATGAGTATTCCAAAGTTCGGAATTAATCCAAAAACCAGAGCGGAGAAAAAGCGCGAGGAAGAGCGCGGCGTAGAGAACCAGTATATCCCCGCCTACAAGCAGGAAACGTTTGAGAGCGTTCGCCATAGGGTGGTTTTAGTATAGCCCAGATCAAAGACTCTTTTCAATATTTAACCCTCATGCAGCAAAAACTCGCATCCTTCCTTGCACAATTTATCAAAGTAGGCATCTTTGCATGCCTTTTTATTCCGCTGATTGTTACCCCCTTCACGCTTTTCCCGTTTGTTTTCGGAAAGGTGACCGCCTTCATTATTTTGACCGAGGCGCTCTTCACGGTTTTTCTCGTTCTCGTCTATCTCAACCGTTCCTACCTTCCGCGCCCCGGCATTATTGTTCTTTTGTTTGGAGCATGGTTCTTTGTTCTCGTGTTGAGTACACTTACAAGCATTAATCCTTCCCATAGCTTTTGGTCAACTATTGAACGGCGGGAAGGTTTGCTCCTTTTTGCTCATCTTGCTCTTTTCTTTGTGATGCTGGTGAGTGTATTCCGTACGCGGGATGACTGGGTGAAACTTTTTCAGTTGTCCGTCCTCGCAAGCACCCTTGTGATACTCTACACCCTTTTCCAGCTTATTCCTCAACTATTTTCTTTCGTATCCCCCGCAGCTTCTCTCGCGCGTCCGGGAGGACCCCTGGGCAACCCGGTCTACATGGGAAGCTACCTTCTCTTTCATATTTTTTTCACACTTTTTCTCTTTTTTGATTCTTCTGACGTGCGGCGGAGAGTTATCTACGGATTCCTTGCGGGATTCCAGCTTGCCGTGAGTCTCTTCCTTGTGAGTGCCCGGGCGGCTTCGATCGGCATTGTCGGGGGGCTTTTTGTCGCGATTTTTCTTTTCGTGTTGTTCCGCGCAAAGCCCCGTATACGGATCGCGTTTATCGCAAGCGTGATTCTCGCAGTTCTTCTCCTGGGGTTTTTCGCGTTTTTCGTTTCCCCTCGTTTTTCTGGAAAAGGATTTTTCTTCAATCGCTACTTTAACCTTAAGGAGAATTTTGATGCTCCCGGCGCAACCGGAAAACAGCGTCTTCTTGAGTGGGAAGCGGCGTGGAAGGGGATACAGGAGCGTCCAATTCTTGGGTGGGGGCTCGATAATTTCACCGCGCTTTATGACCGTCACTTTCCGCCCCCGCACCCCTACTACTTTGCGAGTGAGCACCGGGTAGGGGTCGACCGCGCGCACAACATTTATTTTGATTGGGCTTCAACAACCGGCATCCTCGGGCTTTTCGGCTTCCTTTCTCTTTTTGGCGGGGCGTTCTGGGTTCTTGGGAAGAGAGCCCATGGAATCAGTATTCCGCCTCCCGTGGCGTATATTGCAACCGGGCTTCTTTCTGCGTATCTCATCCAAGGGATTTTTAGCTTTGATACCATTAACTCGTATATCCCGCTTTTCCTTACCCTCGGTTTTATCTCTTTTCTCCACGTATCGTCACGGCCTGCCCCCCCCAAGAGTACGGGAGAGAAAACGCCGGTCTTGGGAGCTTTGCTTTTAGGAACGCTGTTCTTAGGGATACTCGGCACCTCGGTGTATTTCTTCAGTGTCAAGCCGTTTCTTGCGGTATGGTATGCGCGCAGGGCATTCATTGTAAGTTCCGAGGGAGATTTTCTCGAGGCAAACGCGCTTTTTAAAAAATCTTCTTCTCTGAATACGTTTTCGAATAGCGAAGCATACCTTGGCTTTGCAAGCAGCCTTGATCCGAGGCGAAAAGAAGAATTCGAAGCTTCTTTTTTGATTGCGGAAGAGGGGCTTAAAGAGGCAATCAAAAAAAATCCTCACGAGGTTCGTTATCTTTCGAGTCTTGGGATACTTTACAATAAAAAGGGGGTATTTTCGGATCCAAATTATTTTTTACGGGCGGAGGAGCTATTCGAGAAAGCGCGTATGATAAGTCCTACGAGACAAGAAATTCTTTACGAACTTGGCGCAAATCAGATGCTGCAGGGAAATATGAAAAGAGCCGTGGAATATTTTACGATTGCCCGCGATCTCGACCCGCGGTTTCCCGAGGCATGGTGGTTTATCGGGATTGCCGAAATTGCAGAAGGGGACATTGACCTTGCAAAATCCACGATTGAGCGCGCGCGAGAGATTACCCGCGCCTATCCCGTTTTGGGGGGATTCCGTCATACAAAAGAAGCGTATTGGGTCTCTCTCGTATACCAGCGCATACGGTATTCTCCCTCATTGTTTTCGGCCATAGAGCGGCTCCCCGAGCTCTACCCCGACGAAGAGACGTTTTACATCATACTCGGGGGGCTTTATGCGGGGGAAGAGAACTATGAGAGAATGAGAGATGTCGTCCAGAAGGCGGCTGAGGTTAACCCCGAACTGAGAGATGAAATTGAAGGATTTCTGAATTTTGTGAAACAGCAAGAAACATCAAAATAAAATAACAAACACCGAGGTGTTTGATATTTTACAGGGTCCGGAGAAGTTGACTCCAATTCTCAAAGTGTTTTGTGAGTGCTAGTCTGCCGGACCCATTTTTATTGTAGCATATTTTCTAGATAAAAAACAAGGAACCTCTTGCGAGGTTCCTTGCCCACTTTGAGACTGGTCCTCCGACATAAGTCGGAAGGAGCGCTCACTACCCGTATCCTAGCAGATAACTGTATTCCTGTCAAGATATAAGATGTGGATAACCCAAAAAGTATGCTACAATATCGGTTATGAGACGTATCGCAACGCCCGGGATAGCCATTTTTTTCTTTTTTGTTGTTTTTGTCTCCTTTGCAGATGCGGGAGAGCTTTTTTATGTGGATTCCGGATTTGATTGGCGCGGGAGGACACAAATTACCGCAACCCCAAAAAAAGAATCACAACATGCACGTTGGTATTTCGAGGACGAGTATTGGGATTCGCTCTCTCAAGAAAAACAAAACGACGCGATGCGGGCGGTAGACCAGCTGGCGAATGAGTTCGACGCCGTGATATATCCGAAACTTACTGCGACCCTCGGCGATATATGGTCGCCCGGGATTGATAATGATCCCAAGATTACGATCATGTTCGCGCGCCTCGTGGATCAGGCGGGGGGATACTTTAACACGAATGATGAGTATTCAAAAAGCGAAACCTCTCAAAGCAACGAGCGCGAGATGTTTTATATCAACGCGCGTTTTGTGGCGAGCCCCCTCGCAAAAAGTTTTATCGCCCACGAGTTTCAGCATTTAATCACCTTTTACCAGAAAAATAAACTCCGGGGCGTCGAAGAGGAAACATGGTTAAACGAAGTGCGTTCCGAAGTTGCGCCAACGATTTTGGGATACGACGACCCGTATCGGGAAAGCAACCTCGAGCGGCGCGTTTCCGTGTTTCTCGATCAACCCTCCGATTCGCTTATTGAATGGAGAAATCAGGGAGCAGATTATGCAGGAGTTAGTCTTTTCGGGCAGTACCTGCTTGACCACTACGGAGAGCAACTCTTTCGCGAGACGCTCATGACGGCTGCGGTAGGAATCGGAAGCATAAACGACGCATTGCAAACATTGGGATATACCACGACGTTTTCTGAAATATACACGAATTGGACAATCGCGAATTTGGTGAATAACTGTGGAGTCGTACCGGTGAACGCGTACTGCTATTTAAATCCCGATCTCAACCACGGAAATCTTCACATTACGTTTCGGGAGGTATACTCAGCGGGAAACCAAATTACTCAAGTCGAGGCGCTAAAAGATTGGGAAGCGGAATGGCAGGAGTTTACGCCGGGAGCCGGCATTTCCAAAAATGTGCTCAAGCTTGGTTTTGTTTCGTTCGTGAAGGATCCCGTTTTCCGGATCCCCTACATCGTAACGGATAAGACAGGGAAAAACGAAGTCGCTTTTCTCGATTTGAAAAGAAAAGAACAGGGAGGAGTTGCGGGAGAGGCGTACATAAATGGGTTTGGAAAAGATGTGGCGCGGGTGGTAGTCATTCCTTCAAACCAAACACACGTTGTGTCCGCATCGGTGGGCGACCTCCCCTATACGCTTACGGCAGAACTTGTCGAGGATGTTCCTCTCGTGGTGATACCCTCCTATCCTGATGGATCGTTGCTTCGAGAGAAGGGAAGAGAGAAAGTATATGTCATACAGAGAAGATATAAACGATGGATTCCCTCTGCCGAAGTCTTTGAGATGTACGGACACCTCCGGTGGGAGGATATCATTGAAGTAACAAAGGAAGAGCTTGGTTACTATACCGAGTCTTCGCTCGTTCGCGCTCTCGGGGATGAGCGCGTGTGGGAAATTGAGAGCGGCGGCGTGAAGCATTGGCTCAATATATCGGGACCTGAGTTTTTCGTGTCTGGCAGAAGCTGGGAGAGTGTGTTTATAATAAACGAGAAGGAAAGAAACTGGTATTATCCCGGCGTTGATATTACAAAATAGATTCCGTGATCTTATGAAGCTCGCAATAAAATCTACCAACATCACTTTGACGTCCGCCATTCGCGCATATATTGACGAAAAGCTTACCAAAAGACTGGAAAGACATCTTCCTGTTCGCAATGCGTCGTCGGTGGAGGGCTGGGTCGAGGTGGGGAAAACCACGAAGCACCACATAAAGGGGATGGTGTTTCGGGCCGAAGTGCAGCTGCATCTTCCGGGGAAGAAAACGGTTCGTGTCGAATCGGTGAGTGAGAACTTGTATCGCGCAATTGACGGGGCGAAGGAAGAACTCAAACGCATTCTCAAAAAATATCGGGGGAGGCAATCAGCGCTCTATAAGCGCCGGGCGCGACGCCTAAAAAAGGACACGCATCTCTCCCGTGCCGCGCGATTTTATCAAAAGGGAAGAATACGGGAGGAGAGAATCTAGAGTATTTCTTTACTTTTTTTATTTTACATTTTATATTTGTATGAGAGAGACGAGAGAACATGCTTCCATCAAAAATTTTTTTCACCAAAGGCGTCGGCATCCACAAAGAAAAACTACGATCGTTTGAGCTCGCGTTACGGGCGGCGGGGATCGCCCCCGTTAAGTTGGTTAACGTTTCAAGTATTTACCCGCCGGGATGTAAAAAAATTTCGCG
>CAYJUS010000064.1:0-6283 GCA_964373435.1 uncultured Candidatus Saccharibacteria bacterium
CCTTAGGCTCCCCACCCTCATTATTATGAGATACGAGAAAACAGAGCATGAACTTTTGTGGACGCATCACGCAAAAGAAAAGATGAAATTTTACGGGTTATCCGAAGCGCGAATCAAAAGAGTGTTGCGAAGCCCCCAGCGCGTGGAAAAGGGAATCGCGCCGGGAACCACCGCCTGTATGCAGCAAACCGGCACCAAGCGCCGTCCCACAGAAATCTGGCTCATGTACCAACCACTCAAAAGGAAGAGCGCAAAACGCATTGTTACCGCGTGGCGGTATCCGGGAATAAGCCCCGTGCGGGAAGAAATACCTATCCCGGAAGACATACGGCAGGAAATCCTAAAAAATGCCCTGTAGACGGGCATTTTTTGTTGGGGCGTGATATAATAACAACGAGACAACCTCAATGTTATCAGCAAACCGCTTGCCCGCTTATCGCAACATATTTTTCATAGCGGTAAGCCGAAAGTCGCAAGCAGTTAGCTCTAATAGCTTGGTTTCGATCGCGTGGCGCAATTTATTTCATGATAAAGCCCGGTTTGCAATCAGCATAAGCGGAGTGGCGTTTTCCGTCTTTTTGGTCCTGATTCTTTTGGGACTTTTTCGAGGCTGGAACGAAAAAATAGTAGAGTATATCACAAATACGAATAGCGACATCTGGATTCTCCAGCGGGGGGGAGACGATTTTTTTAACTCTATTTCGGTCCTCCCCCTTGCTCTTAAGGAAGAAATCGAGAAAGTCGAGAACGTGAGACAGGTTCATTCTTTGATCGGTCGGCAGATTAGCTTCGAGCACGGGGGCGATACCGTCCGGGTGTACATCATTGGGTACGATCCCGCAGATCCCCTCGGGGGGCCGCTTAAGGTTGTTAAGGGGGAAAACGTTCCCGGAGAAGGAGAGATTATCATCGATAAAGTATTTGCCAAAACAAAAAAAGTGGAGCTGGGGGATACGCTTCGTATTATCGGGAGTGATTTTACGGTTTCCGGCATTGCCGAGGGAGGGGATCTCGTCTTTGTACAATTCGCCTTTATGAACCGAAGCGAAGCCGAGAAATTATTCGCCTTCGACGGTCTTACGAGTTTCTATCTCGTGATGTTGGAAGATAAAACCAATGCGGTTGCCACCGTCCAACGTATCGAAGAAGAACTCCCGGGCGTTACCGCGATCACGCAGGAAGACTATAAGGAATCGAACCGTCAGGAAATTAACGACATTTTCATCCCTATTCTTACCGTGCTCGTCTTTATTGGATTTTTGGTCGGTCTTACCGTCGTCGGGCTCATGACCTACACCTCTACCATTGAAAAATCAAAAGAGTACGGCATTTTGAAGGCGATTGGCGCCTCAAACAAATTTCTCTACGAAATTATTGTTAAGCAGTCAATATTCACGGGGCTTGCGGGTTTTGTAGTGGGAATCAGCATTACCGTGCTCGCGCGACTCCTGCTCGAAGGTTATGTTCCCCAGTTTGTCACCAAGATTATCGGGAGAGACATCGCGTTGACTCTTCTTCTTATTCTTCTGATGAGTATTTCCGCGGCATTTGTTCCTATCCGGCGCATTGCGCAAATTGAACCCGCGACAGTATTTAAATAAGGGCTTTGTCCCCGCCGCAGGCGGGGCCACAAAACCTTACCCCGTTAGATGAGCGAGCTTGCGAGCCCTAAACGGGGTGCTCATATTTCTAACAAAATTTTATTCATTCTATTCTAAAATTTCAAGAACCATGGCAGAGGATATCGTTACATTACGTCTTGATCACGTTTCGAAGACCTACGGCGAGGGAGCAACGATGGTAGAAGCGGTAAAAGACGTGACGGTGGAATTCCGCAAGGGGGAATCGGTTTTGATATTAGGCCCTTCGGGGAGCGGGAAAACCACCCTTCTTTCCATGATAGGCGGGCTTTTGCGCCCGACTTCGGGAAAGATATTTTTGCACGGGAAAGAATTCTCTTCGCTTTCCGAGTCCCGGCTCTCGCCCTATCGCCTCCAATATTTCGGGTTCATCTTTCAGGAGTTTAACCTTCTTTCAAATCTTACCGCCCTTGAAAACGTTGAGCTCGTAATTCATATGGGAGGGTTGAAACGTGAATTGATGGAAGAGAAAGCAAAAAGTCTTTTGGAGCTCGCGGGGCTTCGAAAACGGCAAAATCATTTTCCGAGCGAGCTTTCGGGCGGAGAAAAACAGCGCGTTGCGATCATGCGCGCTCTTGCGAACAACCCTCCGATAGTCTTGGCGGATGAGCCAACCGGTAATCTTGATTCCGAGGTGGGGAACATCATTGTCCAGATTTTATCCGGCATTGCGTGCCGTGAAAATCGGACGGTAGTCATTGTAAGCCATGATGAGCGGATCAAGGCAGTGATTGACCGCACCCTCTACGTACAGGACGGCCGCATTACTCGCGAAGAGAAAGGGGGCCATGACACCATTAACAAAACGTCGCATAACCACTACCTTACGTTTTAGTGGAAACCGTATGTAGTCTGGTCGTAATATGATATGATAACAATATGGTAAACGAAAACATTATTTCCTATCTTCGGCAGAACAAGGGAAAGTATTCTCCCGAAGTGCTCAAAGAAAAATTAAAGGGCGCGGGATACCCACTTAATCAGATTGAAGAGGGGTTTCGCGTGGTATATGGAGACGGGCCGGGTGTGTCTTCTCCCGAAGCTCCCAAAACCAGTTTTTGGGATTTTAAGAATGTACGCGTGTATCGCTCGACAGGAGAAAAGATCATTGACGCGTTATTCGGTTTTTTTGTTCCCATCCTTGTAATAAGTTTTGCAGCATCTTTTTTGGGATATTACGATATTGGTTTATCGGCTATTCCTATTCAGGTTGTCGCCGCAATCTATTTCTGGCGAAAACGGAGATACATCGGCTATGGTCTGTTGGTCGCCTTAGCATCAAGCTATATCTTTAACTTTTACCTTGGAAATATCAGCTATATTTTCCTGAACTATTTTTATTAAAATGCGATATGGATCAAAACAGCCAAAACCAAATACTTGAAGAGCTGAAGCGGCTTGCCAAATCCGTAGCGTCACTGCGGGAAGAGCTGCGCTCGCAGGGGGCACGGCTGAGTAAACTTGAAGAGATGAGAATCAGTATTGAACCATCGCGTACGGCCGAGGAGCCCTTCACGCCCTTTGAGGTGGTCTCCCCTGCGCCGCCCGCGTCCGTTCCCGAGCCTTCCTCCGTTCCTCGCCCGACCATGGCCCCTCCAGAGCCTCCTCCCTATATTCCTTCGGGAGAAGCCGTGCGGCCCGTTATTCCCACGCGCGGGGACATCTCGGGGCTTGTGAAAGGCGTTACCGGCTGGGAGGCGCCCCAAGGAATAAACCTTGAAGCAATGATGGGCGGGAATTGGCTCGTAAAAATTGGGGTGGCGGCGCTCGTGATCGGAGTCGGATTCTTCCTGAAATACGCGTTTGACCACTGGATGGGGCCTACGGGCCAGGTTGCGACAGGGGTTGGTGTGGGCCTTCTCCTTATTGGGTTGGGAGAATTTTGGAAAACGCGTTACGCCAATTACGCGCACGCAATTACCGGAGGAGGAATTGCGATACTCTATCTTTCGTTTTACGGAGCATTCGCCTTTTACGATCCGCCGGTTATCGTGAGTGCCTACGCAACCTTCTTTTTCGTACTACTCGTAACCGTTGCCTCGGGCGCACTCGCCGTTCGCTACAACTCCGCAGTCATTGCGTTATTAGGAATGGCGGGCGGCTATCTTACTCCACTGATGCTCTATCGGGATCTTCCTTCAAACGAATTGATGCTAATTGGATACATCGTTCTTTTAAACTTTGGCGTTATGGGAATTTCGGCGTTTCGCGACTGGCGACCTTTTACGCTGGTAAGTTTTCTGGGAACGCATCTCTTGTTTTTCGTTTGGCATGGAGACGCCTACGCCGCGGAAAAACTCGGGCTTGCGATGTCCGCGCTTACTGCGTTTTTCATTCAGTTTGTGTTTGTTACGGTTGCCTATCACTTGATTGACCGGAAGGCATCCCAAAACCCGGATGTCGTGCTCATGGGCGCCAACGCCGCTGTCTATTTCGGATGGAGCTACAAGTTATTAAGATCTGATTATGAGCCGTGGCTCGGATTTTTTGCGGTGGGACTCGCGCTCTTTTATTTCCTCTTTGCCTATCTTGCGTATTTGCGAAATCGGGAAGATCCGCGGCTTACCCTTACGCTTGCAGGGGTTTCTCTTGTATTTCTTACCATCGCAGTTCCTATCCAATTGAGGCAATATTGGATCACCATCGCATGGGCCACCGAAGCGCTGATTCTTTCGTGGCTGGGATTCTACCTTAAAAGCTATCATCTGCGGGTGTTTTCGCTTCTCATATTTCTTTTGGTGGTGATGCGTCTTTTCGGATTTGATATGATGCAACGCGACAACCTCAAGGATTATATTCCCGTTTTCAACAAGACCTTTTTTGTATTCGTGGTAAGCATCACGGCATTTTATCTTGCTTCGTACCTTTGGTGGCTTGGGAAAGAAGACATCCGCCTCAAAGAGGAACGATACGTCATGCCCGTACTGCTTCTTACCGCGAATTTCCTTACGCTCTGGATTTTTAGCCACGAGATTAGCCGTTATTTTGATTCAAGGATATCCGACGCGCAGAAAGAGGCTGGGGGTATTACCATTTATGGAAAGAGACAGTACGACTATGCCAAGATCAATACCCTTAGCTTCCTGAAAAATTTGTGTGTTACTTTGCTTTGGGCGTTGTATGCCTTTGGACTTATGCTTGCAGGCACCGCAAAGAAGTACGCAGTCGTCCAGAAGGCGGGGATGGCGCTCCTCGTTCTTGTGATGGCGAAATTTGTGTTTGTGGACACCTTTGGCCAGACCCGTTTGACGATTGCGCAAAACTTCTCGCTCTCGTTTATCTGGCTGGTGTATTCGATCGCGCTGGTTGTTACGGGCATCGCCATTAAATATCAGCCGATGCGCGTTCTTGCGCTCGCGTTTTTGTGGATTATCGTATTCAAGGTGTTCCTTTTTGACACATGGCGGCTCGCGGAGCTCTACCGAATCGCATCATACATCAGCTTGGGGGTCATCCTGCTGGGAACGGGATACCTGTATCTGCGTTTTCAGGAGAGAATAAAAGAATTTTTAGCCGAATAGCATGAAGGTAACCTCTTTCGTTGTGTTTATTTTTGTAATCTTGGGCACGCCTCTGGCGCTTGCCGATTTTGATATTCTGCGCTGGAAATACGAAAAAGCCATTACCATATCTCCCGAGCCAACTAGCCCCACCTACGCGGAACTTACATTTGATAGCGACATTTTTGCGCATGCCGCCTCCGGCCTTCGGGACCTCCGTATTATTGATTCGGGAGGAGTCGAAACCCCCTATAAAGTATTTCTTGAAAAGGAATCCGTTGCCCAGGAAACCCATCCCGTGCAAGTAATAAATAACAGCTTTGTTCCGGGTGAATACACCCAATTTTTAGCGTATCTTGGGGAGGGGGGCGCGATACATAGTCAATTGAAAATCATTACCCCGACCATTAATTTTCGGCAGGAAGTTACGGTAGAGGGGTCGAATGACCAGAACCAATGGCTCACGTTGGCTGACAAGGGCCGTATCTATGACTATTCTCCTCCCCGTTTTGAATTTAAAAAACAGGATACCGTGGTGCGGTATCCCGAGAGCACTTATAAATATTTGCGCGTGAGAATTTATAATCGTGGTGAGGAGCGGGTGGTAGTGACGCGAGCCGAGGCGTACCGCACCGTAAAAACCGTTGCAAAAGAATCGTTTTATCCTTTGAGCGTTCTCGAGCGGGGAGAGGACAAGGAAAAACAGACAAATTTTGTTGTGTTCGATCTCATGAATACCGGTCTTCCCTCGAATCGATTGGTTCTTTCGACTTCGGATACGAACTTCAGCCGCGAAGTAGCTCTCGAAGGAAGCAACGACAAAGAACGGTGGCAGGTGGTGGAGTTTCGCGACGTGATTTTTTCCTTTGCCACCCCCAAGTTCACCGGCTCAAAACTCTCCGTTGACTACCCCGAATCCAATTACCGGTATTACCGTCTGACAATTTTTAACCGGGATGATAGTCCCATTAGCATTGCCGGGGCCCAGGCTTCAGGTCTCTTGAGAAAGCTTATCTTCAACTACGAGCCGGGGAAGAAATACACTCTTTACTATGGGAACAACGATGCGCGCTACCCGCAGTATGATATCGAAGCGCTTTTTCCGTATCTTGATCTTGTATATCTCCCTAAAGCCGTTTTGGG
>CAYJUS010000065.1:0-6279 GCA_964373435.1 uncultured Candidatus Saccharibacteria bacterium
ATTGACTTCTGTTTCTGGGACTAGTAAGATTAGGACAGTTCTTTTGAAGGAGGTACGATCGTGTTTCTCATTACGAGTCTTCTTGCGATCTATAAGAATTTCTTTGATGCGTTTTCTCCCACGAGAGAACCGTTGATGTTTGGCATTTTTGTTGTATTTGCGCTCACTATGGTTCTTCTTGCTTTTACTGTTTCTGTCATCGCGGGGCTTTTCTCGATCTTTGGATGGGCATTCGCACTCCCCGCGATGATATGGCTTATCAGCAAACGATAATATATATAAGCGGCAATCGACACCCTTCAACTATGTTCAGGGTTAACGGAAGCCGCTTTTTTATTTCCGAAGAACGTCCGTTGATTTTTCCCGGACCCGGTGTTAGGGTATGAGGACGATCGTCGGCGAGTGTATCGATCTTTGAAAAACCGTGATACAATAGATTTGCAGTGAAAACGATGCGATCCCCAAGATACAAAAAGAAAGGAGAGAAACGCATGCCCAAAGAGGAAAATTCGTATCAGACAATCCTCAATTATTTTGACGAGATCGCAGACATGCTCGGCATTGAAGAGTCGCTTCGCGCGATGATACGTATGCCCGATAAGGTGTTGGAAGTCCGTATCCCGGTCCGCATGGATAATGGCATCACAAAAGCGTTTATCGGTTGGAGGGTGCAGCATTCCGCGGCGCGCGGTCCCTCGAAGGGCGGCATTCGCTACCACCCCGATGTTACGGTTGAGGAGGTGAAGAGCCTTGCGACCTTGATGACGTGGAAGTGTTCGCTTTTGAACCTTCCCTATGGAGGCGCCAAGGGCGCCGTTCGATGCGACCCCCAGCAACTCTCTCCCCAGGAGCTTGAACGACTCACGCGGCGCTACACGTTTGAAATCATTTCCTTTATTGGTCCCGAAAAAGATATTCCCGCGCCGGATGTGGGAACAAACGAACAGGTGATGGCGTGGATCATGGATACCTACAGTATGAGGCAGGGGTACACCGCGCCGGCTGTCGTTACCGGAAAGCCGATCAACATCGGCGGTTCCCTCGGGAGAAAAGAAGCAACGGGACGCGGCTGCGTCTTTACGCTTCTTGAAGCGCTTGAACGGATGAAGCTTCCCAAAGCCAAGTTTCGCACCGTTTCCGTTCAGGGGTTTGGGAACGTGGGAAGCGTTGCGGCAAAGCTTCTATTCGAAGCGGGGTTCAAGGTGGTTGCGATTGCGACATCCTCTTCGGCACTTTATCGCGCGGAAGGACTTCCGATTGATGCCATTCTCGAATATCAGGAGGAAAAGAAAACCATATCCGGTTTTCCGGGCGTAAAAGAAATTCCGCCGGACGACATTATAGGAATAGACTGTGACATTTTTGTTCCTGCGGCGCTCGGAGGAATGATCCGACGCGACAACGCCCCCCGCATTAGCGCAAAACTGATCGTGGAGGGGGCAAACGCGCCGCTTACAAAAGAAGCGGACGAAATCCTCCGCAATAAAGGCGTTTCGATTATCCCCGATATTCTCGCGAATGGCGGAGGAGTCGTCGTCTCATACTTTGAGTGGGTGCAAAATCTTGAATCTCTTTATTGGGACGAGAAAGAAATCAATAAGCGTCTCAAGCGGACAATGACGGGCGCCTTTTCCGAAGCGTGGAGCCTCGCGAAGGAACGAAAAACCGATTTGAGGACTGCCGCATATATGCTTGGCATTAAGCGGCTCGCGGAAGCAACCGCAACAAGAGGCTTGTATCCTTAATCATCAAAGAAGCTAATAATACCTACCGCACCAGAAATGGTGCGGTTTATATTTTATTGACTTGAGGAGTGGGTACTGGTATATGTGAGATTACGTATCGAGCTCCTTTACAAGCAAGGAGAAGCGAAGTGATTAATGATGCGATTACGGCGCTTTACTTTTTGCTTCCTGCTATTTTTGCAAACGGTGCCCCCGTGATTATCGCGCGCCTTCCCCTCCTTGGAAATTTTTCTTATCCGTTGGATGGGAGGTTGAAACTCGGCAATAAACGGATTTTGGGAGACCACAAAACCATTCGCGGGGTTATCACCGCCATTTCGACTTCATTTTTTGTGATATCCCTCGAGACACATTTTCTTGGCCCTTGGTATTTTAACAGGTTCGCACTTTTTGATTATGGAGAGGCATCGAACCTTCTTCTTTACGGGTTTTTGTTCGGAGCGGGCGCAATGCTCGGGGACATCCTTGGAAGTTTTCTCAAGCGGAGAATGGGAATTCAATCGGGCACATGGCTTCCCTATATTGACCAAGCAGACTGGGTGGTCGGGGTTTTGATTCTCCTTGCTCTTTTCTCGCTTCTTCCCACGCTTGAGATTATCATTATTTCTCTCACCCTTGTTCCTTTTCTCACTCTCACAGGCTCTTTTATAAGCACTAAACTTAAGATAAAGTCATCCATCTAAAAACACCGGTGTCGCACCCTTGGTGTTTTTTAATACTTCGGCTGCGCTCAGTACAAGTACTTCGATACTGCTCATTGTCGTCTTGAGTAGGTTTAAACTCGTTGACTAATTGAGAGAGATACGCTACCATAAACCATTCTCTTTTAATGCGTTCTTTGAAATTGAGGTGATGAGAAATGTCGGTTTTATTGCGGTCGGTCGCGCGAATTCCCGCGACGTTCTTTGGCTTGATATTCTGTTTCATATCATACGTTCTCCGTTTAAGTATTCCAAAAACGAGCGGCACACTTCGTTTTACCGGACTTAAGGGTAAGGTCGAGATTGTTCGCGATTCATGGGGCGTTCCCCATATTTTTGCGCAAAACAATCATGATCTTTTCTTCGCGCTAGGGTTTGTACATGCCCAGGATCGTATGTGGCAGATGGAGTTTTCCCGTCGCGTCGCATCGGGCACCCTCGCCGAAGTTCTGGGAGAAGAGGCGCTTCCCGTAGACCGCTTTATGAGAAGAGTGGGTCTTACGAGGAGCGCAAGTCTCCAAATCGGAAGAGTGAGCCCCGTAATCCGGAAAGCGCTTGAAGCATACAGCAACGGAATAAACGCGCATCGTACCCACCGGTCAAGATGGCGGTTACCACTCGAATTTATCCTGCTTCGTTTCCGGCCGCGGCCGTGGTCTATTATTGATAGCGCCGCGATAAGCAAATTGTTTGGATGGGTTATCGCTCCGAACTGGGATACCGAAATTGCGCGGATGTGGCTGCTGGACAAACTCGGTCCCGAGAAACTACATGAGATTGAACCGCGCTATCCCGACGGGGACCTCGCGGCTATCCAGAAAGAAGGAGCGGCATACCGCGGGGCAGTCGAGTCGCTGCAAGACGAGTACCGTAGGGTTGCAACATATCTTTCTCTCGGGGGAGCAAGCAATGCGTGGGTGATTGACGGCACGAAATCAGCGAGCGGGAAGCCGCTCCTTGCCTGCGATCCCCATCTTCCTGCTTCTATGCCTTCCCCGTGGTACGAAGTTCATCTAAATTCTCCACAGCTTAACGTGGTGGGAGTTTCTCTCCCGGGGCTTCCCGCCGTAATCACAGGACACAATAAGCACATTGCGTGGGGAATAAGTTCAGGACTTGTCGATCAAAAAGATGTGTATTTGGAAAAACTAAACCCTGAACATCCGGAAGAATATCTTTACGAGGGTACGTGGCAGAAAGGCGAGCAGATTACCGAAAGCATTATTGTGCGGGGGAAAAACGAACCGGTGTACGAGGATGTGCTGGTCACGCGCCATGGCCCAATAATGAACCCCCTCTTAAAAGGAGAAGAGCGATCGTTTTCGGTGCGGAGCGTTGAGGCGGAATCTTTGGGGATGTTTGAAGCAGGATACGGTATTATGACTGCAAAGAACTGGGACGAATTTCGCCGCGCGCTCACGCATTGGTCAAGTCCCGCGATGAATTTTGTGTATGGAGACACCAAGGGAAATATCGGTTATCAGCTGGCGGGATTCATTCCCATGCGTCGGAACCATTCAGGGCTTCTTCCCGTACGTGGATGGAGCGGGGAAGATGAATGGGACGGGTTTATTCCGTTTGAAGAGCTTCCGAGCATTTTAAATCCCGATACGCATGTGCTTGTCGCCGCAAACAACAGGCCGCCCGTACATTCCTCATCAATCCCCATCTGGGGCGAGTGGGCGGATCCCTACCGGTTTCGACGAATTTCCGAGCTTTTAGAGAACGATCGTCCAATCTCTCAGGAAGACTTCAGGACCATTCAGGGAGATGTGTATTCCTCTTTTGCGCGCGAACTTGTATCCTTGCTTCCCAAAATTGAGTTCAAGAACAAGAAAATTCAGATTCTCTTCGACATGCTTCATACGTGGGACTACCATATTGCCGTTAAAAGCGTGGAAGCTGCGATCTTTGAAGTGTTTTCCTACCGCCTCTATCGGAATTTTTTTGCACCCGCCCTTGGAGAGCTTCTCGAGTGTTACATGGGCAAAGGAATTCATGACATGGCGCATATTAACGCGTTGGGGTTTCGGGCTTCTTCAAACCTCACGCGACTCTTGAGAACCGTTCCTCCGGACTGGCCGCTTGGCAACGGAGTTACTCGGGAAGACATTATTCGTAAAAGTTTTGAGGAAGCATATTCCTATCTTCGTTCTGCCATCGGAAAAGACAAAAAGAAGTGGCAGTGGGGGGAAATTCACACCGTAACATTCCCGCATGTCTTGGGCCGCAACAAGCTCCTTCGCTGGATATTTAACAGAGGGCCGTATCCCATTGGGGGGGATACCAATACTATTCCTCAGGCCTCGTATGATCCCGTCGCCCCCTTTAGCTGTAGCGCATCCGTCGTTTCCTACCGTCATATTATTGATCTTGGTGATCTTTCTACGCATTGGACGGTTAACTCTACCGGTAACTCGGGACAGCCCCGAAGCAAGTATTTTAGCGATCAGATTTCCCTGTGGCGTTCCCTTGCGTTGCATCCGATACTCTTTAATAAAGGCGATATTCAGAGAGACACCAAAGAGGTGCTTTCCCTTGAACCTCTTTCTTATAAAAGCTAGAGAAAAACATCCTCTAGCTTTTTTGTTTATTGTATGTTTTAAAGAAGATATAATTTGTTCTTTGAGTTGCGTAGGGAGAGATAACGATGAAGTGGCTGCTTTCCGATTTTCATGTGCATACCAAAATGAGCGATGGACGAGTGCCTCTATGCGACGTTATCGATATTTTTGGGAAGGGCGGCGTTGAGGTTGTAAATATTGCGGATCATTTGTATGACACCGTTTCCGATCACGGAAAGGCGCGGCACCAGGAAGGAAAACATATCAAGGATTGGGATTGGTATTCAAAGGAGATAGAGAAGGCAAGAGAATACGCGCGCGCTGCGTATGGCATGGTGGTAATTCGGGGCGCAGAAATTACGAACTACATCCGGGGGTTTCACATTGTTGCCGTTGACCTTAAAGAACCCGTTGATGCGAATCTTTCGGCAGAAGAGATTATCGAGGAAATTCACCTCCAGGGAGCAATTGCAATCGTGGCACACCCGTATTATCTCCCCCATGCCCCCGATCGGGGATACGTGTTTCACGTCTGGAATCGCCGCTCTTTTTTTAAAGATCGTATTGACCTCTGGGAGATTGGGAACGGGAACACTCTCTACACAAAGGTTGAAGAGGAGGGACTTCATTATGTTGCAGATTCTGATTTTCACCTCGCTGAACAGTTCTTTTCATGGAAAACGCTGGTGCATGCCCGTAAAGATATTGCGTCTATCAAGAAAGCGCTCCTTCTTCAACGGGTTGCGATTATCAAAATTCACAAAAAACCGGTGTAAACCGGTTTTCATTTTTATTGGGTATTGACAAAGAATTCACAACGAGTAGAATATAATAGGTTATGGCAAAGTAAAAATAACAATCGAGACAAAGTGAGAAAAAAATAGGGCTATGAGAGCGGCGTGTCGGCGAGGCCGCTTTCACGGCTCTATTTTAATGAAAAGAGCAAGGCCTTTGACAATGAGAAAGACATATCAGAGCACATAACGTATGTATGTGCTCAATCCTCATTTTTCTGATTCCGATACACCGGAAAGAAAAATGGGACCCTTTATAGTTGTCCCGATGCCCATTTTGTCCCTGAGTTTATCGAAGGGTTGCAAAATGGAGCAACCTCGTTAAAGTCGCGTCTGACGCGACGGAGGCGGGTCTATTACTGCAGGCAGTAAAACGCATGGCGGTCTAATTCGCCATACATTATTTACCGCCTGCTTACATTGAGAGTTTGATCCTAGCTCAGGATGAACGCTGGCGGCGTGGATAAGGCATGCA
>CAYJUS010000066.1:0-6260 GCA_964373435.1 uncultured Candidatus Saccharibacteria bacterium
TCTTTTCTCGCCACCCGAGAGAGTTTAATGAAGATTTCGTGAGTATGGTGCGTGTGGGGGAAGAGTAGGGAACCATGGAAGAGGTGTTGAAAGTTCTTGCGAGCCAGATGAGGAAGGATCACGAACTTGTCTCGCAGGTGCGGGGCGCGATGCTCTACCCCGTAATTATTATTACCGTGATGATCGGAATCGGAATTTTAATGATGATTTTGGTTATACCGCGGCTTGCCGAAGTGTTCGCGGAGCTCGAAGTGGAGCTCCCCCCCACCACAAAAATCATTATCTTCATAGGAAATTCTTTAGCTACAAATACTCTTTTGGTGCTGGGGGCAATCCCGGTGTTGGGCGTTCTTGCGAAGACAGCCTTTTCGAGTACACAGGGAAAGCATGTTCTTGATTGGCTTTTCCTCCGCTTTCCTCTGATTGCGGGCATTACCAAAAAGGTCAATGCGGCGCGCTTCGCCAGAACCCTTTCCTCTCTTACAAAGAGCGGCGTTCCCATCGTGCGTTCCCTTGAAATTCTCGCGGGCACTCTCACGAACCACTATTATAAAGAATCGATCGTTTCTTCCATCGAAAAAGTGAAAAAAGGAGAAGCGCTTAGCAAGTCTCTTGCAGATTATTCCCGACTTTACCCTCCCATCGTGGTTCAGATGGTAGCGGTGGGGGAGGAGACGGGAGCGCTTGCGGAAATCATGCAGCGGCTCGCAAATTTTTATGAGGCGGAGGTTTCGAATATCACGCGGAACCTCTCAAGCGTTATCGAGCCGATCTTGATGGTGATGATTGGCGCGGTTGTCGGCTTTTTCGCGGTTTCCATGATCCAGCCTATGTATTCTATGCTCGGAAGTATCTGACGAGCAATTTGGAGAACAATCCCTCGATTCATTTATGAACAAAATATGAACAAAAACAACACGAGAGGCGTTTCCGTCGTTGAACTCGTTATTGTTATTACAATCCTTTCTATCCTCTCGCTTATAGTGCTCGTGGGGCTCAAAACCTTTCGGGAGAATGTTGATCTCGAGAGCGTGACAAGAAACACGCTTTCTACCCTCCAGTTTGCCCAGACCCGTACGCTGGCGTCAGAAAGCGATACCGTTTACGGGGTCCATTTCGAGAACGACCGATATGTTTTGTTTCGGGGAGGAACCTATGATCCGAGCGCAAGTACCAACGAAACACATCTTCTCCCCACAACGCTCGAGTTCGTGAGTTGGTCGCTCGGGGGAGGGGACGACGTCATTTACCAAAGGGTTACGGGTGGAGCCGCGCAGACCGGAACAATTATACTCAGGGTAAAGGGAGACCCCGCGCGTTCAAGAACACTCACAGTTGCCTCACCGGGTCAGGTCGCAAACGCAGGAAGCGTTATCCCCGAGATCGGGACGCGAATTACCGATACGCGTCACGCGCACTACATCCTTGGGTGGAGCATGGCAAGTTCCACTACCATGACACTTCTTTTTCCCGGCTCCCCGAACGTAACCGAAAACATCCCGATTCAAAATTATATCAACGGAGGAAAGTTCGACTGGTCGGGAACCGTGAGCGTGAGCGGCTCGGGCCAAACGATGCGGATCCACACTCATCTTCTGGATTCGTTTAACACCACTCTTTCCGTTCATCGCGAGCGTGACGAGAACACGCGGGCAGTCAATATTTCGGTGGACGGGAAACTTATCACAAGTTATAGCGCCGGGGGAACCATCACCCTTGGTCCTTTCGGGGGGACAATGCAGGTGCAATAAGACAAGATGTGTGGACTATGAAGTATGAATTAGGAATTAAAAACAATGAACAAGGCGTTGGTATTATCGATATCGTTATTTCGGTTACAATCATCACCATCGCGCTCTTTAGTATTATTCAGCTTGTGGTGCTAGGCGTGCGGCTCCAGCGCGAATCGGACGAGCGCACACGAGCCATTTATCTTGCCGAAGAAGGAATGGAGGCGGTGCGGCTTCTCCGTGACCAAAGCTGGTCTTCTTCTATCAACCCACTTTTATTAGATACCGATTATTTCCCCGTAGTTTCGAGTTCGCAATGGGTGCTTTCGACTACCGACCCCGGCCTTATTGGCGGTCTTTACACGCGCACGGTGCGTTTCGGCAGAGTGTTCCGTAACGATGCGACTGACGACATCGCGCCTTCTGGAACCGAAGATCCGAATACCCGCGAAGTAAAGGTGCGGGTGTTCTGGGGGGGAACGGGGGCAAAGAGCTATGAGATCGTTACCTATCTGACAAACTTCCTTTTTAACTAGGATCAAGAATCAAGATTTATGATCCCTTATTCCAAAGAAAAAGGGTTTATCCCACACGTAAAAAGTGCTACTTCGTATTCTGGCGCTTCGTGCCGGCGCTCTTTAAGTGTAGGATTTACCTTGGTTGAGATGCTGGTCTACGTAGGAATTGTTTCCGTGGTTTTTATGCTTACGGTGACGTTAATGATTCAACTTATGAGGACCTATACGCGTTTCCGTGTGGAACGGGAAATTTCAACCAACGTTCGCGAAGCAGTGAACTATATGATTCGGGAGATAAAATCTGCAGAGGACATATACGTTCCGACGAGCGCGCTCGGGTCTCACCCCGGCCAAATAAGTCTCGAGACGCGGCTCAATATGCCAGCAGATGAAACCTCAACGTTCATTGATTTTTATATGGACAATGGCAAGCTTCTTATAAAACGCGAGGGGCAAAATCCCTTTCCGCTTCTTTCCGACCGGGTCGAGGTGAAAAACCTTGTGTTCAGACACTTTGATCCCGCAGGTCTTGCCGAATTACTGCAGATAGACCTTACGCTGGGGTATCGCGAGGGAACGTCGCGCTTCGAATTTCAGGTCGAAAAAACCCTTGTCTCGTCCGCCTCAATCCGCGGCGCATACTAAGACATGAACGAGATGCACGTTATGACCATGAAAAAAAACCCCTCAAACCAAAAAGATCCCGGGCAGGCCCAGTGCGACAACTTCGGATATTGCGGTTCGTTGAACAGCACCCCCCTACCCATAGAAAACGATAGAAACGTTTTCAACGGGCAATGCCCGGGAAAGAATCGGGCTGGTGAATTCCGAAGTAGTAGCACTGGGCAGGCCCAGTGCGACAACTTCGAAATAAAGCGTTTCGGTTTTTTTCTCCGCACCATTCTTCCGGAGGCATTTCTACCGCTTCCAAAGGACAATTCTTCGACTACCGAGGGCCGAAATATTCGAAGTAGTAGCACTGGGCAGGCCCAGTGCTACAACTTCGAAATAAAGCGTTTCGGTTTTTTTCTCCGCACCATTCTTCCGGAGGCATTTCTACCGCTTCCAAAGGACAATTCTTCGACTACCGAGGGCCGAAATATTCGAAGTAGTAGCACTGGGCAGGCAGCAATAGTCCTTGTGCTCGTGATTCTGGTGGTTGCGCTTTTGATTACCGCATCTTTGACGTTGGTGGGTGCTCACATCACCCGCACCACAAGGAATCTCGACTGGTCGGTTAAAAGTTATTACGTCGCAGAGGGGGGGGTTGAGGACCTGCTTCTTCGGTCACGTACGGTTTCGCTTCAAATGCCCCCTTCCCCGAGCACCCTTGTCGTGGGAGCAGGAGTGAGCACAAGAAACTTTTCTCAAGTTGGGGGGAGCTATAACTTTACTTCCCGGGGCGAAGTAAGCAATCGCGTCCGTACGGTTTCTATTCGCACCACTTCAACCTCTGAAGTAGAATTTAATTACGGCGTTCAGGTGGGCGATTTAGGTCTTGAGATGGAAAATAATTCCCGTGTTGCGGGGTCTATATGGTCGAATGGCAGCATTGTGGGACCCGGTATCAACCAGTGTCCCAATCCTTATTGTATTGCGAACGATATCTTTATAGCCCGGGATTCTTCCATCATTGAAAACGATCAGGCGTGGGAAGTTTTTACCAGCGAATTCGTCTTTGGTCAGAGCGATCCGCAGGAAGATATTGCCCAGCAGTTTGTTCCCTCAACAAACTCTATGCTTCATAGCGTCTGGCTCTATTGGAGGCGAATCGGAAATCCTAATAATCCGGTAATACAGATCGTAACAGACAATAACGGCAAGCCTTCAAAAACGGTTCTTCAGAGCGTAACTATTTCTGCATCAACCGTTCCTACCTCGCTCGGCTGGACGCAAATTTCGATGGGCGCGACAACCCCGCTCGACGGAGGAACGCCGTATTGGATAGTGATTGATGCGTCGAATAACGCAAGCAAATATTTCGCATCGGGTTCAGACACGGGAAACGGCTATGCGGCGGGGAGAGGAATGTACAGCCCCGATTGGGATGCGGGAACTCCGGTATGGACGGACGCGTCGCGAGATTTTGATTTTCGGATTTGGCTTGGAGGAGCTACCCACAAGCTCTCGGCGATTACGGTAGGAGGGAATATCGACGTCCCCGCGATGGAAAACTGTACGATAGGCGGAAACGCGCGGTATAATACCGATACCAGCTGTACCGTTGCCGGAAGTCGCACCACCCCCACCGCACCCTTAAACCCCCTGCCTTTTCCCATTAGTGATACCCAGATCACGGACTGGAAAAACGAAGCACAAGCAGGCGGCGTGATAACCGGAAACTATATTCCTCCGGGTAGCGCGACTACGAGCCTCGGCCCCAAAAGGATTACCGGTGATCTCATCATGACAAATAACCAAACCCTTCTCCTTACGGGGACGGTGTGGGTAGAGGGGAACATTGATATCGACAACGGTTCCACTGTCCAGCTTGGCCCCAGCTACGGCGCATTCAGCGGCATCTTGTTGAGCGACGGATGGCTCCACGTCAAAAATAACAGTCAATTTCGCGGATCTGGCCAGCAAGGAAGTTATCTCATGATTCTTACTACTAACAATTGCGTGGGGCTTGCGATAGGCGGTTGCACCCACCACGATGCGGCGATGGATCTGCACAACAACGCAACGGGCGCGATATTCTATGCTCCTGACGGTTTAATTCATGTGCATAATAACGTTACGATAAGCGAGCTCGTTGCGCGTAAAATTCGTCTTGAAGAGAACGCAGTCTTAGTATACGAGCAGGGGCTTGCGGACGCCCTATTTACCGGGGGTCCTACGGGGGGCCAAACGTTTATATGGGAGGAAAGCTACTAGTGAGTAGTGGTCAGTGGCTATTGACCAGAACGACGTCGGCCACTAAGCACTAACCACCTTTTTGTTTAAGTTTTTCCAAAAATCATTCTACGAGATCGATCCCCCTGCGTTCGGGCTGGATATTTCTGATTTTTCCCTGAAGATCGTTTCTCTTGAAAAAGACGTAAAGTACTGGAAGCTCGCAAATTTCATCTCTTCCTCCATTCCCGAAGGAATTCTCACGAACGGCGAGGTGGTGGAAGAAGGGAAACTGCTCCCGATCCTTAGGGAGGCTCTGCAGAGGGTAGGAGAGCGGGGGCTTGGAAGCCGGTACGTCGTTGCCTCTCTTCCGGAAGAAAAAGCATTTATTCGGGTGATACAGCTTCCGAAGATGAAACCGGAAGAAGTGAGAGAGGCAGTGAAATGGGAAGCGGAAAACAATATCCCCATGAGCATTGAGGAAGTGTACCTTGACTGGCAGGTTATTCAGCCAATTGAAAACCATTTGGATCATTTTGATGTTCTTATCATTGCGGTTCCCCGCGCGCTCGTTGATCAGTATGTGAGGTTGATCGAAAAAGCGGGTCTTATTCCAAAAGCGTTTGAGGTAGAATCCGTTGCGATTGCGCGGAGCGTCATCGCGGGAGACAAGAGCGAAAAGCCCGCCCTCATCATTGATTTGGGCCGATCCCGAACCAGCCTCATTGTGTTTTCGGGTCGCACGCTTCGTTTTACCTCGTCTCTCCCAATCTCGGGCGGCTCCTTCACAAGTACCATTGCACGAGAGCTCAAGATAGGGGCGGAAGAGGCAGAGAAACTCAAAATAACATACGGCTTCCTTAAAAAAGGAAGCGAAGGGGAACGCGTCTTTGAGTGCCTGGTTCCGGGGATGACGGATCTTATTGAACAAGTAAGGGGGTACCTTGAGTTTTATGGGACCCATGCGAAACACGAACACTTAACCAAGCCCGAAAAGCCCCCTTCCATAGGGAGAATCCTTCTTTCCGGGGGAGGGGCGGCGCTTAAGGGCATGGAAGAATTTTTTGTGCTGAACCTTAAGCTGCCGGTAGAAAAAGCTAACCCCTGGGTTAATATCTTCCGTCCTCCGCTTCGGGAAATACCCGAGCTCTCCTACGAGGAATCTCTGGGGTATACC
>CAYJUS010000067.1:0-6228 GCA_964373435.1 uncultured Candidatus Saccharibacteria bacterium
CGTTATCGATAAGATTTATTATTACCGCATGGAGTGCGCGCGCATAGACCCTAAGAACTACCTTCTCTTTTGGCTTCGTAAAATCGAGTTTGATCTTCTTCTCTTCCAATTGCTGTTGGTATGACTTTACGACTTGTTGAACCTCTCCCGCAATTTCAAAATCGCTGGTATTTCTTTTCTGGTAGCTTCCCAGCCCGAACTCTGCAACTGTAAGAAGGTCGTCCGCAATTACGACGAGCTTCATGGTGTTGTCAAAAATGTCTTTTAACTGTTCTTTTACGGAAGGAATAGAAAGACGAGCACCTTGAGAAAAAATCATGTCGATCGACCACCGGATGACGGAGAGCGGGGTGCGGAATTGGTGAGATGCGGTTGCGATAAACGTGTCTTTGAGACGAGAGAGCTGCTGCTCACGTTCCAGCGTCTCTTTCAAGGCTTTTGCGCGGATTTCAATTTCGCGAAGCCGCTCAAGCTCTTTCAAATCCTTTGCCATTTCATTGAAGGCGTTTCCGAGTTCCTCCACTTCGTCTCCGGTTTTGATTTTAATCCGGTGGCTGAAACGACCTCTCCCAATGATGTCTGCCCCGCGCGAAAGCTCGCGAAGAGGCTCTGTCACCCGTCGAATAAGCAAAACCGTAATCAAGACGATCGCGATAAATGCGATGAGAGCAAAGAGGATAGTCCGCGCGATAACATCGCGCACCACCTCCATCGCGTCTTCCCGGGGCCACTCGGCAATCAAAACCCAGTCAAGCGTGGGACTTACTCGTGCGAGCGCCATCACCTCTTCACCGAATACGTTCGTATATTCGGCTTCGCGTTCAAGATCGGGAATCCCCCGAACGCCTTTTAGGTATTCCACCATCGAATAGCTTGATGAAGATAAAAACGCGTTGTTTTCAAAAGATCCCCGATTCCTTGAGTGCGAAAATACATTTCCTTCCTTATCCACCGCGATCACATAGCCCGCTTCATTTTGGCCGAGCCGATCGCGCGCGACAATCCTCTTAAGGTCGAAAAGGTTTAGGACGATGCGCAAAATTCCCACCTCCTCGTTGCTCTCATTAAGTATGGGGAAAGCCAATGTTGCTTTGGGGATATCCCCTTCGTAGTAAAATGGACTCAGGTATTCTCCCCTCTCCCGCGCTCCTTCTAGCGCTTCGCTTGTATAACGAGGTAAAAAAGACGGATCCTCGAGCTCCGGAATCGTAAAAGGAGTTTGGCGCCCGCGCGATCTGCGGAATACTTCGGCGCCGTCAAGCGTTAACAACGCAACGTCTTCCACGGAAGCATTTTCTTCGAGCACCCCCCGCACAAGAAAATCGCGGCTTGTGTCCGAGATTTTCAAAATGCTGTCATAATACGGTTCAATTTTGTAACGGGAAAGTCCGCGGATATCCTGAATAAATGTTTCGCTCTCCCTGATTTTAAGAGATATCAACTGGCGTTCCAAGTCAAAAACGGCGTTCTCCTGAACGCCGCTTACCAAAACCACAATCACCGCTCCCATAGACACAATGGTCCCTAACGAAAGCGCGACAAACACTACAATAAACTTTTCCCGGAGTTTTAGTTTCATTCCCGCATCAAGAATCTACGAACCCGTTATTTTATAGGGTTACCCGTCTCGTAGTAATCCCGCTCTTTCTCATTTACCGTAAAGACCTGCTGCCACTTGTATCCCGCTCCAAGGAACCTCTCGGGCGTCATGTCTAGCCAATGCTTGATCGCAACGCCAGCCGCTTCATTAACTTCCTCGAGCGAATACACTTTTGGATCAATATCGGCCCGATACAAATCGGAGACAGCATAAAGATCAAGGGTAACCTGGCTTACCTCTTTGATGTTTCCCCACTTAAGATGCCCATACATATTAAAGATGACGGGGTTAAATATGTGACGTTTGTACCCTTTGTCGTTGATGATGTATACTTTAATCCCGTCGGGCCCCCTAATTAAATCCCCTTCCCGCAGGTTTTCAGCGGATGTTACCACTTTTTCGACAAGGGGTGTCCCGTCGGGAACGGGAGAAGAAGAAGGTTGAGCCGCGGCTACGGCAGGCGCGATAAGCGCAAAGCGCGTCAAGTGATCAATGGTCGCGGTAACTCGTTTATTCGCCCTATTGTTCACCGCATTTTCAAGCTTTCTCCAAGTCGAGACCGTCTCGTCCCAAAATGCAGCGCTCAAATCGTCCGCATTGACTCCTGCTTCTTTAAGCGCGGCGTCCGTATAAGGAAGCGTGACGGTAAGCGCGGAGTTTAGTTTTTTCACGAGTTGGCCCGACTCGTCACGGGCTTCGATATTATACCCAACTCCTACCGCCTGTGCGATTCCTTGTTTCGCTAATTCCGTCGTAGGGGTTAGAGCAACGGTAACATTTCCCGCAGTCCCGAAAGAATTTGCAGGAACTACGACTTTTGCGCCATCTTCCAACGACACCGCTTGAACTTCAGTTGCGCCTACGGTCTTCGAGACAGAATCGGGAACAGCGAGAGAAGACTTCACAAGAACGATGTCCCGACCCGAAACCGAGTTTTCTCCCACGCTCACGAGATGTTCCGAAGAGTAGTATTTTTCTCTTGAATCGATTGTGTATTTGTCGGCTCCTATATGCCATCGATCGTTTCCGGTAACAGAAAGAGTGTAACTTCCCGTTGAAGAAGAACGTGTCTCGCTATACCCTCCGCCGTCGGACCACGCCCACACAAATGCCTCCGCCCCCGCGTTGTTTAAGAGGACCCGCCCGGAAAGAGTGAATGAGGCTTTTCTAAATTGCAAGATAACATCGACGCGATCCCCTTCTTTATCTATAAGCACCTTTACTTCTTTTGGGTTAATAAACCCTTTTTCTGGCGTCGTGAATCCGTGAATGAAAAAGGTTCCTTGAGGAACACGAAGGGAAACTATCCCCTGTGAATTTGTGGATCCGCCGGTAACAAATACGCCTCTAAAATTTTCCGGATTTACTTTCTCACCCGTTGAAAAACCCACTTTGTCCACTGAAACCCATGCATTCGGAAGCGGATTTGCGTCGGGATCACGTACTGTCACGTTCAGGGTTGATACAGCCCTTATAAGCAGCAAATCCTTCGTAAGGGTTTGGCCGGACGTAATCGTAATAAGAGTGGACTCTCCGGGAGATACATACCCAAGGGAAGAATCCACGTGCACCCCCACATGCCACGTTCCTGCGGATACTTTTATCGTATAGACGCCCGTTACCGTATCCAGTTCCCCTCGCTGCCATGCCCCCTGTTCATTTCCCGCAAACACTTCCGCCAATACTCCTTTTACGGGGCTCCCGAACGCATCGCGGAGGGTGCCGGTAATCTTCGCATCGTTTGAACGAAGAGTGATCGCCACATTTGCCGTTTGACCAGAAGCAACGCTTATTGATTGAGGCAACCCCGCGCTCCATTCGGATCCCGGCGGTACGTCTACCCCTATTTTATATGCACCTGCGGGAACCTTAAATGTGAAACGCCCTCGCTCGATTGGCCCTCCCCCGCCAGAAGATGCCGGTTTAAGGGGGTCAAGCGCATACGCAAAACCATAGAACCCTTCAATGAGAACGCCCGAACTATTTACCACTTTTCCCGAAATAATTGCGTTCGCCAACGTGAGGATAAAATTAACTCCGGTTGCAGTAACACCGCTCGTAACCGCAACCCTTCGCGGCTCTCCGGTATAGGTGTAGGAGAGCGCGGGATCCGGCTCTACCCGTACCTCCCACGTCCCCGGAGTTACCAGAAGATCATACTCTCCGGTGGAAAGGGTTTTTACTTCTGAAAATCCCTGCCCGTCCGGAATCCATGCGACAACACGGATGTTTGAAAGCGGCGTTCCCTCGAAAGTACTAGCCCTTCCCTTGATGTGATCCGATACGCTAATAAGCGTGATAATGCCGAGATCAACCGTAGCACCCGATGCCACAGAAACAGGGGGAAGCTTGGGCGCCTTTACCGCGGGGTCGTTCACCCAGATATTCACTTCGTATGATCCCGCGGGTACCGCGGTGCTGAAAATTCCTGTTGCAGAAAGCTGTGCGAACACTTCATGCCCCGCGGTACTTCGCAGCCCAAAAGATACTTTTGCGGGGTCGGGAGCGGTGCCGTTCGGATTTACAAATCTTCCTTTTACAAAGGAATCGGTTTTGGTCACGGTAAAATTGAGAATTTTTGTCTCGGATGTAACATCATCCAAGAAAATCACTTTTTCTGCGGGTTTACTATATGACCACCGCGCGCTCGTACGGTCTTTTGGCTCGATTCCTACGTTCCACGTACCGCCCTTAAGACTAAGCGAGTAGTTACCAAGGGAATCAACATCGGCCGATTTTCCTAAGTTCGTCGTTTCGTTATACGCCCACACCATTGCATCAACCACGGGCGCCCCGTCCTCTGCAAGGACCCTCCCTTTGAGAATTTTTGAGGAACGAGTAAATAGAAAATCTTTTGTGACGGTCCCGCCCGCAACAAACGTCTGCGTGACGGGATCCGGCGCAATAACATCCGGCCTGTCTTGAGGAGGATATGTGCTTACGGCGTACGTCCCCGGTGTAATAGCCGCAATGGTGTAAGAACCGTCGGCTCCAGAAAGAGGACCGCTGAAAAATATAGAATGATCTTGGGTGTGAACATTTATATATACCCCCCCAAGCGGCTTTAGATCGGGATCAAATATCTTTCCCGTAAGCGTTGCGGTCTCTAGTGATGATTGCGGGGGAGGCGGAACCACGGTAGTGTCGTTCGGTGGGGTCGAGCTGGAATTAGAAATCGTAACAGAAACCGAGGAAGAGACCGCGGAATTATTGCTCGTATCATGCGCTTTTGCAAAAAGCGCGTACGTTCCGTTCGGAACTTGTGTTGTATCCCAGCTATATTCATAGGGACTTACAAAATCGCTTCCGAGAAGAAAACTTGTCCCCTTGTAAAACTCTACCTTGCTCACTCCCACATTGTCGGATGAATTTGCTTTGAGGATGATTGTTCCCGATACGATGGCTCCGCTCAATGGCTCAAAAAGACTGACGGCAGGCGAAGTAGTGTCGGTAGGAGAAGGCGGGGGCGTCGTTGCGGCGGCGGTGATAAAAGTATGTCCGGCGGAAAAGCCAAAATTTCCTGCAGCGTCTTTCGCAACTACCTTATATATATAGGTAGTCCCGGCCTGCAGTCCCGAAAGGGTCACGGAGTGCGATGTCTGAGCGGTGGCCGTCAAATTGGTTGAACTCCCGAGGGCCGTACTAAGACCGTATTCTATCTTTACAAAACTTACCTCGTTTGTGATGAACGTGATGATGACGCCCGAACTTGTAATATTAGTCTGCTGGACATTAGAAATGGAGGGTGGCGTAGTATCGGTCGCAGGAGGGGTGTTGCCTGCCGCATCACACGTCTTTGCAAACCCAAATGCGGAGTTCGAAGAATCTGCGAGTCCCACGGTCGTATGAGCCGCATTATGACCCTCCACCCAGACCTTATATGCAACCCCTTCGGCCAAACCCGTGGTATTCCAATTGTAGGAAGAACCAAATGCGGGATGCGCAATGTTCCAATCTGCCGGCGCAAGAGCATAGGGAAGAGGCGCCCCCTGGCTCTCTTTCCGGTATCCAATCGCGACGTGGTCATACCCCGAACCGATCCAGGTAATAGTGACGGTTTGCCCCGGAGTAAAGCATTCTCCCCCATTTGGATACGTTAACTGGAGAGAGACGTCTAGCGCCACCTGGCTTGAAGCCGGTTCAAACCCGGGTAGTCCTGCCCCGGAAAAAATAAAGAGCGAGAGTAAAATGCCGATATAAACTTTTTTCATTATTAAAACTTTTCTGGCCGCAAAAAGGGAAGATACGCCATCGGCCCGCTTTCCTTCTCCCGCCACAAAGGTTACAGAAATTACGATTGTAGAGATATTATACCACGAATTAAAGCTAAAAGAAAAACAAAAAAGACCGTTCTCTAAAACAGTCTTCTTTGTTGCAGTACCCTTTATAGCTGTCCCGATATCGCCTCGCCGAAGTCCGGAGAAACGAAGGCGGATAGGTCGTGTTTTTCGTGTTACGACTAACCACTATAGAATTAAAATCGCAACTTTTCGGCAAGGCTCATAAACGAGCTCGGCCGAATCGTTGCAGACTTCAATCCCAGTCGACATTGTTGTGTCTTTACATATCGCCCTTCGATTTTGCTCAGGGTAAATATGTAAAGTAACTGATGATCCATCGACAGAGAT
>CAYJUS010000068.1:0-6217 GCA_964373435.1 uncultured Candidatus Saccharibacteria bacterium
ACGATTTCGCAAGCTTTCGTCCTCTCGGTCTTAATACTACCCCCTTCTGGAGTTGGAAATTTTCGCGTGCATCCAACGAGATTTTTCAGCTTGTATCGACCATAGGCATTATCGGCTTATTTGCATTTTTCTTGGTATTTTTATGGTCCTTGCGTCGTTTTGCGCGCGAGCTTTTTCGAAAAGGAGGCGAAGAAACCCTTCTCTTCCTCGGAGTGGTTTTGGGAATCGCGAACGGTGTTCTCTCTCTTCTTTTTACCACGAGCGCAACGGCAACCATGCTTTCTTTATGGCTGTTCCTCGGACTTTCCTTTGGGATTCTTGGGATTTGGAGGAAAAGCGATCTTGTGCGCTCGGTAAGACTCTCGCTTGCTGCGGTTCCGGTGATCGAAGGATGGGTGGCAGAAAAAGGAAAAAAGCGCGGAGAGATGCTTTCCTGGGTTCTTTTCGGGGGGGTATGCATTCTTGTGTTAATCTTTTTCCTTTTTGAAGGGAAATATGTCCTTGCAGACGCCTCTTTTAAAAGAAGCTTGAGCGCTAAGACCATTGGAGATGCGGTAACCTCTTCCGTCGGGGCCGTTCGTCTATTCCCGCAAAACGAATTCTATCGGATGAACGTAGCTAATATTACGGTTTCCTCCGCGCTCAATTTTGCGGGCCAGAAACAGGATCTTACGCAGGACGAACAGCGCGACCTCCTTACGCTTCTTGTTACCGCGCGGGATGAGGCAAACGCTGCGGTAAATCTTTCGCCTCGAAACGCACTCGTATGGGAAACAAGGGGAAATGTCTTTTTCGTTCTCGCCAGCCGTTTTAGCGTAAAGGGCGCAGAAGACATTGCGCTCGAGTCTTATTCCCGCGCAAGCCAACTCTCGCCCACGATCCTTCTTGATCCTTTCAATCCCCGTTATCCAAATTTACGGGGACTTATCCACCTACGATTTAAAGATGATTCCGAACAGGCACAACAAAATTTCTTCCTCGCGTTAAATCTCAAACGTGATTACGCGGCTGCACTATATAACCTTGCCAAAGTATATAGTGCCCGGGATGACGCCAATCAGGCTCAAACTCTTTTGAATCAGGTGCTTGCAAACTACGATTCACTCGATAGCGCACAACTCTCTGATTTGGGGCTATCAAAAGATCAAATCAAACGAGAGCTTGATCTTCTTACCCAATCTTCTCCACCCGAAGAGGAGGGGAGGTAGGGAGGTGTTATCTCGATAATTACCCTAGACGTACCAACTTCGTCGAACGATCACTGCCAGATTCACCTTGCACGCGGAGACAAGGTGATTTTTGCTCTTGACAAAATTTTTAAAAAGAGTAGAGTAGGGAATGTTCGAAAAATTCATGTTTTGTGCGATGAGGCGAAGGAGGCAACGAGTTGCAGGATTGCAAAGGCGATAGTACACACCTTACAACTTGTTGGTTAGTGAATGGGGGCTAGTGGTGAGGGGCGACATCCTCACTGGTTCCTAGTCACCAATCTACTCTATTATCCCCTTGAGTCCTCGATCATTCCGTTAACTATATAACCTACCCGCTTCAAGCATCGCGGAGAGTATTACCGTGTTCTTTGGGCGGGGAATACCCTATTACGTAAGGGTTATTTTTCGTTTATGCCTCTTCCGGTAAAAAACTTCACCAAATATACCGGCAAAACATTCGATCTGCCGTATCTTTTTGAGTTGCAGCAAAACTCCCACCGGTGGTTTTGGGATCACGGCCTTAAGGAACTCTTTAAGGAGATTTTTCCCATTGAGGATTTCACCGGAAAACTTCTTGACCTGCGGTTTGTTGATTTTCGACTTGACGAACCCAAGATGGACGATATTGAAGCAAAGGAACAAAACCTGTCGTATGAAGCGTCTCTTCGGGTACGATTCCAGCTCGAGGTGAAAGAGACAAAAGAGGTTAAAGAACAGGAATTATTTTTAGGAGACTTCCCCCTAATGACTCCGCGGGGGACGTTTATTGTAAATGGTGTTGAACGCGTCGTCATCTCTCAGCTCATTCGGTCGCCCGGCGTTTTCTTTAACGTGAATTTTACCCGAGGGAAACGGCTCTTTGGTGCAAAAATAATTCCGTATCGGGGCGCATGGCTCGAGTTTGATATCGATCCCAATGGTGCGATCTATGTGAAAGTGGACCGGAAACGGAAGATTGCGGCAACCTCCCTTCTTCGTTTTTTTGGACTCGAGAACGAAAAAGACATTCTCGCGCACTTTAAGGATTTCGAAAAAAAAGGAGGGGAGAATCCAATCCTCGAAACATTAAAACGCGATATCACAAAAAATCAGGGAGAGGCATTAGTGGAAATCTATAAACGGATTCGGCCGGGGGATCTTGCAACGGCTGACAATGCAAGGCAGTTACTTGAAGCGATGTTTTTCAACCTCGCGCGCTACGATCTTTCGCGCGTGGGCCGCTGGAAAATGGCTCAGCGCCTGCACCTTTCTCCGGTAGCGAAGAAATATAAAGAGCGCGCATTAAACACCGGAAATATTTCTTCCCAGGATCGTATATTGGATCTTGGCGATATCATCGACATTCTGCGGGAAATCATTCGTCTCTCTCGTGACCCTCTTGCGCGGCCCGACAATATTGATCACTTGGGCAACCGAAGAGTGCGGGCGGTGGGAGAGCTTTTGCAAAACCGACTCCGCGTGGGCCTTACCCGGACCGAGCGTATTATAAAGGATAGGATGTCAACACTTGACGTGTACACGATGACCCCCGCGCAGCTTATCAACGCAAGACCATTTATCGCAGCAGTAAAAGAATTCTTTACCTCTTCTCAGCTTTCTCAGTTTATGGACAACGAAAATCCTCTTGCGGAACTTGAGCATAAGCGCCGTCTTTCTGCTATGGGTCCCGGAGGCCTTACGCGTGAGCGCGCGGGGTTTGAAGTGCGGGACGTACAGCCATCTCACTACGGAAGAATTTGCCCGATTCAGACGCCGGAAGGGCCGAACATTGGGCTCGTCGAATACTTGGCTTCCTACGCGCGGGTAAATGAGTTTGGATTCATCGAAACGCCGTATCGAAAAGTGGAGAAAGGAAGGGTTACGAGTCATGTGGAATATCTCAATGCGTTTGAAGAAGAACGGTACAACATTGTCCATGCGAACATTGAGCTTACGCCGGAGGGGATGATTCGCGACAAGATCATAGAAGCTCGCGTGAAAGGAGAGCCAAGTTTTATTGAGCGCGAGGAGGTACACTACATTGATATTTCTCCCCAACAGATTGTAAGCATCGCAACCAGCCTCATTCCTTTTCTTGAACACGATGATGCCAACCGCGCGCTTATGGGCTCCAATATGCAGCGTCAGTCGGTTCCCTGCGTGCGTCCGGAGCCGCCCTTGGTTGCAACGGGCATGGAGATACGTGCCGCGCAAGACTCGGGACAGGTGATTCTTGCAGACCTTGAAGGAACGGTGACAAAAGTGGATGCACGGGGAATTACGATAAAAGGAGAAAAAGGGAAACAAAAGACATATTCTCTAAGAAAATTTGCCCGTTCGAACCAGTATACTTCAATTAATCATAAACCCATCGTTCAAAAAGGGAAAAAAGTAAAGAAGGGGGATCCCATTGCGGATGGACCCGCAACAAGCGATGGACAACTGGCGCTGGGAAGAAACGTGCTCGTTGCGTTCATGCCGTGGAGGGGGTTTAATTTTGAAGACGCGATTGTGATATCTGAAAAAGTGGTGCGGGAGGATTATTTCACATCGATCCACATTGAAGATTTTTCTTGCGATGTACGTGAAACCAAACTGGGTCCCGAGGTGATCACCCCGGATATCCCCAACGTAGGTGAAGATAAACTTAAGGATCTTGACGAGGAGGGGATCGTGCGAATTGGCGCCGAAGTGGGACCGGGAGATATACTGGTGGGCAAAATCTCCCCCAAAGGGGAAGTAGATCTTACGCCGGAAGAAAGATTGCTCCGCGCAATTTTTGGCGAAAAGGCACGCGACGTAAAAGATACATCCCTCCTTCTTCCTCACGGGAAAAAAGGAAGGGTGGTGAGTATGAAGATTTTTTCACGGGAACTGGGAGATAGGTTGCTTCCGGGTGTAATCAAACAGATTCAGATTGAGGTTGCTCACATGAGGAGAATTTCCGTTGGAGACAAACTCTCGGGACGCCACGGGAACAAAGGGGTTATCGCACAGATCCTCCCCGAAGAAGATATGCCTTTTCTCGCGGATGGTACGCCCGTTGAAGTGATTCTTAATCCTCTCGGCGTGATTTCGCGTATGAACATCGGTCAAACACTGGAAACGAGTCTTGGTTGGGCAGCACGGCATCTTGGTTACCAGGCGCTTACCCCCGTATTTTCCGGTGCCACCGAAGACGAGATAAAAGCGGAGCTCAAAAAGGCAGGGGGTGTCGATGAAGATGGAAAGGTTACCCTTTATGACGGCTATACGGGCGAGTCTTTTGTGGACAGGATAACCATCGGCTATATGCATATGATGAAACTGATTCACATGGTAGAGGATAAAATCCACATGCGTTCCATCGGCCCCTATTCCCTCATTACTCAACAGCCCCTGGGAGGGAAAGCACAGTTTGGAGGCCAGCGGTTTGGCGAAATGGAAGTATGGGCCCTGGAGGGGCACGGAGCCGCTTCAATCCTTCAGGAAATGCTTACCTATAAGTCGGATGATGTTCCGGGACGCGCGGCTGTTTACGAATCCATTATCCGCGGACGTGATATTCAGCCTCCTCGGGTTCCCGCCTCGTTTTATGTGCTCTCGAACGAACTAAAAGCTCTCGGACTTGATGTCGAGCCCGTCATAGAGGCGGAGGAAGAAGGCGGGGGAGACGAGAGGCGAGAGGAGAACAGGGGAGAACAGGAAAGAACAAAGAAATACGTAATACGCGATACGCAACAAGGGCCGAAACCAAGAGACAAGCAACAAGGGGTAAGAAGAATAATAGATAAAAGGTAAGCAGGGTAGAGCGGATAGGGGGAGAGTCGATAGCGCAACTAAACCCCAAACCCTACACCCTAAATCCCAAACGTGAGCAGAGTAGCGGATTTCAAAGCAATAAAATTGAAACTTGCTTCACCAGAAACGATCCTCGCATGGTCTCATGGAGAGGTGACGAAGCCCGAAACGATTAACTACAGAACCCAGCGTCCGGAAAAGGATGGACTTTTTTGTGAAAAAATATTCGGTCCTACAAAAGACTGGGAATGCTATTGCGGGAAGTATAAACGCATACGCTACAAAGGAATTGTATGTGACAAATGCGGTGTTGAGGTTACACGTTCGAGTGTCAGGCGCGAACGCATGGGGCATATTTCTCTTGCTATTCCGGTGTGTCATATTTGGTATTTACGAGGCGTTCCTTCGACATTGGGACTTCTTCTTGATATATCAGTTCAGCAACTCGAGAAGGTGGTGTATTTTGCGAGTTACATCGTCACCGATATAAATACGGAAGCACGGGAGCAGGTTATTCAGGAGCTTGAAAAAGAGTATCGGACCAAGCTCAAGGCGCTTAAAGAAAAATCACAGCGGAAGAAACTGAAAGAAAAACGCAACCAGGAAGAGGACTTTCTTCGCAATCTTCGTCCGCTTCAAGTTCTTACGGAGCTCGATTACTACGATCTTAGCTTGAAATATGGGCATGTGTTTAATGCGGGGACGGGATCAGAGGCTTTGAAGCAGGTGGTAGAAGGGCTTAACTTTGAGGGGCTTGCGAAGATTCTTGAGACACAGCTTGAAAAGGCAGGATCCGTAAATCGGGAGAAGACGCTTCGGAGGATTAGGCTTGTCCGTGGGTTTATCCGTTCGGGAATACGGCCAGAGTGGGTATTTATCACACAGCTTCCCGTGCTTCCCCCCGAGCTTCGTCCTATGGTTCAGCTTGATGGGGGAAGGTACGCCACGTCAGACCTCAATGATCTTTACCGGAGGGTGATTAACCGAAACAATCGTTTGAAACACCTTGAAGAGTTGAACGCTCCAGAAGTGATCAAGCGAAACGAGAAAAGGATGCTGCAAGAGGCGGTTGATGCTCTTATAGACAATTCTGCGAGAAAGGGGCAGGCGGTTACCTCCACCCAAGGGGGGAAGCGGCTTTTGAAATCCCTCGCAGATATGCTCAAGGGGAAACAGGGCCGCTTTCGGCAGAACCTTTTAGGAAAGCGAGTTGATTATTCCGGAAGGTCGGTGATTGTGGTGGGACC
>CAYJUS010000069.1:0-5543 GCA_964373435.1 uncultured Candidatus Saccharibacteria bacterium
ATGGGTTCGTGGGAGTTTGGGGGACAAGATGTGCGATTTTTTGTCTTTCATTTTTCCCGCGGATCTAAACTCTATGTTATTTGGGGAATCTGAATCAAGGCATATGGAACAAATTGCCCAAGAGGAGGAAGAAAGGAGAAAACGGGAAAGTCTTATAGAGCCGGGAGAAGAGGTGAGTGTGGTCAGAACGAACGGCGGGATCGATTCTGGTTGGACGGTAAGGGGTCCGCATCCCGAGAGGTACAACACAATAGTTGTAAGGCAGGAAAAAGAAGAACTTCTCTCTAAGGAGGTTTCTACTCTTGCGCTTTATGCTCAAAATAGGCCCGAGATGGAAGGAATTAAGTTTGCGTTTGAGGGATGGCGTGACCTATGGGAACGGTCCGGAGGCGACCCCCGGGAAGAATTTGATTCGAAAACACTTTTACGGATTGACCGCCAGGGAGGGCTTTCTCCAAGGGAAGCCAGAGATTTTTTCAGCGGCGTAAAAAGCACCTTTGAGAAGTTCAAAGAATCGGGTGAAAGAATAGAGCTTTCCGCTGCGGCAAGGAGACAAGCCGCCATGCGAGAGGCCTATTTTGGGAAACCAATGCCGCCGGAATTTACGCTTTCTGATGAGGAAATACGAAGAGTAACGGGAACGTAAACATAATTAGACACATACCCGACAAAGAATCACAATTTGTGCCGGAGGAGTACAGATAAATTGACATTGAGAGGAAAAGCGAATTATAATAAAGGCATATGAAAGTTATTACCATACCAAAACAATTGGCTCAAAAAGGGGATTTGGTGGTTATTCCCCGGAAGGACTATGAGAAATTTCTCATCTGGCAGAGATCAGTCAGGACTTTTAAGCCGACGGCAAGCCAAAAACGGGATTTAGCAAGAGCAAGAAGAGAAAGAGAAAAAGGCAACGTTTTAACACTAGATGAACTCAAGGACAAATTGGGGCTTAGAAATTGATCCAACGGTTTTTAAAACACTCGATAAGCTACCGCGCAAAGACGCAAAGCGCATTTTCGTTAACATCGAACTTCTATCCATTGATCCGTTCGCAGGCGACATTCAGAAGATGAGAGGAGACGAGGATGTGTGGCGCAAGAGAGTCGGTTCATATCGCGCATCTTCTACGAACTATCTGTCGAGCGACAGATAGTTTTTGTATTCAGAATAGAACGGCGTACAAGTAAAACGTATTAAATTATGCCCAATCACGAATCACAATTTAATATTCCGGAGGAAAAACTCCGCGCAATGCGCGAGGAACACGAACGAGTAGAGGAGACGGTCGAACGGAGAGAGACCACCCCGCTTTCTGATGTCGTCTCTGAAGTAGAGGAAAAACAGACGCGCTCCCCTTATCCATCGAGATTTAAAGTTACGGGTGGACCATCTGGGGAGTTTCGAGAGATGGTTCGAGAAATAGAATTTAACCCGAAAGGAAAGTTTGCCGGGGAACGTGAAAAGAAAGAAGAGGATCTTGAAAGTGTTGCGTATATAAATCTTCGCGGGAAAGAACTTGGAAAAAAGTATGGATTCGAATGGGTTGAGGTGCCCCCTGAATACATCCATATTCTTCCCGAGGAGGCTCATCGGGAGTTCCTTCGAGGAGAAGGTGAGAAGGACGATGAGGAGATAGAAGCTATTTCAGGATCAGCAAATTACCTTCCCCACCTTGAGATCCGTGACAAACCATCGGACCTAGCACGAGCAGATAACATGTTCCATGAGGTGCTGCACGGCGAAGCCTCGCACCACCTTCATCTCATGCCCGAAAAGTACCGAAAGCTCTTCCTTACTTCTCGCACGGGATGGAGAAGAAGGTACATGCACTCAGGCTTTAAAAGACCCCTCCAAAGACGCCGCTATGAAGGAACGGAAAAAGTGGTATTTAACGATCTTAATGAGGCGGTAACGAGCATCCTTACAAGAGAAGCATTGGATACTGTTTCCGAGGACTCACGAGCTCCGTTTCGGGAAGAGGCAAGAAGAGTGAAAAAGGTAAAATCGTGGCTAGACACCACCGACTTACCAGCGGGTATGTCTTCAGTCGCAAGTGAAGAAGCGCTCCAAGAACTTGAGAAGATGCAAGCGCGGGATGCAACATCTGCGGAAGTAAGAGAATTTGATCGAGCATTTCGAAAACAACATGGTTTCTCGGCGCTTACTATAAGCTATTCGCATGAAAGGGGAGACTACGTGGAGATCCTCGAATATATTAGTGAGAAAAACCCAGAGGAATTTCCTAAACTTCCTGATGTACACGGCGTCTTTGTCCGTGCTATGATGAACGGAGAGATTTTGCCGCTTGCACGTGTTATAGAAAAAACATTTGGTAAATCGCCGATACCACGGGGAGAAAAAGGAGAGCGTCTTACCACGTTTCGGGAATTTGGAGAAAAGGGTCTTTGTTGGCTGAGAGATAGAATTCGCGAGCAAGATAAACCAAAAAGTTAACCACCAACCACTAATCACTAAAATCATGGACGAACCTAATTCTATGACAATTCTATGACTGTCATATGACAATTCTATGACTGTCATACGTTCACGGGGAAGTGTGGTGTAATATAAAAATTATGCCTGAAGAACCAACAAAAAAAGAATATCAAGACTATAAGGATAAAATCGAGGAGGAATTTCGGCGCGCTCCCGAGGAAGAATATCCTCGGGAAGAAAAACGGGAAGAAGAACGCCGGCCGGAAGGAGCGGGGGAAACTCCCCAGGAAGAAATTTCTGAGGAAACCGCTCAAGCGCACCCAGCCCCCCCGATTTCCGAGGAAGCCGAGGAAGAAGCAAAACGGGTTAAAGACCTTCCTCAAGAACGCCAGATCCAGGCGCTCGTTGACCTTGCCTTCAAAAAGGGTCTTCGTCACTCGATCGACACCGCCCGCGCCCTCAAAAATCCCTACATTCTTGATGCGTTCCACGACACGCTGGTTGATCATTTGTATAAAGAATTGGTTGAAAGAGGAAAACTGAAAGAGATATAATTTGAACCAAATCCACACATTGGCGAAGGAGGGTGATGCATGCATAGAGGATACCGCACCGCTCTGCGGTGCGGAGGATTCATTTGCCTTTCAGGTTTACAGTTTACAAAAAAAATGCTATAATAGAAACAGAAAGGTCGAGGAAATTAAGTTATAAATTGGTCAAACATTTTTAAACTATGCCAAATCCGGAACAATTAGGCGGGGTGCCCGAGGAGTATCGGGGGGAGAGTGAAGTCGAAGCCCCCGAAGAAAAAGAATCACACGAGGAAAAAGGTTCTCTGACTGATGAGGAGATAGAAGAACTTCAGTTATTAGAAGGGCCAGACATGACAGCAGACCGCGAGAGCCATATATACTTCTTTGAACTGATAAATGAGAGTGTGTCTATTCAAGACAGAAGGGTGATGATAAGAAGGTTGACAGAACTTCGCTCAAAAAGGGATGCGGAATTAAGAAGTATCCGTGGGCCTCGCATTGAAGAACTAGGAGATTTAGAAGAATATTTTCGGGAAATGACCGAAGCAAAAGAAAAATGGGCAACCCTCAGCCAAGACGAAAAAACAAAGTCACAAGAACGGCTAGAAAGATTAACCAGGCGGGGAAACTTTGACTTTACAGGAAGAGATAAAAGAGCGATAGACGGACCGCGATTGCATGACTATTTTCATGAGCTATCACGCTCAAAGAAAGATATACCTGAATCGGAATGGAAGTCGGGTAGGTTTGGTTAGGGTCAATTTATGATTTATATTATTTTCATACTGTTCGGTGCTGCGGGCGCGTGGCTCTTGTACTGGTTTATCTCACGGGGGAGGAACGCCATTATCACGAGGTCACTCAATATGACCCTGTTTTTGGTTACGCTTCCTAGAGAACAAAGGAAAGAAGAAGGGCAAAAACAGGAAAAAGAAATGATCGCGGTAATGGAACAGCTTTATTCATCTCTCACCTCTATTCGCGAGGATGATTTTTTGAAGCGCGTTATCTATCAACAGCCGTATTTGGCGTTCGAGATCGCGGCTCAGGGAGAAGAGGTAAAATTTTTTCTTGCGGTGCCGCGCAAATTTGAAGATTTGTTGGAAAAACGCATTCACGGTTTTTACCCCAAAGCGCATGTTGAGCGAATTGAGGACTACAACATCTTTAGCAGAAATTCAGAAGTATCTGTCGCGCGCATGGTCCTTGGTCGTTCGCAGCTCCTTCCCATTAAAACATACACCAAGCTCGAAACCGACCCCTTGGGCGACATTGCCACTGCGTTAAGCAAGATTAGCGCGGGCGAAGGAGCCGCAGTCCAGATACTACTCCGCCCCGCGTTTTCAAACTGGCAGGACTTGGGACATAAGGTTGCTTCCAAGATGAAGATGGACGGCACATCGTTTAATAGCGCGCTTGCGAGCTTCGGATTTGGGAAGGCCTTGGGCATGGTGGGGGATCTTGCTTCACCGAAAAAGAAAGAGAACGAGGAGACACGTCGCGGATTCCCGTCAAAACTCGCTCCGCTCGATGAGGAGGTTTTACAAGCCATCGAAGAGAAAACCTCAAAAGTCGGATTCGAGGTAAATATCCGTCTTATTGCGTCAGCCCCCACCAAGGCGCGATCAGACCAGCTTTTAGATCACGTTAAAGCCGCGTTCAACCAGTTCCGCGCCCCTCATCTTAACCATCTAAAGCCCCAAAAACCTTTTCGGAAACAAGGATTTATTTATGACTATATTTTTCGCAATTTTGACGCCTCAAATAAAATCCTTTTAAATACCGAGGAACTTGCGAGCATCTTCCATTTTCCGGTCTCTACGCTTGAAGCGCCAAAAGTAAGGTGGATGAAAGCAAAACCCGCCCAACCCCCCGTGAATATGCCGCACGAGGGCCTTGTTTTTGGTAAAAACAGTTACCGGGGGGAAGAGACAAAGGTGAGGATTCAACGAGACGACCGAAGGCGTCATCTCTATATCGTGGGGCAGACGGGGACCGGGAAATCCGCGTTTCTTTACGAGATGATTCGGCAGGATATTGAGAACGGCGAAGGGGTTGCAGTCATTGATCCTCACGGAGATTTAGTTGAATCCATTTTGGGGATAATCCCCAAGGAACGCGCGGAAGACGTAATCCTTTTTGACCCGGGGGACACCGAGCGCCCCATGGGGCTCAATATGCTTGAATACAGGGGCGAAGAGCAAAAAGACTTCGCGATACAAGAGATGATCGCGATCTTCTACAAGCTTTTCCCGCCCGAGATGATCGGCCCCATTTTTGAGCATAATATGCGAAACGCGATGCTGACCCTTATGGCCGACAAGGAATCTCCGGGGACGATCATCGAAATTCCGCGCATGTTCACCGATACCGATTTTCAGCGCTATAAAATTTCAAAAGTTTCGGATCCCATGGTGAGGCAGTTTTGGGAAAAAGAAGTCGCGAAAACCACCGAATTCCATAAATCTGAAATTTTGGGGTACCTTATCTCAAAAGTTGGGCGGTTTGTGGAAAACGAGATGATGCGAAACATTATCGGACAGCCAAAAAGCGGATTTGATTTCCGGG
>CAYJUS010000069.1:5553-6194 GCA_964373435.1 uncultured Candidatus Saccharibacteria bacterium
GGGACGTGATGGATAACCAAAAAATTCTGCTTGTGAATATTTCACGCGGGAGAGTGGGGGAGGTCAATAGCGCGCTTTTGGGGCTTATTATTGTTTCGAAACTCCAGATGGCGGCAATGGGACGGGTGGACCGGCCGCAGGACGAGCGAAAGGATTTCTACCTTTATATCGACGAATTTCAAAATTTCACCACGGATTCCATCGCGACGATCCTTGCAGAAGCCCGGAAATATCGCCTCAATCTCACGATGGCGCATCAGTTTATTGGGCAACTTACCGATAATATCAGGCACTCGGTCTTTGGGAACGTGGGGTCGCTCGTTAGTTTTCGCGTCGGGCCGCATGATGCGGAATTTCTCACAAAACAGTTCGAACCGGTATTTAACGAATCGGATCTTATCAATCTCGACAACTACAACGCCTATGTGAAACTCATGATCAATGGCGAAACCACGCGCCCGTTTAATATGACGACATATCCTCCGACCCGGGGGACAAGCGAAACCACATCCCTTATCCGCGAACTCTCGCGTCTTAAATACGGGAGGCAGAAAAATTTGGTTGAGGCCGAGATTATGGATCGCTCCCGTCTTGGCGAGCACCAAAGCGTTCCCCAGTGGGATGGAGGGCTAAAGAGATAA
>CAYJUS010000070.1:0-6123 GCA_964373435.1 uncultured Candidatus Saccharibacteria bacterium
ACGGCGTTCAAGACGAAGGCGAACCCTTGGTTGACGGATGGGAGCTTTGCTTTGGGCCGGACGAGTTCGACGATGAATCCCTTTGGGACTGGTGGTACAACTTTTTCAACGGCGACACCTGCCTGACTACCAACAAATATACGAGAGGCGGCGGCGTTTTGTGGACGGGCCTTCCTCCAGGTAGATACTTCGTGTGGGAAGGATGGAGATGGGGGTGGCAGGCGACCACCGACGAAGAGTTTGACGTGAACCTTGACGGGGGAGAGACAGCAGAAGTTTTCTTCGGAAACCAGATCGAAAACCCGAGTTCGGTCGAAGTCTTTAAATTCAATGACGCGAATAGCGACGGAGAATACAATCCCGAAGACGGAGATGCTCCGGTTGCGGACTGGAGGGTGTGTCTTGAGAGCATATTCTTCTTTGGAGAAGAAGAGGGATCATTCGAGTCCGAATTTTTTGACTGTAAGCGTACAAACGAGGAAGGACGCGTCTTGTGGACCGATCTTTTTCCGGGAGAATACGAAGTGAGCGAGGACGAACGAAATGGGTGGACAAATACCACGTTTAATAATCCCGAATTTTTGCAACTCAATGGGAGCGAAGCCGAGGTGTTCTTCGGCAACCATCGTTTCTTGGGCGATATTCACGCTTTCAAGTTCAACGATTTTAATGGCAACGGTATTCAAGATGGACGCGAACCGCCAATCGAAGGATGGGAAATCTGTCTTGAGAGCCTCTTTTTCAACGGAGAAGAAGGGGGTTTTGGGACAGAGTCTTTCGGGTGCGAAACAACAGACGAAGAGGGATGGGTATGGTGGTTTGATTTGCCCCCCGGCGACTATCAGGTGTCTGAGGAAGAACGAGATGGATGGGTGAACACCACATTCAATAATCCGGGATTTGTGGAACTCGGGGAGGGAGAGGTGCGACAGGTGGTGTTTGGGAATATGCGTTTTGAACCAACCCCTGAACCAGAGCTGGAACCGGAAGACACAACTCCGCCACAAAGCACGTTTTACGATCCTTTTGACCACGAAGTATTTGATACAGAAATTTTGTCTCTAGAACTCCGGGGGAGCTCGAGAGACGAGAAGTCACCAGTCACCGAAGCAACCCTTGCCATCTGGCAGGTGGGAGGGCCCGAAAGCGTTGATACATTCCCCGCGGGTTCTTTCTTCGATGTATTCTTCGATATTGAGTGTAGTGATATTGTAAGGCGGGATTCCGAGGGCGTACCCGTGAACGAAACTATTCCCATTGAGATCGTGGCGCTCGAGCTCGTAAGCGCAGAACCTCTTACCGTGACATGGAATCATACGTTTACGCCTTCTCTTCCCGGGACGTATTGCTTCGAGGTCCGCGCAGAGGACGCAAGAGGTAATAAAGAGAATACCGCAATTGCGGGACCCATCGCATGGGTTCAGGTGCCGGAAATTTCTGAAGAATCAAATCAAACGGTGACTCTTCCTCCGAATGGAGGGAGCGGAGGTCTTAATGTGGTGGAGATTGTTGTCCAGTGGGTGACAAGCCACCTTGCAACCAGCCGCGTAATCTATGACACGGTGTCTCACTCGGTTCTCGGGAATCCGCAAAATTATGGATACGCATTTTCTACTATTGAAGATTCCACGCTTGTTTTGAACCATTCAGTAACGCTTTCCGGGCTTCTTTCCAACACTACGTATTTCTATCGAAGCGTTTCTCACGGTTCACCCGAATCCGTAGGGGGCGAGCAGAACATTACCACTCCTCCTCCTTCTATTCCTCCTCAAGGATTCCTTCCATATCCGTTCTTCCCGCAAAGCAGCGACGCGGGAACGCCTCCGCCCTCGAACCAGGGTCCGGAAACAAATGAACTTACTTCCCAAGAACCCGAATCCGGAGAGGTAACGCCGCCTTCGTCCACCGTTCCCGAGACTCCCGCGGTGAGCGAACCAAGTGAAGAGCCGTCTTCTCCCGTTTCCAATACCACAGGAGAAAGTCCTGCTTCCCAAGAACAAGAAGGAGAAACAGTAGTTGCCACCTCCACGGGTGAAGGGGAAGAATTGCCTTCCACTATTTCTCTTAGCGAGGAAGCCGGAGAAAGCTCACAAACAACTTCTCAAGAGGAGCCAGCCGGGACCCTTCTTGCCGCGGTATTTAGTGCATTAACTCCTCTTCAATGGGTGTTGCTGGCCGCCTTTGGAAGCGTATTCGGGTTTGCCCTTCAAAGAGTATATGCGAGAATGAAAGCGCCGTCCCCGTCCCGAAAGAAATAATCATACATTCTTACTTCTTATAAACAAAAACGCTTCCCCCGGGAAAACCCAGAGGGAGCGTTTTTGTTAGAAAAAGAGCGGGATGCGAGGTTTGTTTTTATGGCGATAAGGTGTTAGGATATAGGGTAAGAAACAGTAAAACCAATGAAAGACTATTCGTATCTCAAGTCAAAGATTCGCGAGGTTTCCGATTTCCCCATGCCGGGAGTGAATTTCAAGGACATCACGCCGCTTTTGGGCGACGCAAAGGCGTTTCGAGATGTAGTCGACGGTTTGGTTGATGCGTTTAAGGGAGAACGATTGGACCGAGTGGTGGGGATTGACGCGCGCGGGTTTCTGCTTGCCGCTCCCGTTGCCTATCTCCTGAATATAGGATTTGTGATGGTGCGGAAAAAAGGAAAGCTTCCCTATGACATTTTGCGCGAGTACCACGAACTGGAATACGGGAAAGCCGCTATGGAAATTCATACCGATTCAATCGCAAAAGGGGAGCGCGTTGCCATCATTGATGATGTGCTCGCAACGGGTGGCACCGCGCTCGCGGCAATACGGCTTGTGGAGTCGCTTAAGGCAGAGGTTGTAGGGCTGGGGTTTCTTGTAGAAATTGCTGGTTTTCCCGGAAGGGAACGCCTTAAGAACTACTCCATCCATTCTCTTATTAGTTATTAGGGTTAACCCTGAGTAGAGTCGAATGGGTTGACATTTTAACATTGCAGGGTAGAATACACTTGGTCTTTTAAAACTCGAACGGAAAAAGGAGGAAAGGAAGATGGATTTTGCGTTTACTTCGGAACAGGAAGCAATGCGAAAACTCGCGCGCGATTTTGTAAAGAACGAATTTTTACCCCGCGCTACCCAGTTTGATGAAAAAAGAGAAGTTGCGGTAGAACTTGTAAAGAAGGCGGCGGAACTTGGTCTTACGGGAATTACAATTGACCTCGAGTACGGGGGATCCGGCCTTGACTATCTTACCTACGCGGTTATTATCGACGAGATTTCCCGCAACTGGTGGCCCGCAGGAGCGCTTTTTAGCTATATCAACACTTTGAACGCGTTTCCTCTTCGAGAAGCGGGGGACGAACGGCAGAAACAGGAATACCTTGTTCCCACTATCAAGGGAGAAAAATTCGGCTCATACGCTCTCACCGAGCCTGAGTATGGGTCGGATGCGGCGAATCTCAAGACTCGCGCCGAACTCAAAGGAAACACATGGGTTATCAATGGCCGTAAGCGTTTTATTACCCACGCGAATATTGCCGACTACTCGATCGTATTTGTGCGAACCGATACCACCCCTAAACCCTCAGCCGGCGTGAGCGCAATTATCGTGGATACGGCACAACCCGGTTTTCAAATTGAAAAAGTGGAGTCAAAAATGGGGCTTGATTCTTCCCCGACCTGCGAAGTGGTTTTTGAAAACGCCGAGGCTCCCTCGGAAAATCTTTTAGGCAAAAGAGGCGAGGGATTCAAGCTTGCGATGAAAACATTGGACCTCGGGAGAATTGGGGTAGCTGCATCCGCGGCGGGTGCGGCAGACTGGGCGCTCCGCTATACTGCTGAGTACTTAAAGCAAAGACAGCAGTTCGGCCAACCCCTCGCCATGTTTCAAGGAATTCAGTTTACCCTTGCGGACCTTGCATGTGAGGTCGAAGCTTCGCGTCTCCTTGCCTACAAAGCCGCGTGGCTTAAAAGTCAGGATTCACCCCTCACCACGAAAGCGGCATCCATCGCAAAGCTCTATGCGACGGAACGGGCCGTCGCTACCGGCATTGCCTGTCAGAAACTTCTTGGGGGATTCGGATACATGAAAGAGGGACTTATGGAGCGAATGGTCCGCGATGTCATTGCGTACACCATTTTTGAGGGAACAAGTAATATCCAGCGTCTTGTCATCACAAAGGAGATGCTCCTTAAGGGGAACATGTAAAGCGGGTTTGTACCCGCTTTTATTTTGTGGAAACAGGGGTGTGCCCCGTGCTACAACTTCGGATATTGCGGTTCGTTTAATGAGAAGGTCCTTCCCATAGAAGATACCAGATAGGATTTTATTGGGTAACCCATGGATAAAAAACGAAAACGGTCTATTCCGAAGTTGTAGCACGGGGTGTGGATAACTTTTGCGTTTTTTTCTCTTGACTGGTATGGTAAAATAAAAAACAGTTCTTTTATGGAAATCCCGCACATCCCGCCCTTGGCGGATACGCGGAAAACCCGGTGCTACAATTTCGGAATTCACCGGCCCGATTCTTTTCCGGGCATTTCCCATTGAAGCCGTTCCCATCATTTTCTATGGGTAAGAGAATGTCATTCAACGAACCGCGATATCCGAAATTGTCGCACGGGGAAAAGGTCGTACTAATTTAAACTTTTTGAATTGGTATACTAGTAATCAATTCAAAAATAACCATGAATTTTCAAGATCTTACTGACGTTATTGTTAATTCTTTCAAGGGCCTCCTTGCAGGATTTATTACCGCAGTGCCAAACGTAATTGCCGCACTCGTGGTGTTGATGGTTGGGTGGGCCGTTGCGGTTGCGGTTGCGCAACTCGTTACGCGCCTCGTTGCTGTTCTCAAGATAGATAAGGTAGTTGAGAAGATGGGGCTCGGCGTCGTGTTTGAGCGCGCGGGATTAAAACTCGAGAGCGCCGCCTTTGTGGGATGGCTTGTTAAGTGGTTTTTGATTCTTGTTGTGTTTCTTGCTGCTGTCGATATTCTTGGGCTGGACGCCGTTGCAGATTACTTGCGCCAGGTCCTCGGTTACATTCCCAATCTTATAGTTGGCGTGTTGATACTTTTGATTTCGGTTCTTTTGGGAGACGTGGTTGACCGCGCGGTTGTTGCAAGCGTGAAGGCCGCCGAGCTTCGCTCGGCCGAATTCCTCGGAAAGGTTGCCCGCTGGTCGATCTACGTGGTTGCCCTGCTTGCCGCACTCGTACAGCTTGGAATCGCCCGCGAGCTTCTCCTCACCCTCTTTACCGGATTTGTCGCAATGGTGGCGCTCGCAGGAGGGCTTGCCTTTGGTTTTGGGGGTCAGGATGTGGCACGCGAAATCCTCGGAAAACTCAAGAAGGACGTTGAGGGTAAGTGAAGCTCCACGGGCTTACGCCCATGGCATCTTTCCGTTCGGAGTTCCGTGGAGCGGAACCCCGCACCGAAAGCCCTTCGGGGGATTTTGCCCTTCGTCTCCGAACGTACGTCCGAGGCTTTCTGGTACGTGGGTAATCATGGAAATAGTATTTTTTCGAAACGAGGCCGCCGGTAGGCGGCCTCGTTTCATATTTTTGGGCATAAGCCACGATACGTGGCTTATGCCCTCCCGTTTTCGGCCATTGCCTCCCCTCAAAAAACGTGCTATAATACGAATATGCCAAACGGAACAGAATTTTTTTATCCCAAATTCCCTGATCCCCGAAGGGGGGAAGAACGTATATCAGAAAGCGAACAGCGCGAAGAAGGAGGAACGCTTCCCCCCGCAGCACGCGAGAACCTTGAACGCGTCAAACAAAAACTCGAGGCCGAAGAACGCATCCGCACCCTTGTCCAAGAACAGAAACGTCTGGAACAGGAGCTTTCCCGTCCCAACCTCACCCCCGAAGAAAAAATCCCGCTCATGGAGCAGCTTCACGGTACCAACGCCGAACTCTTAGTGATCTTGAGGGGGGAGAGAGGTAGCAAAGGGGAGTCCGGGGAGCTTCTCCTGTCGCAGGAAAAAAGGGAATTTCATGAAAAGCTCGACCACGAGTTTGATCGCCAGCTTGATCGTCTCCTCTTGCGCATCCGGGAGGTGTACCCGGAAGAGGCGGAGCACCTCGAGAAAAACATTCTGGATTCCGTGAACCCCTTGCGATCAGCACTCAGATCGG
>CAYJUS010000071.1:0-6109 GCA_964373435.1 uncultured Candidatus Saccharibacteria bacterium
ATGATCATATTCGATGCTTGTGATAACGAGCCCTCTTGGTTCATAATTCAGAAATGCTTCGCGGTATTCGTCCGCCTCGACGACCAAAATTGGTTTTAACCAATTTTGGTCGTCGCCATGAGCTTGCCGTCCTTCAAGTTGCCGAGGACGACCCTGAGTATATCGAATGGGTCGAAAGGCTACCTTCCGTGTCTTTCCCACGCGCGCGTTACTCCCCCACTGATTCACCCGCGTCCCTATAACCACGGTGGGATCGAACCCCGCTTCTTCCAAGATGACGCCGAGCATCGCGGTTGTCGTACTTTTCCCGTGTGTCCCGCAAACTGCAACCCCATAACTATCCTCGAACAGTAGCCCCAATGCCTCGGGATACGTTAAAACGGATATTTTTCGTTTTAATGCTTCTCGAACCTCAACGTTCAACGGAACGAGGTCGGACCTCGTTCCGTTGAAATAAGCGGTTGATGTTATAACTAGGTCAGCGTCTTCAGGGATATTACTTCTCCCAAATCCTTCCTTCACGGGGATTTTGAGTTTCCGAAGGACGTCATCCGTAAAAAACTTCTCGTGGCTATCGGAACCCGACACGTTGATTCCCCGCGCGCGAAAAACTTGCGCGAGCGCCGTCATCCCCACACCCTTAATGCCGATAAAGTAGGTTTTTTTAATATTTTTGAGGTCTGACACTTGACTTATCATCAGTATATTGTTAAGATGATTTGTATCTTGAAAAGGAGGTTTGAAGTGCAGGAACAATGTTCTGTCCCGCAAGAACTCATAAAGGCTGCTCTCGAATTTAGGGTCCCCCCTACTTTCAGTGAAGGAGCCGGATGGATATCTCCCGCCGATCCCCTACCCATTTTAAAACCGAGAAAAGAGCTAGCAGAAAAGGCATTTGATGCCTTTCGAGAATTGGGACTTTCAGAATCAATGTCGAAAACATTAGCAGAGCATATCGAAAGAACGGGAACGGTTCCCACGTTCCGAGAAGCAACCGGTTGGGTAACACCCCAATGAAGAACGTAGCCGAACTGCTTCTCGAAAAAGACTACGAACGAATTGCCGAAAGATATTTTGACTGGCTCGTGTTCCAGCTCGGCCAAATGAATTTTGAAAAAGGCCTTGAGGTGCTCGCAGAAAAATATAACGAATGGGTGTTTACCGGAAAACCATTCGCGCTCCCTGCAAATCTTAACGTAGAGACGTGGCTTTCCGATAATGCGTTTCTTCTGTATGGCGCCACTGTTCGGGTAACTCAAGACGACATTAAGGGAGTTAAGCTTTACCTTGAAGGAGTGATGAAAAACCGTATTGAGGAAAAACTGCACCACCAAAATCCTCTCAATCCATAATCTATACATCAAAAGCCCTACGGGGCTTTTCTTTTTAGGCCGTATGATCCTGCTATAGAGTACTCGCTTCCCGCACGGGAAAGAACACTCTCCATGACCTCAATAGAATTGACTCCGAAAGAGTAGTCGGTATTGAAAGAATCGTTTTTGTCAAAGCCGCTTTTTTGAAAATCCCGGGGATCAAACCGGCAAAGGGTAATGTGAGACCGGTAGGGACGCGCTTCTTTTTCCCGATATCCCGTGCCGGGGTGTTCGAAAAGCGCGTTTTCGAGGTCCCGTTGAAAATTGATAAGTTCCCGAGAAGCTTCGACTTCGGCCCACACCATCCGTACGGGTCCTTGGGGCGGACCAAGATATATGCGGGAGATGCGTAGTTCGAACGGAGAATTTCGCGCGGCAATTTCGCGAACAACCGCCCTTATCATAGCAAGCTCGCCCTCGATTACGTATCCGATAAAAACGAGGGTTAAATGAATATTTTTCGGGGCTATCCAGCGCGCAGGAAGGTCCTGCCAGTATTTTTGAAATTCGAATAGCTTCTGCTTGATTTCGTCGGGAATATTAATCGCGAGGAAAATACGTCTTTTCAAAATGGCTGATATCCAGTTCCTAATTTCTAATAAAATTCCAAGCCTCTGATAGCTGAGAGTTTGAAGAAATTAGACATGAGAAATTAGAAATGTTAGCACGGTTTTGCGGTCCCATATTAATTGTACCAAATAAGCGTGCTATACTGAAGATGCTATGTATGTAGTTGATGTTGTTCCCATCACGAAAATCCCCTTCCCGAGTCCTCAAATGTTAAGTTATTATTCCCAAAACCGTTTGGGAAGGTATTCGGTGGTAAATGTTCCGCTTAAAAAAAGGATGTCCACGCCCGCTCTTGTCCTTCGTTCCCATCCCCTCTCAAAATATAAAGCAGTCCTCAAAAAAGCGGCGTATCAAGTAAGGAGCGTCAATGGCGTGATTCATCCGGAGCCCGCTCTTACCGATACACAATTTAAGCTCGCGCGCTGGGTTTCGGACTACTATTACTCTCCGCTCGGGCTTGTCTTAAAAAATCTTTTTCCGCAAAAACTATATAAGAAATCTCCCGTCCCTGCATCCTCTCTTTTGTTCGAGTCCCCGTCGCGAAAATCGCGAAAAATTAAGAAAATTCTCCTTTGGCAGGAAGACAGATGGAAAGAATACGAGAAGGTTTTACGAGCGCAAAAAGATGCGGGGAGACAAACTCTTTTTTTAATTCCGGAAATCAATCGTATCGATACCGTTGAAAAAAACCTCGCACGGTTCGCAAAAGATATTATTCTTCTCCACGGATCCTTAAAACAAAGCGTATATTGGAACAACTGGAAAGTAATCAGGGAGAATTCCAGCGGAATTATTCTCGGCTCGCGTTCAAGCCTCTTCGCCTCGTTCATAAATCTAGGATGTATTATTATAGATGAGGAGGATAACCCCCATTATAAGTCATGGGATATGCACCCGCGCTACCATGCGCGGGACACTGCGCTCCAGCTTGCAAAGCTTACGGGTGCGGACGTTATCTTGGGCTCAAGCTTTCCATCGGTCGAAAGCTACTTTGAAGCTAAAAGGAAAAAATATGTATTGGTAAACGAGTCAAAGAGGTCGTCCCCTCGACAAGGTTTAGGGCAAGAAAGAAAACCAAGGATTGTTATGGTTGACATGCGGGAGGAGTTAAAACGGGGGAACCACTCAATTTTTAGCGAAGACCTCAGAAAAAATCTCGCAGAGGTTCTCAAAGATGGATCCCGGGCGATTTTGTTTATCAACCGACGAGGATTTGCCACGTTCATTTTATGCAGAGACTGCGGATATGTGGTAAAATGTCAACGATGCGATTCTCCGATGGTGTATCATGAACTTACCCGGGGTGAACCAAGTTCCCTTCATCGTAAAATCGTGTGTCACCACTGCGGTGCGTCCAGCGCCCCACCCAATGTCTGCCCAAACTGCGGGGGGTGGAAAATACGGCTCTTTGGCGCGGGAACCCAACGAGTAGCCGAAGAGTTTAAAAAATATTTCCCCCTGGGCTCCTTTTTGCGACTTGATAGCGACACGGCAAAAAACGTTGAAGTACGAAATAAGATTTTTACCGCATTTGCGAGAAGAGAGGCACCCGTCCTAATAGGTACACAGCTTCTCCTCCATACCTCGCGCCTCCCCCGTGTTTCGTTCTTCGGAGTGGTGTCTATGGAAACAATTCTGCATCTTCCCGACTTTCGCTCAGGAGAACGTACGTTGCAACTCATACGACGGGCGACTACCCTTACCAAAAAAAGGCTTCTTATTCAAACGTATCGACCTGATCACTATGCTTTTCGCTATCTCGAAGACACGAAAAAATTCTACAAAGAGGAACTACGGGTGAGAAAATCCTTTGGCTGGCCCCCCTATGCCCAGCTCATTAAGCTGCGTCTTTTTCGTCCCGATCAGGAAAAAGCAGTGACGGAGGCCGAACGTATCAAAGAGAAGTTACATGCAGAAAAAAGGCGGTTTCCCCACAACGGCTCCCGTCTTGAGATTTTTGGTCCGCTCCCCGCTCTCATCCCAAAAGTGAAAGGAGGGTTTGTCTACTATATAGTAATCAAGCTGCATAATCCCCATCGTTTCTTTTCCCGCCGCGATCTTGAGTTGAGAAATCAAATTCTTCGGGTAGTGCCCCGCGATTGGTCCATAGATGTGGACCCGGAAAGCATACTTTAAGACTCTGATGAAGAATTTATTAGTTGAAAAAAATAATCCGGTGCTTCATACACGGACGAAGCCCGTGGAAGAATTCGATGACCGTCTTAAACGGCTTTTGGCGCGCATGAAAAAAGTCGTGAAAGGAAAAGAAGGGGTAGGACTTGCCGCACCCCAAATCGGAAAATCGCTTCAGGTGTTTCTCGTGGACGGAGTGCTTATCCGGAAGGCCGAAGAAGTGGAGAATACCTCGAAGTTCAAAAAACTCAAGAGGTTATTTCGAAAAAAAATACACGAAGTCTTCATTAATCCCGAAATACGTTCAATATCGAAAGACGGGCTGCTCTTAGAGGAAGGATGCTTGAGTGTGCCGGGAGTGTTTGGGAAGGTACCGCGCGCAAAAACAGTCACCGTACGCGCTCAAGACCAAAAAGGAAGGCGATTTACGATAAAAGCGAGGGGTCTTTATGCGCATGTGCTCCAGCACGAAATTGATCACCTAAAAGGCGTTCTGTTTATTGAAAAAGCGCAAAAAGGATCGCTTCGGGCCCTCCGCAAAACGCATCATGACCGCTAACATGACAAAAATTTTATTTATAGGCACCTCGGATTTTGGTATACCATTATTGGACGCGGTTCGGAAATTGAACAATGTCACAATCATTGGGTGCCTCACCGCGCTCGACCGCAAGGCGGGAAGAAATCAGGAAATAACCGCCCCTCCCGTCAAGATATGGGCAAAAGCAAATAGGGTGGCAGTCCTTCAGCCGGAGGATATACAGAGTCCCGCAACAATTAGTGAGCTCAAAGAACGCGCACCCGATCTTATCCTTGTTGCCTCATACGGACAAATACTCCCCAAGGAGATTCTTGAACTCCCCCGGCTCGGCGCGGTAAATATCCACCCCTCGCTCCTTCCCCGTTGGAGGGGCGCTTCCCCCATCCAATACACCCTTCTTGCGGGCGACAAGGAAACGGGGGTAACGCTTATTCAAATGGATGAACGGCTTGATCACGGACCGATTCTCGCACAGCAGAAAATTATGCTCAAAGGGAAAGAATCGTTTAGGGAGCTTTATGCCGTGCTCCAAGCCACCGCCCGGGATCTTGTGATCAAGACGTTGCCTCTTTTACAGGAACAAAAAATTACGCCCATCGCTCAAAACGAGGAGGAGACAGCCTACGCGAAAATCCTCAAACGCGAGGAGGGAAGACTGAATTGGTCGCAAAGCGCAGAAGAGCTTGAACGGCAAATTCGCGCATTCCACGTCTGGCCCGAAAGCTTTACCGTATGGCAAAAAATCGCGAGCGACCTTGTGAAACTCAAGATAACGAAAGCTTCTGTGTGGACCGCTGATGGTTCCTCGCAAAAAAAATATCCCTATGGTCAGGTGATATTGACCCCCGAGAAGCATTTACTCGTCCAAACGGGAAATGGCTTTCTTGTCCTTGAACGGCTCACGCCCGAAGGGAAAAATGAAATGAGCGGGGAAGAATTTGTGAACGGCTACCCCTCGATTATTGGAAGCACGTTGGTTTAGGGTATTAGAGTATGGGGTATAGGGACTAGAAATCGAAAATGTCAAACGCTAAACGTTTGACATTTTCGATTGACGATTTAACGATTCGGTCTATTCCATGATATTCAGCCCAATTTCTTCTGAGTAAGCCTTGCGAATCTCACCTTCAAATTTTGTGAGCACCACCTCGGCAATGGTCGAGATGAAAAGTTTGTTGATATGTCCCCCAAACGTCTGCATGTCTTTATTACACAACACACCGTGAGCGTGCACGATTGTCTCGTTATCTTTGACTGCAATATTTCCCGTAATGTTTACAATTTCTAACGGCTCTTTAAAATTCTTGGAGGAGAACTCTCGCGTCTCGCGGTTGTAATGCGCGAGCTCCGCATCTTCGGTTGCCCCAATGGCGGTAAAATAGCCCGCTCGTATCCCCTCTTTCTTGAGAAAATCCTTGAGCGCCTCAATAAACTCTTCTCCCCTGTCAATCCGCAGGATATATTGACTATTTTCTTTGAGAATAAGTTTCAT
>CAYJUS010000072.1:0-5887 GCA_964373435.1 uncultured Candidatus Saccharibacteria bacterium
TCAATAAAGAGGAGGGGACTATGCTCCCGTCCCCTCTTCACGGATTCGGTGTTCATTACGTATGATAGTGGACAGCGAGTGCGGATCGTCTTGTAAAATCCCGCCTTCGTCCTGAGTTTATCGAAGGACTTCGGCGAGGCAAAGGAGGTGAGTTGCGATGACGCACGCATGGTGTATCGCGCGACTTGTAGTGGTTGCGTCAGTCGCAACCACGCTCACGGCCGCAATTGGAGTTGCAGCCACAACCGGCCTTGCGGCAACGCTTACCCTTGTCTTGAGTCCCGTACTCATCGCGGTTGCAGTAGCAATCGCATGGGTGGCAACGAGAGACATGGGGATAGCGGAGTTTGCAGGGTTCGTTCTTTCCGGCTTCTTTTTCGCGCCTGCTCTCCATCAGTTCGGGCACATCCTGCCCGGACTCTTTGTGGGGGGGCTTCCGGAAGTTGAAGCTGGATGGTTCTTTCTTCACATCGGCCACATCAAGGAGCCGTACTGGTTGTCTCTCGCGGGGAGCATCGCTCCCTTTGCAATGAGTACATTCTCCATCCTCTTCGTCCCTTTGCTTCTTTACTATGTGAACGAAGCGCGGAACCCGAAAGTCGGGATCCTTTGGGGGGCAACGCTGGGGCTTTGGATTGTAAACATCATTTACGTTCTTGCCTCACCCCTTGGCTTTCTTGAAAGTCGGGGGGATGTCTGGGAGCTCGCCATGCTCCTTGGAAGAGATGAAGAGAGCGTGGCTCTCGCAATTGTGGGAGCGCACATCTTTACGGCTTTCCTTACCGCTCTTCTTTTCTTGCTTTTTGTCGGGAAGGGAAAGTGGGGACGGTAGAAGGAAGACCCTTTCCACGGAGGAGAGTTTCTCTCCTCCGATCTCTCGCGTGTAGCTTAGATGTAAGGTATCTACGAGAGATCATTTTGAGAAGAGGATAATTCAGGCTGAAAAAACTATTGTAGCCGATACAAAAAGCCACCTTGCTTTCGGCAGGCGGCTTTTTGCGTTATCGCTGAATCTCAAAAAGATCAATTAAAGAATTTGTAGTATACCTGTGGATATATATTTGGTCAAATTCGCAATAGATGGTATAATACATATATATGAAGGTAGAACTTCTTTCGGCTCCCGCCTGTATTCACTGTGCCGAGGTAAAAAAATTACTTGAGGAACTGAAGCCCGATTTTCCTGCGCTTGAAGTGGAGGAAATAGAGGTGACGACTCCTCGAGGAACGGAACTTGCGCAAAAATACATGGTGTTTTCTTCTCCGGGAATCATCATCAACGGGGAGCTTTTTGCTACCGGAGGAGCCACTAAGGAACAGCTTAGGGAAAAATTAAAGACGCTTTCGCAGAAGAATGGTATAATAGATGAATGATGGAAGAAAATAGTCAGCTTCAAACTACAGCTAACTCTCAGGGGGCGGCAACAAGACAGTTTAAGGCCTTTGTTATTGTCGCGATTTTTTCGTTGGCTACCATTATTGCGGGTGGCCTTTTTTGGTTGTTTGTTCTTGGCACCAATACGCCGGTGGGAGCCGGTTGGTTCTTGTTCAGTTATGCGGCGGGGCTGTCTATGATTGTGCTTCCTTGCACTTTACCGCTTGCGTTTGTGATTGTTCCACTTTCAATGGGTAAAGGATTTATGCGCGGGATCAGCATGGCCATTGCGTTTAGTGTCGGAGTAACTATCACTCTTTCCATGTACGGAATTTTAGCCGCGGTGCTCGGCAACGCGGTAGTCGGCTTTTCGGGGGCTGAAGGCGAGGTTATCAAAAACTGGTTCTACGCGCTTGCGGGTATCTTCGCGATTGTCTTTGCGCTTGGCAACCTCGGCTTTATTAAAGTGCGGATGCCGACTTATAGCGGTGCCGCCCCTATGTTTATTCAAAAACAACAGGAGATTTTAAAAGCGCTTCTCTTGGGACTTTTTCTTGGAAATATTGGGGTCGGATGTCCGCATCCCGCAACTCCGATTCTTCTTACCCGTATTGCAGTTGAGGGAGATGTGTTCTACGGATGGCTTTTATTCTTTGTTCATGCGATAGGGAGAATCACTCCTCTTATGCTCCTCGCGCTTCTTGCGATTGCGGGGGTTAACGCCACCTCTGCCCTTGTAAAGCACCGCGAGAAAATTGAAAAAGCGACGGGCTGGGGGATGGTGTTTGTCGGCGCATTTCTCCTTGTCCTTGGATTTTTCACACACGCGTGGTGGGTGAATTCAGGCACCCACACTCTTTTTGAAAGCGTGGTGCAGGAGGAGCGATTCACCGGGATTCTTTCGGGAAGATTAAACGTCGAAGCGCCCCATGCGCATGGACCTGAGACGGGTGAGTCTTTGTTTTTTGGACTTCCGCTTTGGCTAGGAAATTGGGTCTTGGTCGCGCTTTGGGTGTTGCCGCTTTGGTGGCATGTGGTCCGGGAAAAGAAGAGGATTCGCGGGATAACGGATGAAGCAACGCGTCTTTGTGAAGCGGGAATCTTGAAAGCAAAAAAATGGTTTTTCCTTGCGCTTACCATCTTGCTCGGTGTTCTTTTTATTCATGTGTTTCCCCATCAGTTTCTTGAACATCCGGCACCAGAGAATGAAGAAAAAGTGTCGGCACTTCAAATTTCTCTTAGTACTCAACCTTCGCCCTCTCTTCCCGGAATTCCTACGCGTATAGCTCTCTCGCTCAAAGATGAAAAAGGAATACCATTAACGGGCCTTGAGATTGAACACGAACGGCTTATCCATATGCTTATTATTAGCGAGGATTTTTCGAGTTTAGGGCATATTCACGCGGAAGACGTGGGACCCATAACCCCCGATATGCTTGCAAACGCGGTATTTCCGATGGAGTATACATTTCCCAAACCCGGAAAGTATCTCGTTGCGATCGATTTTCTCCATAAAAATCACGCCGTTTCCGAACAGCTTTTCCTAGAGACTGCGGGGGCCCGAGAGACGCCGGTTATCGTAAAAGATTTTTCGAGGGTAAAAATATTTGATGGATATACTGTCTCACTTGCAACGAATCCGCTGGCCCCGCTCTCCGGAAGCGAGGTGGCGCTCGAGTATCATATTGAAAAAGAGGGGGGACCGGTACTGGATCTCGAACCCTATCTTGCAGCTCCTCTCCATGTGGCGGCAGTCAGCGCGGATCTTTCTTACTTTGCTCACACTCACGGAGAAATTCATGACTCGCAAACAGGCATGGGACGTCACGAGCTTTCTTCCGGAGAGCGCTTTGGTCCTGACATTGAAGCGCACGTCGTTTTCCCTTTCCCCGGCCTCTATCAGGTATTTGCGGAATTTAAGCATCAGGGGAAGGTCGTCGTGACGCGTTTTCTTCTTGAAGCGGGAAGAGGAGAGGAGGGATTCGAGATGCCCGTGGTAGATGAACACGCGCATTAACCAATGCCATAAAGCCTTATGAACACAAAAACCATTGTTTTTGTTACCATCGCTCTATTTTTCTTCTTTAGCGTGTTTTCTGTGGTTCTTGCAAATGGCGAACATGCATCGGGGGAAGAACACGATGACCATGAAATCGCGAGAACCGAAGGAATTAGATGGCCGGTTCTTGCGGGCGGAGCGATAGCGATTTTAGTCGTTGCTGTTCTCGCGTATAAATTCATTGTAAAATAGAAACATGAAGTTAGACCTAAACATATGGAGGCAAAGAATAGTATTTGTATTTATCGTTACTCTTATTTTTTCAGCAGTGATGTTTATTATTAAGGAAAAACCATTTTCTTAGCGAATACTGCGAATCTGCTTTACCGGTGCGAACGATGCGAATAATTCGCAAAATTTGCAGGATGTAAGCCATTCACATGACTTGCCAACAACATGAATAAATTAGTCGTCATCGGCATTGTTCTTCTGCTTCTTGTGGGCGGGGGACTATTTTACCGCCAGGTGTTTCTCGTAGGCGGCGGGAAAATTTGCGGTTCCGGAGACGGGAGCGACGTTACATGGGACATGAAAGCCGTCGAAGGCAAGTGGGAATTTGAGCCGTCTATTCTTCAAGTAAAGAAGTGCGACCGCATTACGCTTAATATCTATAATGAGGATGAATACGATCATGGGTTTGCGATTGATGTTTTTGGCGTGAATAAGCGCCTTACCCCTCGCGTGACCACCACGATTACATTTACCGCAACCCAAACGGGCGAGCATGTGTACTACTGCTCGGTGCCGTGCGGGGAGGGGCATTTTCGGCAGAAAGGGAAGATAGTGGTGAGCGAATGAGACAGGAGGCTCTGGAAAAACGCGGTCATTTTTCCCAGCGAGAAAAATGCCGCTCGCGCTCAGGCTCACTCGTCGAGTACATAACGAACTTATGTGCTCGACACCATGCTCGTTCGCCTTCCGCGACGTTTTTCAGAACCTCCTACCTCATTCGCTGTGGGAGAGAAAAGAACGAAGGGGAGCCCAGATGATTTTCGTCTCGCTCGTTAGATTCTAGCCATCTTCGTCGCACGAATTTCGAAGTACGAAATTTACTCGCTGTGAGGGGAAGAAGGGGGAGAGGATGGAAAAGCAAAAGCCCTCTGACCGAAATCAGAGAGCTTTGTTGGTGGGGGCGTCTACGTGGAAAGGACGACAACGAAAATCGCTGCTCCCCAGAGACCATATGCAAGTATGTGGGCGACTTCTGTCAGGAAAGGCAGTTTTCCCGAAGACTTCCCTCGATGTTCTACTCCGAGCATCTTGTCGAAGAACCTGAGCACCGTAGCGCCTATTACTACAACGAGAAGCCCGATAATAATCCCTAGCACTTTTACCTCCTTTCAAGAATACGGGGGCTATCACTTTGTATTCATTATAGCTATCATTAAAATCTTGTCAATCCATTCGGCGGGCTCAGGATTGATACTGAGCGAAGTCGAAGTATCAATGTGCCGGAAGAAGAAAAGATGAAAAAAAACGAAACGCAGGTGTTTAAAGTGAGGGGGATGCATTGCGCATCCTGCGGTATTTTAATTGACAAGAATCTTTCCAAGCGTCCCGGGGTTGTGCGCTCTTCCGCAAGCTACGGAGCCGAACGGCTTGTGGTTGAATACGACCCCAAAGAGACGAATGCAGAAGCTATAACTGAATTTGTGGGGAAGCTTGGCTATCAGCTTAAGATCCCCAAGGACGCGGAAGAGATGGAGAAAGAAGAGGCGATAGAAACAACGAAAGAACTAAAAGAGCTTCGCAATACTGTTATCACCAGCTTTCTTATTGCCTCGCCCATCATTCTTTACTACATGCTCGTTCATATGTTTAACGTGCGGCACGTGCACGAATTTTTTAATTTTATCACGATTGCAAAGCCGGTAATTTTAACTTCTCAAGGTTTTGTTGCGTTGGGAGAAGGGCTGGTAAACTATGGGTTTTGGATGGTTGTTCAGCCCGGAAAGTTTATCTTGTCCCTTTTTATGGATCTCACGAATCCTCCCTTCCGTATTGATTTAAACTACATTTATTTTGTTATGACTTCTCCCATTCAATTCGGTGTGGGATGGATTTTCTACAAAAATACGTTTACTGCGCTTCGCGTGGGCTCAACCAGCATGGATGTGCTGGTGACGCTTGGAACATCCGCCGCATTTTTTTATAGCGCGATCGGCTTTTTCTTTCTCGATATCGACCACCCCTACTGGGAGTCGTCCGCCGCCTTACTTTCGTTTATAATTCTTGGCAGATATTTCGAGGTCCTTGCGAGGGGAAAAGCGTCTTCTGCCATTAAAAAACTTTTAAAGTTGGCGCCCGAAAACGCACACATAGAACGAAACGGAGAAGAGATAGAGATTCCCGCGAGTGAATTAAAAGAAGGAGATGTATGCATTGTAAAGCCGGGAGAAAAAATCCCCGTAGACGGAATTGTCATTGAGGGGGAATCTTCGGTGGATGAAAAG
>CAYJUS010000073.1:0-5787 GCA_964373435.1 uncultured Candidatus Saccharibacteria bacterium
AATCAATACATATCAATTTCGAAGGAGGTAAACCGAATGGCAATAAAGCTGATCAGGATCTGCGAGAGGTGTGGTCGAGAATGTGAGCGGGACCTGGAACACTTCATAAAGAGAAACTCCGTGGGGCATCTGAAGCTGAGTATAACTGTATTGGTTGAATTCCAGTGTAGCGACTGCATCTTGAAAGAAGCAAGAGAAATCAGAAGACAGGGTCAGTTTCTAACAAAGCGTAGTTCAAAGAGCTGCGCAAGGGCATAAAATTCCTCTCCGTAAACAAGAACAACCCTCAGGCCTTCTGACTTTGTCGGATACAATACTATATCCGATTAAGTCGGAGGCTTTTTCTTTTAAGGAACCCTTCTTTTTGGCGGGCCACCTACTCCAACACCGCTCTAATACGTCTTACCCCGGCTGAACTCGATTCTTCTTTGACAATTCGGAATTTGCCCAAAATGCCGGTGTGTTCCACGTGCGGGCCGCCGCAGACTTCGCGGGAAAAACCGTTGATAGAATACACATTCACTTCCGGGGGATATTTCACGCGAAAGAATGCCAATGCGCCTGATTGTATCGCCCTCTCATACGGCATAACTTCCTTTGAAACCACGAGGTCTTCCTGAATTTTTTGATTCACTACGTCTTCCGTTTTTTTAATTTCTTCGGGCGTCATCTTTTGCGGATGGGAAAAATCAAATCGCAGACGTTCGGCAGTAATGTCAGATCCCATTTGCTTCACGTGTTCCCCGAGGACCGCCCGAAGCGCTTGATGCAGAAGATGGGTTGCGGTATGGAGTTTCGTGACTATTTCCATCTCTTCGGGAGTCGCGGCTTTGAGTTCTCCGGTATCAAGAATGAGCCCGTGACCGCCGAATTTTTTATCCTGCCCTTTACGGGAAAGGTCCTTGTGCGTTTCAAATTCCTTCTCAAAATCTTCGCGCGAAACCCGAAGCCCACGGCTTTGGGCAAGATCTTCTGTCACTTCAAACGGAAACCCGTATGTTTCATAAAGGTAAAATGTGTCTTTCGCGGGAAAAAACTGTTCCTTTTTTGCGGCAGCGGATACGACTAATTTCTCAAATTCTTTAAGCCCTCGCTCAAGGCTTTTTACAAATTTCTCTTCCTCGTTCTGAAAAACCGTGATGATATCGGTTTCGCGCCTCTTAAGCTCGGGATACATCCCTTCATATTGCTTCACTATCGACTTCAAGAGAGAAACGTAAAGCGATCGCTCGAACCCAAGACTTTTTGCAAGCCGAACGGACCTGCGGATCAACCTTCTCAAGACGTATCCCTCCCCCAAGTTTGACGGCAAAACGCCATCTGCAACAAGAAACGCGGAGGCGCGCATGTGGTCGCTTATGATGCGCAGTATCCGAAGAAGCTCTGCTTCCTCCTTGAGTTTTCCAAGGTCCTCTGCAAGTCCGAGACCAGGGACAAAAAGATTTTCAAATGCGATGTCTCTCCCCTTTTTGTTTTTTCCTTCTTGTATCTGCCGTTTCAGTTCGAGAATAATCGGCATGAAAAGATCGGTAGAGAAGATATCGGGTTTATGCTGAAGAACCGCGGCGAGACGCTCAAGCCCCATACCGGTGTCCACGCCCTGAAGCGGGAGTTTTTTAAGGGTTTTATCTTTTTCTTGGTAATACTCATTGAATACGAGATTCCACAGTTCCACAAATCTTCCGCACTCGCAATTCGGAATACATTCCTCGTTTTTCTCGCAAGGAACGCCGCGCAAATCATAGTGAATTTCGGCGGTAGGGCCGCAAGGCCCTTCTTCTCCCGTCGGCCCCCAGAAATTTTCCTTTCTTCCGCACGCAAAGATCTTTTCCTTCGGGAAACCAAGGTCAAGCAATATTTTCTCCGATTCATCGTCTCTTGGGATATTATTCTCTCCTGTGAAGATCGTGGCGTATAACTTTTCACTTTTAACTTTTAACTTTTGACTTAGTAGTTCCCACGCCCAATGAATCGCCGAGCGCTTATAATATCCTTCTTTCCCGAAATCCTTCGGGTCGTCCGGACCCACCGGCCCAAACGAAAAATTCCCCAACATCTCAAAAAACGTAAGGTGGCTCTCGTCCCCTACCGCGTCAATGTCAGACGTCCGGAAGCATTTTTGAATCGATGCGGCACGGTGACTCTTGAAATCTTTTTCGGGATCCGCCTTCCCCGTAAAATACGCCTTAAATTGCTGCATTCCCGCGGATGTCAAAAGCACCGACGGGTCGTCGGGAAGCAACGAAGACGAGGGCACGATGGCGTGTCCCCGCTCCTTAAAAAATTCCAAAAATGTTTCGCGAATCTCTCTTGAAGTCATGCTGATTAATAGTGTAGCAATATTTTCCTTGATTGACAATCGTGCATTCTGGAGTTATACTAACAAGTTCATTAACAAATCGTAACAAGAAAGGAATAAGTCATGGGCAGAACCGTAAGGTTTGGGGTCCCCTTGAGCGCTTGGATCCCGCAGGAAGCGAAACAAATTAAAAAAGCGTTTCTCCCGTTCCTAAGGCATGTATTCCTGGATCGGACTCCCCAATACATTGAACAACGCAATGAGGAAGTAACCAATGAGTGGGGCCGCACGGGTATCGTACGACATCAGAAAATCCACTATTTTGTCGATCCCAGCGACTTCCCGATTGAACTTACAACCACATATATCCCCGATCTTTCACTAGACGGAACGGTTACTCTCGAGATAACGTTTTGCGACAGTGAACCAGGTTCATCGTTCCCGAAAGATGGTCCCTATGCTGATTTAATTTTCCACCAAGAAACGGTTGATGTGCCGGAACGACAGTTCAACCCAATGGATTTTGCGGTATCCGAGCAAGACGAACTCTCGCTTGCACGTCCGGACGAAAACGACCCGATAGGAAATACTCTCACAAAAATCAAAGACGAGGTTAACCCTGATCTCGGCGTTACCGACATGAATAAATTCTTTACAAATCGCTTCCAGTGGCTGCGCGAAGCGCTTATCTCATGCGAACACGCAATCGAGATAATGCTTGAGGGGATTAGAATTTCTCTTGGCATCAAAGAGGGAAGAGACCCGCCCGAGTATTGGGAAGCCATGGGGCACACGCTTTATACGTGCTGGGAACCAGACTGCCTGCGATTCAGATCAGACTGGCAAACTATTCTTCATATGGATAAATACCTGCCGTGGGAAGAACTCTACGAATCACATAAAGAAACCTTCCACAGGTGGGGGATGCGAAAATAGCGAGATGGCCTTGCGTTATGCAAGGCCTTTTCAATTGTGCAGAAGATGAGATACATAGGTAACACCTTGAAAATAGTTAATGAGGTTCGTAAGTAGCGAGATTCTGCAGTATGATAGAGCGTTTAAGAAGTTACTCCGGAATTCTGGTTATTACATCAATAATGACCTAGTTCCGCTCTATCATATGATCCAGGACATCTCTAAGTATCAACACCTCTCACGAGAGGCAAAACAGCGCCTCAAGTGGATGAATGATTGTTCGAAGCTTAGCTTCGAACAATCATTCGATGATTAAATCGTCTATTTCTTCCAAATCTTTCGCGAGCCAACTGTTTACAAAATTCTTATAATCCCGACTTCCATCAAAATATCCCATGAGAAATCTGTTATCAATAACCGATGGGAAATTTTCCTTCCCTATGTAATCCAAATAACTCGACCACCTGTATTTCCCTAAAAACTTATTTATTTTATCCCAGTTCTTAACCCGGTTCTTAGCCTCCCCTTCTTTCCATCCCGGCTCGATCAGTTCCACGGGGTTTAAATGAATGTACCTTGAAAGATGAGTCAAATACTCATCTCGTTCAATATATTTAGCCTTAAACGTCCCTTGAAAAAGACTCCCCACCCGTTCAGTTCTGATATTGAAATATTTTGTATAGCCCGTCCCAAGTTTATGCATAAACGCAGAGATTCCATTGTCGCGTAGTTGTTCCAAGATTAAATGGAAATGGTTTGGCATAAGGCAAAAGCAAACAATATTTACCAATAACTTCCTTTTCTTTTCCCGTGGCCATGAACCATTAAAATTATCGCTTCTGTTCGAAGCTAAGCTTCGAACATCTCTTGCAACATTAAAAGTTGAATCCTCATCATTAAACTCGTATAAACTCTTCATAAACCTGAAATAGTCGCCTCGATTCTGAAAAATCGTGCGTTTTTCTACGCCTCTATTAAAAACGTGGTAAAAATTGTTGTTTGCAAAAACCTCGTGCCTCATAATAACCTATGACCCACTGTTCGAAGCTAAGCTTCGAACATTATAGCAATAAATTTTGTACGTGGCAATTGAAAAGCGGCTCTACGAGCCGCTTTGTTCTCATGTCTATTCCTTTTCTTGTTCTTGTGCAGATAATCTTCGTACCAATACGTGAAGCTCTTTTATGTGTACGTTTATTTCCTGCCCCATGTGATCCACGGGCATCCTTTCGCCTCCGACCTCAAGAGTTAAACCCATTCTTGTTTTTTCGACAAATGCCGAAATAAACATCTCGAGTCTTTGTCGTTGAATTTCGAGAAGCTTATCTATCGGCCATCCGTTGTCAATAAATACTTTTATCAAAAACGGAATCTCTCCTGCAGTTTCCCTCTCGCCGTCATAATGAGAACTTAACGGAGCGTGCTGCCAATAATACTGTAATGCCCGACAGGGATTCTCTTCGCAAGCTTCATAGTGAGGATCGTGAAACTTCGTCCCAAAGTAGGCGTTAAATCCCTTACAACTTCTTCCCCACAGATGTTCAACCGCAAGCATCTCCTCTAGGGTTTCTACATCAATACAGAGATAGAGCGGTCCCGGCTTGCTTGCCCAAATTTCTAACGCTTCCCGGCAGTAAATATTCCTTTCGGTAATCCGGCCTAAACCTCTTTCTATGCACACGCCATCGCATTGAGCGTAATGCTTGCGTACGGATTTTGCCTCTTCGTTCATCTCTCTGATATTTTCCCGAAAGGGCATCACTTTCAGTACTAACTGCGCTTCTTTGCAGGATAGTCCCGTGTTTTTCTTTTTTGCACTCTTTCGTGTCACCTTCTGCTCCTTTTCGACAAGATGGTTCTCGTCGTTCTTGCACCAGCGGCATTTGATCTTGCGATCAACGGCTAAGACGTGGCGACTTTCAAACCCGTGCGCGTGGCACTCTGGACATCGCCATTTGCCCATGGGCAAATCAGAAAGGCTCGCGGGGAGCTCAATATCCTGCTTGCACCGCGGACATTTAACCTTACCGTCTTTCACAAGCGGCTTTGCACAATTGGTGCAATCAAGGTTTTTTACAAGGTTCGATGCGCCCGGCATTCTCTTCCCTCCTTGAAAAGAACTTGACTTCGCATCTTACCAAATATTTTTGCATACGTCAAGTCTTCAAACTTGAAATAACTATTGGTTTCTGATACGATTCCAGGATACCTTTAAGGAGGCGTGGTTCATTGAAAAAAAGTCTCACGAGAAAACTACTGGAAAGCCATCTTGTTGAGGGATCGCTTAAACCCGGTGAAGAAAACTCGTTCCGCGTTGACCAAGTGTTGATGCAGGACGCAACGGGAACCATGGCGTTCATGCAAAAAGCAAAGCTTTCGCGGGATGAGAGCAAGGTCCCGTTTGCAATTGTGTATGTTGACCACAATATGCTGCAGGTCGGCGCGCAAAATGCGGATGACCATGCGTTTTTGCGCACCTTTGCCGCAAAAAACGGCATCACCTATTCAAAAGCGGGAAACGGCATCTGCCATCAGGTTCACTTTGAACGATTCGCAAAACCCGGTGCGTTCCT
>CAYJUS010000074.1:0-5621 GCA_964373435.1 uncultured Candidatus Saccharibacteria bacterium
ATTGCGTCATGGCGCGCAACGAAACGGATGAGCCGAATCGCTTGGTCGTTGCCTCGATCGGCTGTGCAATTCCTGGAGACGCGACACAGTATGGATACATTTCGGAGCATCACGGTTTTGGTCTGACGGAGCAAGAGGCGGGGGAATACGCCGAGGACCTTGCGGCATCCATGCTTGCAACCACTCTTGGGATCGACGTGGACCACTCGCTTACATGGGACGAGCGCGAGCAGATGTATAAAATGGAGGGGAAGATTCTTCGCACGCTCAACATGACGCAGTCGGCTCTTGGCGCAAAAAGTGGCGACTGGACGACAGTGGTTGCGGCAGCCGTATTTCTTGGAAACAACGAAGAGGGGAGACCTACGGTTGACCCCAACCAGCTGTCTCTTCTTTCGGGAACTAAAGAGAACGCGAAGAGTTCAAATGATTCCACTTCTTCGCGTAATTCTTCATGAAATTTCTTTTTGTTACCGTATTCGGAGAAAGCCTTTCGCTTATGCGGACCCTTGAAGACGAGGGTCACGAGGTGCGCTATTTTATCCGTGATACCAAATTTCAGGACGTGGGAAGGGGCGTTATCCCGCGGGTGCGCGACTGGAGGGGTTATATCGATTGGGGGGATGTCACCGTATTTGATGACGTCGATTTTGGACGCGAGATAGACCGCCTTCGCAAGAACGGATATCCTGTTGTAGGAGGGAACCAATTCGGTGATCGTATTGAAAACGACCGGTTGTTCGGGCAAAAGATTTTAAAAGAGGCGGGAATTAAAATTCCTGCCTCTTGGCGTTTTAAGAGTTTTGCGGGCGCCATTCGTTTCATTCGGGAATATCCAAAGCGCTATGTAATCAAATTTAATGGCCAGCTTGCGCGGTATCTTTGCTATGTGGGGCGATCCGAGAAGGGAGACGATATGGTGAAAATGATTGAGCATTATCAAGATACATGGCCCAAAAACAAAAAGATTGATTTCATTCTTCAGGAATACATTGATGGAATAGAGGTGAGCGTGGGCGCGTTTTTTAATGGGAAGAATTTTGTACGCCCCGTTAATGTTACGTTCGAACACAAACATTTTCTTACGGGAGGAATTGGTCCTTTTACGGGCGAGATGGGAACATCCATGTTTTATAGTGAAGACGGAGGGAAATTGTTTCGGCAAACTCTCGCTAAGATAAAACCGCATCTTGCGCGGACGAATTACCGCGGATTTATCGATATAAATAGCATGGTAACAAAGGGAGGGGTATACGCACTTGAATTTACCTCTCGTTTTGGGTATCCCCAGATTGATATCCAGCAGGAACTTCACAAAACGCCGTGGGGAAAACTTCTCTTTGACCTTGCAGAAGGAACCCTTACTACATTCGATGTGTATTCCGGATTTGCAGTGGGCGTTGTCATGGGAGGCGCGGGAATGCCTTACGAGATTTCGTATAATAAGTTTGGAAGGGGCCTTCCCATTTTCGGCATTACGGAAGAAAACCGAAAACACGTTAAATTTACGGAAGTGAGCATGAAAGACGGAAAGTATTACTCCGCAGGAGGCGGCTACCCTCTTACCGTAACCGGCAGGGGGAGAACAATGGAGGGGGCAAAAGGAAACGCATATAAGGTCGTCAAGGAAATTATCATCCCGAATTCCGTGTATCGAATTGATATCGGGGACCACTGGAAACACGAGGCACCGAAACTCAAGGCATGGGGATATCTATAAAAATGAAAAACGTAAATCTCTCCACGTTTTTGTTCTATGGAAGTTTTTAGGGAAGTTAAGTACGTATTTCCAAGGCTCAAAACCCATATTTCGCGTTACGGCCATACGCCGGAACACCACCCCTATCTTTTTTTATATTACGACGTTGCGAGGGGATACGAGCCGGTATATTTCGATTTTAAGGAGCAAGGCGGCATTATAGGATATCAAAAAGATCATCTTTGGCGCATGGTCGGGGAACCCATAGCGCCCCGGGCCGAAAAATTGAGGGTGATGCGCGAGGCACTTTCACATATTTTTTATCGGGAAAACGCAAGGAAGGTAACTTTTGAAGACTGGGGAGAAGAGCTAATAAAGGTTATTACCGATGAAGTTCCATCTATCGCGCTTCGTACCACGAAGCCCTTCTATACCCTTTTTTGGCCTGTGTGCGACTTGGGGGAGTTTAATGAAAACCTTGAGGGGAAAAAACTTAAGGGAATGAGGTATGCGCGTAATCGATTCTTAAACAACCATGAGGTTCGTATTGTTGACGCTCGTACACTCGATCCAAAGGAAGCGGTGAGGCTTCTCGATACGTGGAGAAAAAAACGAAACGGGAGCGATACGGTTTATCCCCGGGAATACATTCGGATGATAGAAAACGCATTTCCCGGATGCGACATTCGCCGCGCGATCTTTGTGGACGGGGAACTCCGGGGACTCTCTGCGGGGTGGGGGATACCCAATTCAAAAAAATACTACCTGTTTCTCGACGTCCACGACTATAGCGACCCGTATCTTGGAGAATTTGTGAGTTTGGACCATTTCCTTGAGGCAAGAAAACAGGGATACGAACTGCTTGATTTTGGTGGGAGCGACAAAAACCTTCTCAATTTCAAAATGAAATTTCATCCCATCGAGACCTACACCACGCGTAATTTTTCAATACTACCAAACAGAGCAACCCCGTAGCTTTATCCCGCACATAATTGAGGCGGTGTTTACACGAGTTGGGGCCGGTGATATAGTTTATAGACAGCTCATTAACAAGAAGAGAGGTGGCGCAAAATGAAAGTACTAATGTGCCCGCCGACATACTATGAAATTCCTGCGATTGAAAATCCCAGCATGAACGTGGACGAACAGCCCGATATGCACAAAAAATGGCTCCAGTGGGTTGCGGTGGCAAATCTTTACCAATCACTTGGTATCGGGGTTTACCAGATTGAGCCTCAGCAGAACATGTGGGACCTCGTTTTTACCGCGAACGGCGCATGGGGGAGAAACGGAAGGTTTGTGCTTTCCAATTTTCGCCAGCCAATTCGCCGTCCCGAAAAGCCTCACTACCGAAGATGGCTCAAACGTCTTGGATATACCGTATTTGAGCTTCCCGACCATGTTTTTTTTGAAGGACAGGGAGACGCGATAACCCTTAAAGACACATATCTTTTCGGTTATGGATTCCGTTCCTCTCCTGAAGCAAAAGACTATATCCGTGACCTCCTGCAATTGAGAAAAGAAATTACCCCCCTCGAACTTGTCGATCCCCGATTCTACCATTTGGATACCTGTGCGATGAGTCTTCGGGAAAAAGACGCACTTATCTACTACCCCGATGCCTTTGATGGGAAAAGCAACGACCGGCTTCGTTCTCTTTCGATTGCACGCTACGACGTTTCTGAGAGGCTTGCTGAATATTTTATATGTAATAGCGTCTGGGTGGGAAGTACTGTCCTTTTGAACATTCCTTTCTCCGATTACAGTGAAGATTCCTTTTGGGAGTCTGCTGCGGGTATTCCTCTTTCGAAGGGAGAGAGGCGTTACGACGAAATTCTCAGTCATGAGATCGAATACGAGAAACTTCTTGAGTGGCTTTGGGGGTTGGGGTATGCGGCTATTCCGACGTATACGTCAGAGTATAAAAAATCAGGCGCGGGTGTACGGTGCCTCACGTTATTCCTCGAATAAGAAAAAAGCGGCGATTTCGCCGCTTTTATATTTATGACTATTTTGTTAAGCTAGTCCTATGCCCCGTGCTACAACTTCGGAATAAAACGTTCTCGTGAAAATTCGAGGGGAAGCGGGGTTAACATAAGTTTTATTAATCTACAACTTCTTACCTGTTTCTAAGACGGGTTGCAAATATTCGAAGTTGTAGCATGGGGTATGGGTTTACTCGGCAAAATTTTGGGAGATGCGAACGAGCGGACGCTCAAGGACTTACGGCCGCTTGTCGAGCGCATTAACGCGCTTGAAAAGGACTTCGAGAAGCTCTCTCTCCTCGATCTCAAAAATAAAACCACGGACTTCAAAGCGCGTCTTACGGAAAAAGAGACCCTTCGACAGGCTCCCCTCGACTTGGCTCGGGGCAAGCAAGGCAAGCTACTTGATGATCTTCTCCCCGAGGCCTTTGCGTTAGGGCGCGAAGCGGCAAAGCGGACGCTTCGCCAGCGCCATTTCGACGTACAACTCATCGGCGGTATGGTGCTTCATCAGGGAAAGATTGCGGAAATGAAGACGGGTGAAGGAAAGACGCTTGCGGCTACTCTTGCCGTCTACTTAAACGCGCTTGCAGGCGAGGGGGTGCATGTGGTGACCGTAAACGACTATCTTGCGCGGCGCGATGCGGTCTGGATGGGGCAAATTTATCACGCGTTGGGTCTCACCGTCGCGTGCATTAATCACGAGGCCGCGTATCTCTATGACCCTACATACAAAACCGAGGGCGTGGAGGGAGACGTCATGCGTGATCGGGAACGCGATACCATAGGAGGGTTCAGGGTGGAAGCAAGTTACCTGAGGCCCATATCAAGAAAAGAAGCGTACGAGGCAGATATTACCTACGGGACGAACAATGAATTCGGTTTTGACTACCTCCGAAGCAATATGGCGTATCAGCAAGAAGAGGTGATCCAGTCGCGGTCCCCGGCATTTGCGATAGTGGACGAAGTAGATAGTATCCTGATTGATGAAGCGCGTACTCCCCTTATTATTTCTGCGCCCGATTCCGAGTCCACCAAGATGTATGGTGAGTTTGCGCGGATTGTTCCTAAGCTTAAACCCGAGATTGATTATACGGTGGATGAAAAAATGCGTGCAGTTTCTTTGACCGAGACGGGAATCAGCAAGGTAGAGAAGATCTTGGGGGTAGAAAACATTTATGAAGAACGCGGGATTCGTATGGTTCACCATCTTGAGGAGGCGCTTCGCGCAGAGGTTCTTTTCACGCGCGATCGCGATGATGTGGTAAAAGACGGGGAAGTAATAATTGTGGACGAGTTTACCGGGCGGTTAATGCCCGGGAGGAGATATTCGGGGGGGCTGCATCAGGCCATTGAAGCAAAAGAAGACGTTTCCGTAAAGCAGGAGTCGCGGACTCTCGCAACTATCACCTTCCAAAACTACTTTCGCATGTATAAAAAACTTGCGGGTATGACCGGGACCGCGGCAACCAGCGCCGAGGAGTTTCATAAAGTCTATAACCTTGATGTCGTGGTAATCCCGACTAATAAACCCATGCTTCGTACTGAATTTCCGGATAAGATATATAAGACTAAAGAAGCAAAGTTTACCGCAGTGGTTGGGGAGATAAAGAAATGCCACATGAGGGGGCAGTCGGTTCTTGTAGGTACGGTATCCATCGAAAAAAATGAGTACGTGAGCGGCCTCCTTAAACGGGAGGGAATCCCTCACGAAATTCTTAACGCAAAACAGCATGAGAGAGAGGCACAAATTATCGCCCAAGCAGGGCGCAAGAACGCGGTTACCATTGCAACTAATATGGCGGGTCGCGGCGTTGACATTATCCTTGGGGGAAATCCGCCCTTAGCCGATGATGCGCAAACCGTGCGCGAAGTCGGGGGATTACACGTCATCGGGACCGAGCGGCATGAAGCGCGAAGAATTGACAACCAGCTTC
>CAYJUS010000075.1:0-5550 GCA_964373435.1 uncultured Candidatus Saccharibacteria bacterium
CTTTCGACGGAGTTTATACTGAGCGAAGTCGAAGTGCTCAGGACAGGAAAATCCCTACATTGCCTTGCAGTTTTGGGTCCGCCAGTTGGCATATACGTGCTAATATGCTATAATTAGAGAAGGTCGATAAACCGATACCAATATACTAATAGATACGAATTATACGAATGAAGAATTATTAGTATCATTCGCATGAATTCGTATGTTAGGATCGCAAAATGGGTTTTCTCGATTCATTATTAAAACTCCTTGGGATGAAGAAGGGAGAATCGGAAGCCGGAGGGTCGCAATCAGCACCAACAGAGCCAGCCGCATCTGCAACTCCCGAAGAACCAGTTTCGTCCGAGGACGAAGGACAGTAATAACCCTTATCCCCCAAATACTAATTTGATAGTAGTTCCGATAAAGAGCCCGCCTTAAGGCCTGGGCTCTTTATTTTTTATGAGTTTTATGGTATGCTAATACGATCTATGGTTTAGGAGCGTTCTTTTCCAATCAGAAATCCATTGAGAGGTGGAATGTGGTGAAGGTTAAAGGAAGAACGATTACGTTTCCGCGTCTCCCTTTTCGGAGATCATCGGTTTCTCGAGAATCAGAAAGCAAGAAAATCGGCCTTGTTCTTTCTGGCGGATTTCTCCATGGCGCATTTCAGGTAGGCGCGCTTTCCGTGATTACGAGGGAGCGGGTTCCTATCTTCTATGTTGCGGGATCCTCGGTCGGCGCCATCAACGGAGGCGCTTTGGTAATAGGAAAGGTAAATAAAGCGGAAGAAACCTGGCGCAACATTTCCAAAAAAGAAATCTTCCGTTTTAGCGCTTGGAACTTTATCCTTGAAACGTTTCGCAATGCGCTTTCGCGGGACTTGGGGCCAGATGGTATTTTTGACAACACCCCGCTCCTTGAGCTCTTTCGAAGCTACGGGCGCGCGGAAGACCTTCTTGCGTCTCCCATTATCTTTGACGTGATTACCGCTAATCTTCAAAAACGAGAGAAGGAAGTGTTCGGCAACCGTGATGAACGGGTGATACAGCGCCCCGAGCTTTTAGAGCAAGCGCTTCTTGGCTCTTCCGCAATTCCCATTTTTTTCAAACCGGTTCTCATCGATGGATATCAGTATTTGGACGGGGGACTCGTAGATAACGCTCCCCTGAGCCATGCGGTACGGGCGGGGTGCGACACCATTATCTTTATTGACATTTCGCAACCTTCGGAACACAAAACATCCGGAGGCAAGAAGGGCAAGAAGGAAGAGAAGCATCCTCCGCAGCCTCGGCCCTATCACGGCATTTATTCTATTGGTCTTGTCGTTACCGAAATCCTTACCCGAACGTCTCTTGAATATGACTTTCGCCGGGCCCATGAGACAAACGAGGACATCAGAAATTTTGACGCGTTTCGTTCGTGGCTCATAGAGCGCCACCCCGCGTTTCGCGACTCCGAGTCGAAGACTTTCGAGTCATACCAGAATACCCTTTCCTTTTCGCGTAAAAAACATGTCAAGATTTGCACCATAAAACCAGCAAGGCCTCTTCCCGCAATATCTCCCATGGGAGATATTGACCAAAAGGCGATTGAAGAAATGATGGAGCACGGGCGCGAACGGGCACTTTCTGCCCTGAAACAAGACAGTATTATTTAAAGCCCTCGCGAGCGGGGGCTTTTTAATGGGGGGAAATTCCTTTGCCTCTTTCTTTTTCCGTGTTATATTACCTTATTGGTTCTTTTCAAAGGAGCAGGACATGGATTATCGAAAAGCAATTCTCGATATTCTGAAACATGTAGGAACGGGTGTGCCTCGAAATACCATTGCGTGGGCCGCAGCGCTGATACGCCTCCAGAACCTTTACCAGCAAGATCCCAATCAATTCATAGAGGCGGTGGCGGCGCTCTTTTACATGGCACTCCGCTATGCGGAAAAAGTGCTTCCCTACGAACAGAACAAAATCGATGCCGCGATTAACACAAATCGCCTATGGGAGATGGTAGCAAACCTTATCTGGTTTTTACGAATCGAGAAAATTCGAGATGCGAGAATTGTAACCGTGCTCAATAAACTTTTGAAGAAACGCGTGATACCTCCTCTTCACGACGCAAAAAGGGAAGTTGAGGAGTATCTTTCGTGGAGCATTATTCCGTAACGGGAAGGAGAGAGATAATGGACCCGTTTAAAGAAATTCTCTCTATTTTGCAGGGCGTATCAAGCGGTATCCCGCGAAAATATATCGACTGGGCCGCATTCGCGAAACTCGAAGTGTATTATGCTTTTTCCCCGAAACAATTTCAGGAAGGAGTAACGCGTCTTATTGAAGCCACGCTTTCCTGGTTAAATGAACCCGTTGCGTCAACGGTGGAGTGGATTCGCGAAGAAGAGGTTCTTTTCGAGGTATTAAGCGATGTGCTTTGGTTTCTCAACACACGCTTTATCAGGGACGGGGCGATTACTCAAGGATTGAAATCGCTCGAAGGAAAAGACGGGGTACTCTCCCATAAGAAGCTTATAACCGAGATCAGAGTTTACCTCTATACCCCGTATTATTGATAGATACGAAATGCGTCTGCAAAAAGCCCTCATATATACATGGGGGCCTTTCATTTCATTCGATGAATTTAGGATTCGAGCACGAATTTCATATAAGCGGGTGTTCTTCAAACCCCACAAATTCGGGTTCGGGCGCAAGGGTAACCCCAAACGCATTTTTTACTGCGTCTTGTATTTCTCTTGCAAGTCCAATAAGTTCTCGAGCCGTTCCTCCGCCATGGTGAATAAGGGCGAGCGCGTGTTTGGGCGAAATTCCCACATTTCCTCTGCGGTGTCCCCGTTCGAATCCCGCGTGCTCGATAAGGTGTGCCGCAACAAGTTTTACTTCTCCCGAAGGAAGAGGCCAGTACCAGTGAGCATGCGGCGCATCTTTTTCTTTCATCTTTCCGATTACCTCTTTAAGGGTATCCCGTGAGATAATAGGATGCTTAAAAAAGGACCCCGCGCTTTGGTAGCGTTCATAACCCGGGAGGATTACCATTCCTTTTTTCGCACGGGTTTCAATGACTGCATTTCGCACCTCGGAAAGCGTCACCGATTCGGGACCCGGAAACTTTTCTTTAAGGTCTTGGTAGCTGAGAGTGGGGAGTCCTCTCGCATTAAGAATAAGTGTTAGGCGAGTTACGATATGGCGCCCTTTTTCCGAGCTATTAAAGATGCTTTTCCGATACGAAAATCCGCATTCTTCGTTCGTAAGTTCATGAAAGGTTTTGGTCCGGGTGTCGAAGACGCGTACCCGTTCAATTACCGATGCCACGTCTTGTCCGTATGCTCCTATATTTTGAATGGGAGCGGCCCCCACCTTTCCCGGAATTCCTGAAAGGCACTCAATACCCGCCCAGTTGTGGTTCGTCGCGTATGCCACAAGGTCATCCCAGATTTCGCCGGCCCCCGCCTCTATTCGCGGACGCTTGTTATCATCTTTCGAAGAGATCCCCCGGATGCGGTTTGCGATGACAAGCCCCGGGAATCCCTCATCATGAACCACGATATTGCTTCCTCCTCCAAGGATGAAGACGGGAAGGTTTTTTTGCTCTGCAAAATTATACGCTTCCTCGATTTCTTCTTCGTGTGCGATCTCAATAAAAAAGTCAGCAGGGCCGCCAATGCCGAACGTAGTGTGATCTTTAAGCAGGATGTTTTGTTTGATGTCCATAAAAGGGATTAATATCCGAGAAAATCTTCTGAATGGATCGATGAACCATTGATACCCATTTTTTCGAGAAGTTCTCTCATTGCCGCAACCATTTCCGAGGGGCCGGCGGTGTAGTAAACGGGTTTTGCAACGTCGCCAATATATCTTTTTATCATTTCTTCGGAAATGTATCCAGTCTCGCCATGCCATTCTATTTCCGATTTTTCCGGTTCTGTCATGGTAGCGATGCATTGGTATCCCGGGAAATGTTTTCCGAGCTCCGTGAGTTCATCGAGAAACGGCGCATCTTCCGGTCCCCGGTTTGAATAAAAAAGAAATAGGGGCCGCGCAATGTTTTCATGGTGCGTTTGGAGGATTATGCTCCTGAAGGGGGTTATGCCGATTCCTCCCGCGAGCATGATGACTGGCTTCGCGCCCCCCTCGTCAAGAACGAACGATCCAAACGGTCCTTTCATCTCGATCTCGTAACCCATTTGCGCCGAACCCAGCACCCGTTTGAATGCCGTTTCGCGCATGCGGGAAGCAATCACAAGGTATTTTTCAAACGGCGCGCTTGCAATAGAGAAAAATCGTGAATTTCCTTTTTCATCCGTTTCGGGCGGATTGGGAAGCGTAAGTTCGAGAAACTGCCCCGCCTTGAACGTAAAATCTCTCGGTTTTTCAAAATAAAATGCCTTGGTACGCTCGGCAATTTCTTTTGTTTCGATAAGTTTCGTTCGATAACTTGCCATGTCATTTGTATCGTAGCAATCTCCACCCCATTTTTCAAATAGATAAATAAAAAACAGGCCCCATAAGAGAATCTATGAGGCCTTGGAGATGCCAGGGAATGCGCCGGGGTGGATAGGGCAGCCCGGTATGCTACCACCTGATCCATTCCGTACTGACAGTCGGTGTCGGACATTGAGAGACGGCGGTCCGGAAACCCGGACTTCTCTCGGAGCGGAAATTGAGAGTTTTCCCTCGGCAAATATGCTGCTATCTCTCTTGCAACACACCTTACTTAAAGTATGATAAGGGTATATGGGCTATGCGGGCCGACCCCTTCCCCGCTTTTCCAGGTTTGTCTCTGGCTGATGGAAAACGGAATATACCACTCCGTACATCGGCATTTCGGACTCTTCCCGCTTCCCCACAACAATCGATGATCACGTGGGGGGAGCGTGCTTTCCCGGCGGGGCTTGGGGATACCAAGCCACGGAAGGCGAGTAACACCAACAGCCCATAATTACATTATAGCATATATATGAAAAAAAGTCAACCCTTCGGCAAACTCAAAGGAGATAAAAAAGACTTTCCAATTTTTAAACGACGGATCAATGGCAAGCCGTTAGTGTATTTAGATAGCACCGCAACATCGCAAAAGCCGAAACAGGTGATAAAGGCGGTTTCCGATTTTTACTCGAACCATAACGCAAATGTTCATCGGGGAACATATCAGCTTTCGGAAGAGGCAACCGAATTCTACGAGGGTACCCGTGAGAAGGTGAGGAGATTTATTAATGCGGATTCAATAGAGGAAATTATTTTCACGTGCGGGACAACCGAATCGATAAATCTTGTACGGTACAGTTGGGGAGAAGCAAATGTTAAACGAGGGGATAATATCGTAACGACGATCATGGAGCATCACAGTAACTTTGTTCCCTGGCAGGAACTTGCGAGGAAGAAAGGCGTGGAACTGAGGATTGCGCCCATTACAAAAGACGGTAAGATTGATCTCAAAAAATTCTACAGGCTTTTGGACAAAAGAACAAAGTTAGTCGCGATAAACCACGCGTCTAACATGCTCGGGACCATTAATCCGGTCGCACGCATTGTAAAAACGGTTCGCGCTAAGCCCTCAGCAAGTCGC
>CAYJUS010000076.1:0-5487 GCA_964373435.1 uncultured Candidatus Saccharibacteria bacterium
GATCTATGTCAACATTGATTTCGGGGTCAGACGAAGAAAAAACAATTCTTCAACTTCTTGTTCATGCAAGTTCCGGCCTTCCCGTCGACGACATTATCAAACAATCAAACATGGGACCCAAAAATGTATCTTCGCTTCTTACTATAATGGAGCTTGAAGGAAGGGTTACTAATTTAGGAAACAATGTCTATTCCATCAGAAGATAGTATATGCGACTTGTTATCGTAGAGTCTCCTACAAAGGCAAAAACTATCGGGCGTTTTCTTGGAAAGGACTATCAAGTCAAGTCTTCTTTTGGACATGTTCGGGATCTTCCGAAAAGCGAGTTGGGGGTGGATACGGAGCACGACTTCAGGCCGAGGTACGTGATCCCTACGAAAGCCCGGAAAACAATCACCGAGCTCAAAAAATCTGCCGAGGCGGCAGACGTTCTTATTATGGCAACTGACGAAGACCGAGAGGGAGAAGCAATCGCATGGCACCTCGCCCAAGCTTTAGGCTTGGGAAATTCGAAATCCGAAATTCGAAATCCGAAACCAGTTGAACGGATTGTATTTCATGAGATTACCAAGGATGCGATCGAAAAGGCGCTCAAAAACCCGCGCGAGATCGACACGAATCTCGTTGATGCCCAGCAAGCGCGAAGAATTCTCGACCGGCTCGTGGGATATAAGCTCTCCCCTTTTCTCTGGAAAAAGATTTTGCGAGGGCTCTCCGCGGGCCGCGTGCAGTCAGTTGCCGTACGCTTCGTGGTTGATCGCGAACGGGAAATTGAGAAGTTTGTTCCCGAGGAATACTGGAGCATCGCAGCGTTGCTGCGACAGTTAAAAGTTAGAGATCCCGCCAGAAGCGAGGCTCGCCCCACGGAGCGGCAAAAGTTAAAAGTTGACGGAGCAAAGAACGAGTTTACCGCAAATCTCATCAAAAAAGACGGAAAAACCATACCAAAGTTAGGAATAAAAATACAAGATGAGGCAGAAAAAATAATAAAAAAATTAGAGGGGGCAGAATACAGAGTCTCGTATGTTGAAAAAAAAGAGGTGACAAGGTCTCCCCTCCCCCCTTATACCACAAGCACTCTCCAGCAGGATGCATGGCGACGGCTACGGTTCTCAACAAAACAAACAATGAGAATCGCACAGCAGCTCTACGAAGGAATTAATCTTGGCAAGGGATCCGTGGGTCTTATCACGTATATGAGAACCGACTCGGTATATGTCGCCGAGTCCGCAATGATGAGCGCAAAAGAGTATGTTGAAAAAACCCACGGAGAACGGTATCACTTTTGGCGCGCGTTTAAAACAAAATCGCGCCTCGCGCAGGAAGCGCATGAAGCAATACGGCCCACAGACCCCGCCCGCGCACCTGAGGCAATCGAGTCGTATCTTGACGCGGGGCAGTACAAACTCGATGACCTTATTTGGCGCCGCTTTGTTGCTTCGCAAATGGCAAAGGCCCGCTTCGATTCAACGACCGTAGATATAGAAACGAAAAATTCAGAATACACATTTCGGACGTGGGGACAAATTATGAAATTTGACGGATTCCTCAAGGTGTATCCAATGAAATTTGAAGAGAATGAACTTCCCGAACTCAGCGAAGGAGAAATTCTTGGGCTCCTTACGCTTACCCCCCATCAACACTTCACCCAGCCGCTTCCGCGTTTTACCGAAGCGACGCTCGTAAAACAGCTTGAAAAAGAGGGTATCGGACGGCCCTCAACGTATGCACCGATTATGAGCACCATTCAGAACCGGGGATATGTCGAAAAAAATGAAAAAAAATATTTTGTCCCCACCGAAATCGGTATTTTGGTAAATGATATGCTCGTCACCCATTTCCCTGAAGTTGTAGACGTAACATTTACGGCAGAAATGGAAGAGCATCTCGACGAAATTGCGCGCGGAAAAACAGAATGGACGCCGATAGTGAAGGGGTTTTACGAACCATTTGAAAAACGACTTGCTCAAAAATATGAAAGCGTAGAAAAACAGGATCTCACCCAAGAGTCGAATGAAACGTGCGAGAAATGCGGAAAACCCATGGTGATAAAACTGGGAAGGTTCGGGAAGTTCCTTGCGTGTTCCGGATTCCCGGAATGTAAAAATACGAAAAACATCGAGGTTTCGACCGGGGTTTCCTGCCCGAAATGCGGCGCGGGTGAAATTATCGAGAAAAAATCCAAACGGAGAAGATCATTCTATGGATGCAACCAGTGGCCCAAATGTGATTTTGCGCTCTGGTCGCGCCCCACAGGAGAAAAATGCCCCGAGTGTAAATCGCTTTTGGTAGAGGAGCGAGAGAAAGTGAAGTGTTCGAATAAACAATGTAGGTAGGTTGCAAGTGGGTAGGCATGGATTTCAAAACAGACGCGGTCGAAATCCCCAGCGAGGATTTCGCCGCTCGCGCTCGGGCTCACTCGTCGAGCACATAACGAACTTATGTGCTCGACGCCATGCCCGTTCGCCCTCCGCGACGCTTTTTGAAACCCATGCCTACCTACTTTTGTATTAAGAGGGTTCCACTCGCTCATTGTTTTTTGCCATCTTCGTCGCACGAATTTCAAAAGGTAATGCGGTTGTTCAGAAGAAAGAAGGAAAGGAAAAAGGAAAAAGCACCCCGTTTACCCTGAGTTTAACCGAAGGGTCGAAGGGTGCTTTTTGTTTAAATTAGAAGATGTTAGCGGCCGAGGTCATGCACGGACTCGGCTAATAACTTCCCGCAAAGAACACAATAGAAGCGGTCAACATGGCCATATGCTCCTTCTGTCTCTTTTCTCGGTATTCCATACACTAACCCACAAGTTGTACAGCTATAGGCACGGGCGGGGTTCACGTAAGGAGCCACTGGGTATCTCTTAAAGGGCTTAGGAAGCGAGCACTCCATACACAGACGTCGGTAAAACACGATAGAGGGAGGATTCCCATACACCCCAATTTGCTCCCATAGAAACCTGACCTTAGGATGACTGGGGCATGCAAAGCGTTTGTCGCTATTTAACGTTTCAAGATCGGGTGCTGCAAGAAATTGATCGTATGCCATCTCTTTTATATGCTGAATCAACTGTTCCCTGTGTGTTATGGCTCTTGCCGCCGCACGACGCATATCACTATTTGCTTCTTCCAAGCTTATCCGCAAATTCTGAAACCAAGAATCGTTCTCGAGTAATTCCTCAATGGCACTCCCCTCTATGAAGGGCAATTCGCGGGGCTCTTTTATCCGTTCGAGAATCATCTTCCCTACCGGAACTTCTTCGCGATCCTTTCGCTTGGTACAAACAACGGTACCCTCTAAATCGGCAATTAAATGTCCGTGAGAATCTTCAATGCCGCGATCCGTCCATTTTCCTGCCATGACGATAACTCCTTTACATGGATTCGTTTATATGGATTCGTTGCCGGGCGCAAGGCCGCGTATTGCAAAGAACAGTTTTCGTACTGCAGCGATTCTGGGCGCAATGGCCGCGTATTCGCCGCCTCGCCACCATACCACGTTCACCATGTGTTTACAAGCACGGTATTTGATACTATGCTATAAGATACTTCGACTCCGCTCAGTACAAGTACTTCGACTATGAATACCGTATCTCTCAACACCATTCTCGAAGAAATAAAAACTCGTAACCCCCACGCAAACTTTGGGGTTGTTGAGCGCGCTTGGAACTTCGCCAAAAAGGCGCATCAGGGTCAAAAGCGTGAATCGGGTGACCCCTATGTTGTCCACCCCCTCTCAACCGCCCATACCCTTTCCCAGATGAATCTGGACGAAGCAACGATTACCGCAGCGCTCCTCCACGACGTAGTGGATGATACGGCTGTTACCATCGAAGAAATTGAAGGCGAATTTGGAAAAGAGATTGCATTCCTTGTGAGCGGGGTTACAAAACTTGGAAAAATTAAATATCGGGGGGTCGAACGGCAGATTGAAAATCTGCGAAAGATGTTTCTTGCAATGGCGGAAGACATTCGCGTCGTTTTGATTAAGCTCGCGGATCGACTCCACAACATGGAGACGATTTCCTACCTTCCCGAACGAAAACAGCAACGCATCGCGCGTGAGACGCTCGATGTCTACGCGCCTCTTGCCGTACGTCTTGGCATGGGGTGGCTTGCGCGATCCCTTCAAGACCTTTCCTTCCCGATTGTCTATCCCGAAGAATATCGATGGCTTATTGCGAATGTGAAGGAAGAGTATCTGGAACGGGAAAAATACCTTAGGCGCATTGAGCCGGTGGTACGCGAAGAATTGCAAAAAGATAACTTCCTTCCGCTTGAGATAAATTACCGCGCCAAAGGCTACTGGAGTCTTTACCAGAAACTCCTTAAACGCGACATGGAGTTTTCCCGGATTCACGATTTAATCGCGGTGCGGATTATCCTTAAAGATGTTAAAGAGTGCTACGGGGCTCTGGGAGTCATCCATAACAAGTGGCGCCCGCTTCCCGGGCTTATCAAGGACTATATTTCCCTCCCCAAGCCCAACGGATACCAAAGCATTCACACCACCGTATTTTGCGAAGAGGGAAAAATTACCGAGTTTCAAATCAGAACGCCCGAAATGCATCGCGCGGCAGAGTTCGGAATCGCGGCACACTGGGCCTACAGCGAAAAGGGGAAACCAGACAGGGGCGTGGTTTCGAACCCTCGACTCGCGTGGGTTGACCAACTACGAAATTGGCAAAAAGAAGTTACGGGATCAGGCGAGTTTCTTGACAGTCTTAGAATCGATTTCTTTAAACACCGCATTTTTGTGCTGACTCCCAAGGGAGAGGTGCTTGACCTTCCGGAAGACGCCACCCCTATTGATTTTGCCTACCAAATCCACAGCGAGGTGGGAAATCAGGCGGTTGGGGCAAAAATTAACGGAAAGATGAACGCGCTCGATACACCGCTTGAAAACGGAGATGTAGTAGAAATCCTGATACAAAAAAATAAAAAGCCCTCGGAGAAGTGGCTCGAATTCGTGCAGACAAGCAATGCGCGCGCAAAAATCAAACAGGTGCTAAGAAAAACGCCCATAGGACGCCGTAATACAGACGAACGGGAAGCAAAACTGAAAATTTATGCGCGAGATCGCGTGGGGCTGGTACGCGATATTACCGCCGTCGTCTCAAACGCCGGTATCAACATTCTTCACGTGACAAGCGAAGCAAAAAGCCGCGAAAAACCCGCTGTGGTGAGCATCTCTCTCCAAATCAAAGACCGCACCAAACTCACGCGCCTCATCACAAAAATAAAAACAGTCCCCTCGGTTGAGGAGATCGAACATCAGTTTATCGGATAATATTGGTCAACATCGAGTGTTGAACAGTATTAAAAAAACATTTTATGTTCCTATTATACTAATTTTGTCAATATTTTGTGGAGGTCGTCACGGTTTTCAAGCTCTATCACATATTTTCCGGAACGCGAAACCACACGAACCTTAATACCAAAAACTTTTTCTACCTTCTTTTCCCACTCGGAAAAATCTTCCATGGGCCCTGCC
>CAYJUS010000077.1:0-585 GCA_964373435.1 uncultured Candidatus Saccharibacteria bacterium
GAAATCGCGGACGCTTTCTTTCGGCATTCAGCAGGCAGTGGAACTTTCCGCCATAGGCGCGGCAACGCTTTACGCTTTTTTTATAGTTCTACGCGGCACCCTTGTCTTTTACGACGCGTTCGTTCTGGGCGGGATTTTTCTTGCCTACCTCTTTTTTCTTACTCATACGAAAAAGGAAGAAGGGGAGGCCGAGCTTTTCGGACCGGCAAAGCTTCTCGCTTCGTTTTCCGCCCCCCTCAACTATGCCATTCTCGTATTCATTTTTCTTGTTTCTGCAGGTATCATCTTCCTTGCCGCGGATCCGTTCGGTGAGAACCTTATCCATGTGGGGGAATCCTTTGGCATTGATAAGTTTATTCTTGTGCAATGGGTGGCGCCCCTGGCTTCCGAACTTCCCGAATTTGTCGTTGCCGCGCTTATTGTTATGCGGATAAGCGCGTCAATGGGAATGGCAACTCTTATCTCTTCAAAAGTAAACCAATGGACGCTTCTCATCATGAGTATCCCTCTTGTGTATGCGGTTTCGGCCGGTTCGCTTGCTCCGTTCCCTTTTGATGCGCGGCAGACAGAGGAGTTGTTTCTTAC
>CAYJUS010000077.1:595-2913 GCA_964373435.1 uncultured Candidatus Saccharibacteria bacterium
GCACGTTTACGCTTCGAGGAGCGGCGGTCCTTGCGATTCTGTTTTTGGGGCAACTTGCGTTTCCCCGCACAGAAATCCGCTACATCTTTTCTTTTATCTATCTTGGGTTAGGCGCGGGACTTGTAATTCTCGATAGAAAGAGGATATTTGTTCTTTTCCGAGATGCGCTCAAAGGTTTTCGAGGAGAGAAAAACGGCGTTCCGTCATAACGGCGCCGTTTTTAATTTGACACGATTGATTCTTTGGGATAGAATAGCACATTGATCTTTACCAACCAGGAGGGTGAAATGCCGCGAGCATACAAAAAGGATGTCTCCTGTATAAATTGTGGAGCAGCGATTATCACGGACGGGCTACTAACCTGTCCCCGATGTCATGAGTCGGTCCGAATGTACTCGATACAGGACGTGACGCGTGACGAAGAAGGTCGATGGAAATGCCAGAAATGCCTCGAGCATGGAAAAAATCCAAAGACCTTGGCAATGGGGGACGAAATTCAGTGCCGTGTCTGTCCCGAAAAGACAAAGAATAATCTATTCGTTGAGGAGAAACCAGAAATGGCAAAAACTGCAGCGGTGAAAATCGCATCGGGCGTGACAAAACTTACGACAAAAGAGTATAATGCGCTACTTGAGCAATGGTTGAAAGAAGAGAAGAAAAAGAAAAAATACCTTGAAAACACATTGTTTGTTAGGAGAGGAACTGTATATGGGATTGAGCAGGAAGACGAAGGGGCGCTCAAAAGAGATATTAGCGATACAGACAAACGAATCGAAGCGCTCGAGAAAGCAATAGCCCTCAACTTTGATCCGGATGAGTTTGAGAGAATCACGAACGTTCCGTTGCGTTGTAGTATATTCCCCGGTTCTTTTTGGCTAATGTTTTCAGTGCAGATTGTGGAGATACGGAAGATCCGCTCCGGTAATTCAAAGAAGCGTATTACTAGGTTTGAGATTTCCCCGGTATATGCTAAATCCCCAAACTTAACGGTATATGTATTCGATGACGAAGAAGATTATCCCGGAGACCCCCGTGTGAAAATTACTGAATGTCCTGTTACATCGATCGAAAAATGGGGCGCCGGAATTCAATCCGGAGTTTGTTTCAATCTCAGTAGCGGAAGGATAGTTATTTACCACGACGCCAGGCTGTCCTTATCAATAGACAACCCTCGGTTATCCTGATAACTTTCTGTACGCGGGGTTATAAATAAAATTAAAAAGCGGGCGCGCCAAGCGCGCCCGCTTTTTCTTTTCCGCGTTTTCCTACGCGATTTGTATGACTGTCAACATTCAGATGACTGTCATACATTCAGAAAAAGCGTGGTATAATAATGGCTTTATTGAGAAATATGGGGAACTAGTATAAAGTTATGATGATGGAAAATTACCAAAAACGCATTCGCAACTTCTGTATCATCGCGCATATCGACCACGGAAAGTCGACATTGGCCGACCGGTTTTTGGAAATTACCGGAACGGTTGAGAAAAGAAAGATGCGTGAACAGTATCTAGATCAGATGGATTTGGAACGCGAGCGCGGGATTACGATTAAAATGCAGCCCGTGCGGATGCAGTATGGCGACTATATCCTCAATCTGATCGATACGCCGGGGCACGTGGACTTTTCCTATGAGGTGTCTCGCGCGTTGGCCGCGGTCGAAGGCGCGATACTTTTGGTGGACGCAACCAAGGGGGTGCAAGCGCAAACGCTTACCAACTTACGTTTTGCCCAAGAACAAAATCTAGTAATCATTCCGATAATAAACAAGATTGACTTGCCAAATGCGCGGATAGAGGAAACAAAAAAAGAAATCGCAAACCTTCTCAAAATTGATTCGAGCGAAGTGCTTGAGATATCCGCAAAAGAGGGAAAAGGGATAGAAGAGCTTCTTGAGAGAGTTATCAAAACAATTCCGCCCCCCGCGACATCTCAAAAAGAAAGCCGGGCACTCGTTTTTGATTCTAAGTTCGATTCGTTCAAGGGAGTGGTTGCCCACGTGAGGATTTTTGATGGCAAAATAGTAAAAGGGGAGGGGGTCCTGCTTTTTCATCAGGGGCTTCATACCGAAGTGCTTGAAATAGGGGTATTCAAACCGGGGCTTCAGCCAACCGAGAAACTAGAAGCGGGCGAAATGGGGTATATCGCGACCGGAATAAAAGAGGCGGATAAGGTGCGGGTGGGGGAGACAATAACAAAGTATCGGGGATCAGACACCACACACCAAACAGAAGCGCTTCCCGGCTACAAAGAGCCAAAACCCATGGTGTTTGCGAGTTTCTATCCGGAAGATGCGGATGACTACGATGAATTCAAAG
>CAYJUS010000077.1:3013-5367 GCA_964373435.1 uncultured Candidatus Saccharibacteria bacterium
ATGGTGTTTGCGAGTTTCTATCCGGAAGATGCGGATGACTACGATGAATTCAAAGACGGGTTCAAAAAATTAAAACTGCAGGACGCATCGCTCTTTTTTGAAGACGAACATTCCTCCGCCCTCGGCAGAGGGTTTCGCTGCGGTTTTTTGGGACTGCTCCATATGGAAATAATATCAGAACGGCTGAAACGAGAGTTTAATCTCAACTGTGTGATCACTTCTCCCACTGTATCGTATCGGGTGACGATGCAGCCAGGCGGCAAAGAACTCACCATTTATACTCCGTCGGACCTTCCACGAGGGCACGCGCATACCATTAAAGAACCATGGGCAACGCTTGAAATTATTACGCCACCGGCGCACCTTGGAAACGTGATGAGTCTTTTAAACGAAATACGGGGAGAGTTCAGAGAAACCAACTATTTGGGCGAGGAAAAGATTATTGTGGCACACCGTGCTCCGCTCCAGGAAATCATAACAGGTTTTTTTGACAAACTAAAAAGCGTAAGTTCGGGCTACGCTTCAATGAACTATTCGCTTGAGGAGTGGAGAGAGGCGGATCTTGACGAGCTCGAAGTCCTTGTTGCGGGGGAAAAAGTGGAGAGTTTAAGCCAGATTATATTTTCTCCGGACAGCTACCGCATAGGGAAGAAGGTAGTTGAAAAGTTAAAAGAGACGCTTCCTCGCGAGAACTTTGCGGTATCGCTTCAAGCTCGTTTTCGTGGGAATGTCATTGCGCGTGAGAATCTAAAAGTGCTTCGAAAAGACGTGACGGCGAAGCTCTACGGAGGGGACTACACGAGGAAACGTAAATTGCTTGAAAAACAGAAAAAAGGTAAAAAAAAGATGAGGACAATTGGGAAGGTTCGGATACCGTCAGACGTGTTTATGAAACTTCTCAGAGGATAGGGATCAAAAGAAAACCAATCATGCTGAGCGCGACCATAAGAACAAGAAATATCCAGACGATTTTTGAAAGTTTTTGTATACCTTTCATATGATTCTAGTTTAACGCAGAATGAAGAAAAAACTCAAATTTAAAATTCCCCGAGTAGGTCGCGTGCTCCTTTTTGTGGGCGTGGGAATTGCAATCATCGGTTGGCTCGTGGTTTCCCTTGTGAACGAAATTGAACGAAAACAGAACACGTTCAAGGAGCTTGCCTCGCTTGACAAGACAATCCAGGAATTGAAAGACGAGAACCAAAAACTTCTTCAGAAAAAAGAATATTTAACAAATGAAGAAAACATTGAACGTGAAGCGCGAATGCGCCTGAATCTCAAAAAACAAGACGAGAACGTAGTGATTATCGTCCCCGAGACGGACAAGGGACAGAAACCACTGGAATCTCAAGAAAATCACAATCCCGAGACGGATGCAAAATTCTTCCAAAAATTATGGGATTTACTTTTCTGATTGCGAGCTATCAACTTAGACTCAGCAATTCTCGCAGTTCCACGTCAGAGGCGGCGGAGTGTCCGCCTTCGGCTGGACGAAGTCGAGCCTTCGGCGAGACGCAGTCCGCCTTCGCCAAGGCTTCGGCGGGACGCTGAATTTTCTGGAATGCGGGCCGCCCCAACCAAAGTTGGGGCGAGCCTCGCCTAAAATTTCCAGGAAATTTTAGGCGGGTGTCGTATAGTGGTTATTATGCAAGCTTCCCAAGCTTGAGACGGCGGTTCGATTCCGCTCACCCGCTATTGAACAAACCTAAAACGCTTCCCTTCTGGGAGGCGTTTTAGGTTATCTCGATGGGTTGGGGCGGAATCGAACCGCGGGAAAGGGGTCGGGAAAACACTTGTTTTCCCGTGGTGGAAAAACAGCGAGGAGTGGAACGACGAGCGCCAGAAACCGAAGGTTTTGGAGAGTCCCGAGTTTGTCGAGGGACGACAGGTTCTAGGCTCGCGAGCCGGATTCCGCTCACCCGCTCATAAAATTTCCACTGCGTGAAAATTTTAAGGATTGAGTACTTAGTAATCAGTAGTTAGTGCAAAGAACATTTTTGATACACCCAAGGGGAAATTTTATCCCTAACTACAAATTACTCACACTAATTACTCGTCGGGATTGACTTTCGTTTTTGGATTGCATAAGATTAGGGTAGTTCTTTCGAAAGGAGAAAAGTCATGGCGCTCACAGAAGAACAGAAAGAGGTATTGGCGAATATTACCCCAAGAGATGGCTTCGCCTATTTTGCCGGCAAGGAAAAATATAACTTTGCCCATGCGGCTATCTATTTTGCTAATGATAAATTTTTGGTTGTAGGTATGGTACAGAATGGAGATTTTATCGAGGTGGAATGCGAAACCATCGAAGAAGCTGCGGGGGAATGGAAGAAACTCTTTGGGGATAGAGACCT
>CAYJUS010000078.1:0-5344 GCA_964373435.1 uncultured Candidatus Saccharibacteria bacterium
ACTCCCGAGCACATAACGCGTTATGTGCTCGGTCAAACACAAATTTTTGCTACTCCGTTCGTATGGTTGTGTATCCAAACCTACACTATATTGTTCAAAAGGGAATGGTGGTTCGTTAAAGTGCGAGAGATGTTCGAAGCTAAGCTTCGAACAGATTGAAAAAGAAAAAGCCCCGGGAAGTACTCGGCAATCTCGTGGTTGGGCGTACGACCAACTCGTTTGATTGCGTTTCCTGCAGACAGGCCGTTGTGAGAGATGTTCGAAGCTTAGCTTCGAACATAATAGTGCATAAAAAGAGTTAGGCCCCACAGTTGCCTGCGGGGCCTTCGGTGCCTATCTACCGTACTTGGTAGAAGGTGCCGTAAGAGGTGGTCCCCAAATAGGATCCGAGAAGAAGATCGAACCCTTTACCCAGGAATCCAACCTTCTCCTGGTCTTCGAATGGGAGGAAGAAGTCCTCTCCTCGGAATTCGCCACGCCGCCAGACCTCAACCGTCTCCACTCGCCAGTAGGACAGCTCGCGCTTATCCTTGGGAGAATCCTTGATCTGGATTCCACTCAAATGGATCCTGACCACGGGATCAACCAACCGACGTTGGAAAAAAGTAAGGGTCCGCTCGAGGCGCCTCAGGAAGCGGTTCCACTCGGGCTCCCATTGCCCGTAGGCGACTGAAGTTTCCTCCACATCGCCAAACACCGCAGACCTTATCAAGTCTCCCTTATAGAGACTCGATAGAACTGCTTGGGCCATCCGTTCCGACTCCGTAAGGTGACGCTTCATAGCGTCCTCCTTTCTTGGGCTATACCCAACGAACTCACTGTGTGGACGGAGAGCCATCACAGCGGCAAGATAGACACGATATAATTCATATCTACTTTGCCAATGTGATAAAATGTCTCCTCAGAAACTTCTTGTTTGATACCCCTTCGATAAGCTCAGGGCAAGAAATCTCTGAGCAATGGCTCTCTCCATCGAGATCAACTCGGCAGAGAGAGCCCTATTCGCAGTTAGGTAGAGGTGCGTTAACCTCTTTTACGGATTACTCCGTAATCTGCTACCTTTTACGATGCAGGTTTTAGACGATCGAGGTGACGTCAGTTACGGAATCCAGGGTGGACCGGCTAGTTTAACCGAAGTGACGGTGACTCCGAGTATAGGATCCATCTCGAAAGTGAAGTATTTATCACCTTCGCGATTGGCCCCCACATACCGTGCCCTTGCCGGAATCCAGATACCCGCTGCTTTAGTCAGGAGAACCACGACCAATGCTGTCCCCCAGGGGCCCTCGAAGCTCACGCTGAACTTCAGAGGTAAGTCCTGGTAGATATCTATATGCCCGCTAATTGGGGATTTCCACTCCATCTTTCCGAGCACCATCCGGGCACCTTCGAGTGCTGCGTTCTGCATCGCGTGTATCTCTAACTTCTTGGTCATTTCTGACCTCCTTTCTGGCCTTCTCGGCCTACATAGAGACACGTACTGTCATCACGACAGCGAGTTAGCTACTAACGGGAGCTAATAACTAAATCGCTAACGCGATCTTATAAGTGTATTATAGCATATCCTTAAAAATTTGTCAAGGTTGCGTGATTACATTTTAACTCGAAGTACAATTCTTTTTTTTCTACCATCCTATCGTCGGGCATACGTACAGTCTTTTGAAATTCGTACGACGAGGCTGGTAAGAAATAACGAGTGAGCGAGATAAGAATCATCTGGGTTCCCCCGATGCCGAGCTTGTCGAGGCAGAGGCCGGGAGATGATTCTTCGAAGCGAACGAAGACCCTTCGACGAGCTCAGGGTGGTGAGCCTGTCGAACCATTATTTCTCCGGCCGAGGAGAGAATTTCAAGAGACTGTACGTTTGCCTTAGTCCTCTAAATCTTTTATAATACCTATGTGAAGCTCAAGATCCCCAAGCCGAAGTTCTCGCTCGGGCGAAAAGCCAAAACCGGTTTTTTGGTTTTAGATATCGGGACAGAAGCGGTTAAGGTGCTTATATTTGACTCTACGAACGATGGAATAGAAGTGAAGGGATATGTGCGCGAGCCCCACAACGCGGGAGACGTAGAGCGAAGCACTATAACCGATGTAGCGAGTCTTATTACGACCGCGAGCCGCGCAGTCAGCCGCGCAGAAAGAGAAAGCAGAATCGTTTCCCGGGAAATTATTCTCGCGATGGGAGGCGATTTTTTGGACGCGCTTCCTGTCGTGTTTCAAGAGCGAAGAAATAACCCGAAGCTCAGAATAAATGAAGTGGAGCTCAAGAATATTTTTCGCAAAATGTATGCTCAGTCCCTTGAAAAGCTGCGAGCATACTTTCTTCAGGAGGGGCTTGGCTCTTCTCACGATATCAAAATAGTCGATGCGTATATTCAGGACATTAAAATCGACGGATATGAAGTGGCGGACCCCTTGGACCTTGACGGAAAGGTGGTGCAGTTGAATGTCTTTTACTCGTTTCTCTTCCCGAGTTTTCGGGAAATCCTTGAAACGCTTTCCACCGCCCTTAAAAAACACATTCGCGAGATCTACGCTCCCTCATTTTCCGTTTCTGCCGTTATTCGGAAAGATTTCGTCCCCCTTTCCGACTTCATTACGGTTGACATCGGAGGGACCACAACTGAAATCTCGCTTACCAGAAAAGGAATCGTTGCGGGTACCAAGCACTTCCAGCTGGGCGGGAGAGCAATCACTCAGCGCATTTCACAAGATCTTGGTATCGGTTTTTGGGAGGCAGAAGAGATCAAAGAAGCGTATACCGCAAAAAAATTGAGTTCGTACGTTTCGAAGAAAATAAAAGAAATTGTAGCGCGCGATGTGGACCTCTGGAAATCCGGGCTTGGGCTTTCCTTCAAAGAGATATCTTTTCTGAACATTCTCCCTGCGGATATTTTTGTGTATGGCGGTGCCTCCGCCTTCAGCGACTTCGGAGAGGTGACGCGCAGTACCGATTGGTACTCATCCCTTCCTTTTTCGGGGAAACCTTCGATAACATTTTTGCGTCCCGATTCCCTGAAGGGCGTTTTAATGTCTGATTCCGTAAAGGCGTTTTCCTCATCGTACGATATTGTTCCGTTTGTTGCGGCTCGTATCTTTCGGGACAGAATGGCGAGGTCGCATCTTCAGGAGATGTTTGAGAATATTATTAACGTGATGGAGAAGTAGGGGAACATGAACCTCAACGTAAACAAAATTTCACGCCGCGTGATTACAGTGGAGCCATACCAAGACTTTGCGAGCCTTATTGATATGGTGAGGGAGGGGGGAGAATCGCGTCTCTACCTCCACGTTCTCGAAGGATATCGGCCGCTTGAAAACAAACTCAACATGAGACTCATTAAGAACGAGGGAGATTCCCTGGGAAAAGAGATAATTATTGTTTCAGAAAATCCTCAGATTCGCAAAGCCGCAGAAAAACTGGAACTTCCCTTCGCAAGGAATCTTCCTTCGGGGGCTTCGCCCCCCGCGTCTTTTATGCAAGAAGCAAGGAGCGACAGTCAACCGGCTATGTCCTCTCAATATTTTGGACCAAAAATGTTTGACATTCTTCCTCCTGATTCGATGGAGCCCGCGGGAGAAGCGATTCCCATAATCGTTCATCCCAAACCGGGAGAAAAGGGTTTTATTGAGGAAGATAAAGAGGAAGACGAAGAGGAAGATGAAAAGGAGGAAGAATACGAGAGAGGCGAGGACAAAGAGGAAGAAAGTCTTTCTCCCACAATTCGCAAAGAGGAAGTGGCCGTCGCGGTACCCCGTTCCGTAAAGAAACCTTCGGGCGAGCGATACCCGTTTCCGGTCACTCTGCCTCGTTTTTGGGGAAGTATCCCGAAATTGTTCTCTGCTTTTCCCGGGGGAGTTTCAGTACCGCTTTCTCTTTTCCGGCAGGGGATGTTTTTTGTGAGTGCCGCGGTCATTCTTGGAGGGGTTGCGGGCTTTGTCTATTTTGTTCTTCCCAAAGCCGAGATTCGTCTTGAGCCCAAAAAGGACCTTCTTACCTTTGATCTCGCAATTCGGGTGGATACCAAAGCGGCAAGCGTGGACTTTGCGAAGAGCATTGTTCCCGGCGAGCTACTTGAGAGCACCATTAGTCTTGAGGAAAGCTTTATTGCTTCCGGCCGCGAAACACGTGAGGAAAAAGCGAAAGGAGTAGTTACCATATTTAATGAATATAGCTCCACTCCCCAGACACTTGTTGAAAACACCCGCTTTATTTCTCAAGACGGAAAACTCTTCAGGACCGCTCAAACTGTCGTCGTCCCCGGCGCGACGATTCAGGAAAATAAAATCGTTTCTTCGAGTACCGAGGTTGAGGTAATAGCGGCCGAAGCGGGAGAGGAATACAACATTGGTCCTTCCACGTTTTCCATCCCCGGTTTTAAGGGAACTCCCAAGTACACCGCATTTTACGGAAAATCAAATTCTTCCCTGCAGGGCGGCTTTATCGGGCAGGTGGACGTGATAACGGCCGAAGATTTTTCCAAAGCCGAGAGCGCATTTCGGGAAACGTTACTTGCGAAAGCCCGTGAAGACTTTACACGCAAAACCCCCCGTGATTTTACATTGCTTGAGAGTGCGGTGAAGGAAGAGATAACGGACTTTGCCTCTGACAAGAAAACGGGTGACGTCGCGAAGTCGTTCACTCTGCGCGGCAAAGCGAGAGTGTTCGGTTTTGTGTTTGACGAAAGGGATGTGGGGAGTCTTGTCGAGGGAACTATAGAGGCCCGGATCCCCCCTGAAAAAGAGATTCTTGAAGAGACAAAGAAATTGACGTATAAAGAGGTAGAAATCGATCTTGAAGGAGGAGAGATGACCGTTCTTGTGGGCGTGGAAGAGTGGATCGCAGCCCGAATCAACGAAGAAGAAATCATTAAAGGGATACAAGGCAGATCTCTCGAGGAAGTCAAGAAACACCTCTCTTCTCATCCTGCGCTTGAGTCGGCCCGGGTGACGTTTTCTCCGTTTTGGGTTAAACGCGTTCCGCGCGCAGAAGACAAGATCAAGATTGAGATAGTGAAAACGCTTGCCCCGTGACCACAAGTTGGACATGTTTCCCGTTTCTTCTTTCTGCCCGATACATCGATTTGATGGGGCGTTTCTTCCTCAATACTCTGTGTGTTTAGCCGGGCCGCTCTAGTCCAATTTGTGGTACGGGGCTTGCCCCGTGACCACAAGTTGGACATGTTTCCCGTTTCTTCTTTCTGCCCGATACATCGATTTGATGGGGCGTTTCTTCCTCAATACTCTGTGTGTTTAGCCGGGCCGCTCTAGTCCAATTTGTGGTACGGGGCTTGCCCCGTGACCACAAGTTGGACATGTTTCCCGTTTCTTCTTTCTGCCCGAT
>CAYJUS010000079.1:0-5151 GCA_964373435.1 uncultured Candidatus Saccharibacteria bacterium
AACCGAGATTCCAAGAATTGTGACTGGAGTTCAACGTGTGCTCTTCCGATCTTCCCGACTCTTCCCCCACCCGCACCATACTCACGAAAACTTCATTAAACTCTCTCGGGTGGCGCGAAAGCGCATCGGCGAACGAATCTCCCTTACGCACGTCTTCCACCACAACCGCGATTATTTTTTTGAAGCGTTTGTTACTGCTCTGTTCGGTAAGCACGGTAAGTGCGCGATCTAAAGAAAGCCCCGCGCCGATCATCACGGAAAGATGCCGCGCAAACATCATCCGCTCGACGAGCCCCACGCCAAAAAACCTTCCGACGATCCCCGAAACATTAAACGTAAACCGGGGGGGGCCGGCTTCTTTTTCTCCCTTCGCACCCATGGAAGAGGCGGATATTAAGACATACCCCTGATCACGGAGAACCTGTGCTACTTCGTGTTTATCTCTTGCCTCGATCGAACCCGTTTTTACCTCCCCCTTAAATGATTTTGCTTGATACAAGAATTTTGACATAACCAAAATTCAGTTAATCAGTTGCGGGATTCCAACGCCGCTGGCACTTCTTACGTTTATACGGTAGCCCACAAACTTAGAAACTAATCGACCCGTAAACTATTCGCTGGTGACGCGCAGTACCTCTTCGATGGTGGTCGTCCCCTGGATCGCTTTTATAATGCCGTCCTCAAGCATCGTCAACATGCCTTCGCCACGCGCCTGTTTTTCGATTGCGTCCGGTGTCGCCTTTTTTAATATAAGATCTTTTATCGTCTCTGTTACCGATAATACCTCATAGATCCCCACGCGCCCTTTGTATCCATCGGGACAATCCTTGGATGGCTGCGGATGAAAAAAATCGATTGAACGAAAATCTTGGTCTTTTGATACTATCCGCGCCTGCTTTAGTGTTTTGAGTATCTGTTCCGTGTTGACCGTTTTTTCGAGATCCACGAGCTGTTCCTTGGTGAGATGGTACGATGTCTTTTCCCCACAAAGTCGCCTCACAAGGCGCTGGGCAACGATGACATTCACCGTGGATGCCACCAAGAACCCGTCTACCCCCATCTCGAGGAATCGGGGGAGGGCACCTGCCGCGCTGTTTGTATGAAGAGTGGAAAGAACCAAGTGACCGGTGAGTGCCGCGTTCACGGCGAGAGAAGCGGTTTCCTTATCACGAATCTCGCCCACCATAACGATGTCGGGATCCTGACGGAGAAGTGAACGAAGACCGTTCGAAAACGTGAGGCCGATTTGGGGTTTAACTTGCGTCTGATTGATGCGGGGCATGCGGTATTCAATCGGATCCTCTACGGTACAAATGTTAACTTCGGGGTGATTGAGAATATCCATAATCGTGTAAAGGGTCGTCGTTTTACCCGATCCCGTGGGACCTGTCACTAAAATCATCCCGAGGGGCCTTTTGATGTTTTTATGTAAAATTTCAATCCCCTCTCCCCAGAACCCCAGCCCCTCAAGGGTAAGTCCCTTTGATCCCTCGGGAAGAAGGCGCAACACCACCTTTTCGCCATCATACACCGGTATGATCGAGACACGGAAAGAAACCTGATAGTCTTCGGCCTCCACCTTAAAACGCCCGTCTTGAGGAAGACGATGTTCGTCCAGCTTTAAATTAGAAAGAACCTTGATGCGCGCGACAATTCCCGTATGAACTTGGCGAGGAAGCGTCATCGCGTCATGTAAAATTCCATCAATCCGATACCGCGCAACGACTTCTTTCTCGAGCGGCTCAATATGAATGTCGGACGCGTTTTGGATAATGGCGTGCTTCAAAAGAGTGTCCACAATGCGAATAACCGGGAGCTCTTCTGCGATCTTCTTGAGATCATCGCCTTCTTCCACCGCTTCTTCTTTAATCGTCTTGATGCCCGTCGTTTCCTTTTTGATGATCTCTCCGAATTCCGCCTCGAGACTTTTTTGATACTGCTTGAGAACCGCCTTGATGCTTTCCTCGTTCGTAAGCCGGGGGAGGATTTTAAGGTTTGATTTCTTTTTTATAAAATCAATCGTCCCAAGATCCTCGGGATCGAGCATCGCAACCTGCAATATATTCCCCTCTTTTTTAAACGCAACGATGCTATTCTTTCGCGCAGTGGGTTCCGGGATGATACGAAGCACCTTAGGGTCAATCGGCTCTTCTTCCAAATTAACAAAGGGGATCCCCAGAATGTATGCCTCGAGCTTGGATAGCTCGTCTCTCTTTATCAGCTTTTCTTCAACCAAAATCTCGGCAAGCGGTTTTGATGTTTGTTTCGCCTTTTTCTCCGCGGAGTCAAGTTTTTCCTTTGCGACAAGGCCTCCATCCAAGACAAAAGATTTAAGTTGTCTGTCCTCTACGTGCAAAACTGTCCACGGTCTACCGTCTATAGTCTACAGCACCGCTGCGGTAGTCTGTAGTCTGTAGTCTGTAGTCTGTAGTCTAAACCCCTAAGGCTTGTTTCACCTTATCGAGCACTTCGTCGATCTCGTAGTTGGCTTTGACAAGATAGGTCGTTGCGCCGAACTCAAGCGCGCGGTCCACGTCTTCTGTCCCCTCAAGGTTTGTAAGAACGATCACGGGGATGTTTTTAGTTGCGGGATCCGCTTTAATCTGCTTTAACACATCGAAGCCGTCAAGTTTGGGAAGAACGAGATCAAGGAGGATAATATCGGGTTTTTCTTCCCCTAGCCTCTCAAGCCCTTCTTTACCGTCAAGCGCGGCAATGACCTTGAAGCCTTCTTGGCGGAGAATTTCTCCAAGGGTTTGCTGGAGGGACAGCTCGTCTTCAATAAATAATATTTTCTTCATAATTTATTTCACCAAAGGTAACGAAAACCAAAATGTCGACCCTTTGTTCTCCTCTGATTGAAAACTAATTTTTCCTCCTGACATTTCTACAAAGGATTTCGCAATGTAAAGACCAAGCCCCGTCCCTTCTGTTTGATAACGAAGGATGTTGTCTGCCCGGAAAAACCGTTCAAAAACTCTTCTTTGCTGCTCCTTGGGGATTCCCACGCCCCCATCCCGCACAGAACACCGTACGTGGGTATTTTGATTATCAATGGTAACCTCCACCACTCCCTTTCCTTTGGTATATTTGATCGCGTTCCCAACGAGATTCTCGACTACCATCCGTGTACGGAGGGGATCTCCCAACACCAAGGAAGAAGCACTTTTGTCGCGAAATACGATTTTGATGTTGCTTGCGAGAGCCAAGACCTCCAAGTCCTCGATAACGCTCTTTACAAGATCGGCGAGCGAGAGTTTTTCAAGTTCCAACACCATCCTGCCAAGTTCAATCCGGTTCACATCCAAAAGACTGTTCACAAGGCTTATCATTCGTTGTGACCCGTCCCGCAAAATTTTAAAATATGGAAGCTGTTTTTCTTCTATCGCCCCCAACCTTCCGGAAAGAAAAAGGCCTACCGTCCACTTGAGGGAAGAAAGAGGGGTGCGCAACTGATGCGATGCCACGCTTACAAATTCGGATTTTGCTCTGTTCAACTGGGCAACGTGGTCAAAACTGGACACCACCACGTGACCAATGCTAAAAACGACTATCGCGACGCCGAATACCACAAAAATGACTGCCTCGGGATCGGTGTAACGGGTCCCCACGTAGTAGGTGGTGAGGATCGCAGTAATCGTAATCGCCCCCATGACAATAAAAAGAATTTGGGGGCACTGCCACACCCCGACGCGATACACCTCGCGGCACTCTCGGACCGCATTCAGTTCTTTAAGAATATCCTTGATACTCATTACTATTTATTATACCATAGCTAGCGTGAATCAGGAATTAGGAATTGTGAACGGTAACCGGACCCGTGGCCTAGCGGCTTAGGGCGTATTCTTTTGACCCGGTGAGAAATTACGGGCTGTAGTGTAATGGTAGCCCCGGACTAGAGCGAAGCTCGGTACGGGGCGAACACGAGTCTTTACCCCGCACTAAATTTTGTCTTAAGCTTTAATGTCGGGGCGTAGTGTAATGGCAGCACGAGTCCTTTGGGAGGATTTAGTCCGAGTTCAAGTCTCGGCGCCCCGAAAGACTGGCAAAGTTTTAGTGCGGGGCTTTGGGAGGATTTAGTCTGGGCTCGAATCCCAGCAGCCCGACCAGTTACAACTTGACCAAGATAAAACTCAAAAACCAGCCGTGGAAATCTCCGTACCACATTCCAACTCGTCCAATTTCTATAATCTATTGAGACGTGCCGGCTACGTTCCTGTGTTGATCCCGAAGGCCAACGAAACAAGTTGGACCCGGCGGCTTGGATCATCGCACTACCCGCGATTCCATGTGTATCTACGCCATGCCAAAAATCGTCTTGTATTTTCCCTGCACCTAGATCAGAAAAAGCCGGTATATCGGGGGGTTCATGCACACAACGCAGAATACGAAGGAACGATTGTACAAAAAGAAAAAGAGCGCATCGAATCTATTTTAAAAACGGGGGGTAACTAGCCGACTCTCCTTCGCTCCTCCTTCGCCTCTCCTTCGCCAAAGCTACGGAAGAGCGCTGCAAGGCTTCGGACGGACACAGTAAATCTTCGGCCTGGCTACGCCAATGGCTATGCCATGGCGAGCGGGACGCTGGATTTCTCTACCAAATATAAAATTTGGAAGAAATTCACGCGGGTGTCGTATAGTGGCTATTATATCAGGTTTCCAACCTGAGGACGTGGGTTCGATTCCCATCACCCGCTCATAAAATTTCCACTTCGTGAAAATTTTGAGGATTGAGTACTTAGTAATTAGTAGTTAGGACGAAAAACGACTACTTTTAAGAAACGGTGGAAATTTTATCCCTAAGTACTAAATACTCACACTAATTACTATCGTGTTTGATTTCGAACATCTTGAAGTGTATAAAAAGGCAAAGAACCTCAATCGTGAGGTTCTTGTGTTTCTCAAGGAAACGAAGAGAATAGACCCGTATATCAAAAATCAACTCAAGCGTGCCTCAGTAAGTATCGTCATCAACATAGCCGAGGGCAGCGGAAAATTCTCTAAAGCCGAGAAACGAAACTTCTATACCATCTCGCGGGGTTCGGTGTATGAATGTGTTTCTCTCTTCGAACTTATCCTGGAAGATAACAAAATAAGCAAAGATGGCTTCGCCCGTTTTTACGAACGCTACGAAGAACTTTCCAAAATGCT
>CAYJUS010000080.1:0-5097 GCA_964373435.1 uncultured Candidatus Saccharibacteria bacterium
CGTCCGCTTCAGGCGATTGCCCGGCGCGAAGTCCTACGCTTTGCACACACATCCCGCGAAGATATTCCGGCAAATCGGCGCATTTTTGAGGGACGGAAGCGCTGTCTTTGTAAAGCGAAAAAAGATAGAAAGTGTGATTACGCACGCATTGGTTCCGGTATTGCGCCGGTAACCCCAGACAAAATTCCCAAGAATCCGCGTCTGCGGTTTTTGGTTTTTCGTTATTGGCCATGACTCCCGTATAAAATTCCATAAACGCGCCGTCGAAGCAGTATACTCTTTCCGCTTGCGCGAGCTTGCCGCATTGTTCAAGCGATTCCTCCACTTTCCCTTTCCAGGCAAATATGCCGTGGCCGATGCCGTGTATACAGCTCGCGATTTTTCCCGCGGAAGAAAGAGCCAAGCAGCTTTCCCGCGCCCCCTCAAGAGCTTGCATCCCGCGGTCTCCGATGAGCGCTTCGAAAAATCCGTGAAAACAGCCGAAGGCAAAATTATTATCGCACACCGAAACCCCTTTTTGTCCCTCGTATTGATAAGCGAGCGCGCCGGAAAGATGGGCAAGATCATGCGCTCGTACGGGATCGGTGGTTTTGGCCTTTAAGTATTCGTAAGCGGTTTGGGCCCCTTTTTCTTTGGCCATTTTTTCGAGCAGGCTGCCATCAAGAGCTGATGAATTTACTTGCGGCAGATTAAAACGTTTGGCGCACTCCTGTTTTTTTTCTTCTTCCAAAATAGACCCGCAAAATTTCGCGCGCTCTTCCGAGGATTTACCGTGCGTTTCTATAAGCTCGAACAATCTTTGGTAGCATTGCGTTTTTCCTCCATTTACAAGGTTACGACAAAGTTCGTACGGCATCCGTTCTCTGTCCCCCACCGAGAAGGAGGCACTTACCAGAGAAATCACGCAGTCATCTTTCCATTTGCCGGTGGCGTTTTCGCACATGGATATAGCCCGCTCCGCCCGGCCTTCGGTCAGGGGATGAATTTGGCGGGCAAAATTGTCGTAACAGATTTCTTGAAGCTTGGAATTTTGCACCATGTCGCAGTGTTTTGCTACTTTTTTAAAATCCCCGCCAAAAAGCTGGTACATCAATGTCGCCTGATTGGCCCAACATCCCGCCTGATACTTCTCCTGTACGGCATTACAGGGATAAAAAGGGTCGTCACCTTTCACCATGCGGTTTGGCGATGGCTTGCTCTGGTGCACGCCAAAGATATTTTCCATAAAGATCCCGTCGTGACAGCTGAAGGCGGGAATGTATGCGCCAAAAGTTTCCAGTTTGTCGCAAAGAGCCAAGGCATCAAGCACTTTATAATTTGACCAGGCGAGAAATCCATGCCCGGCCGCGTGGGTGCATTGAGTCATAATTACCGGTCCTTCTTTTTGGCAGCGATCAAGCATTTTGGATACTCCGTCAATACCCTTGTCTCCCAGCATGTTGATGACGACACCATGGTAGCAGGCGGAAAGAAATGATTCGTCGCAGTATTTTAGCGCATCTTCTCCAAAGCGCTCGTAGGCGACATTGCCGATTTCATGAACCAAAAGATGAGTTTCACCGGTAAATGGCAATCCTGAATGAACCATAATCCGCAGAGTCTCCCGTGGGCCGTATTTTTCAGCCATAGACCTCACGATTTTTGCCTGCTCTAGCGGATTTTTCTCCGCTAAAAGCGTTTCCACTTCCGGCACTCGTTCCAAGAGATTTCCTTCCGGGAAGTCAAACTTTAGAATCGGAAAATTCTGTCCGCCCAAAAGAAACGGGCTGAAAACTCCCAAAAGATCTTGAAAGCCCGTTCCCTTAATCTCAAATTTTCTGGCAGGAGAACCGGTTTGGTCTGTCCTAGCCAGAGAAATTAAAAGGAAGAATAACAACAACGCTCCCGCTAAGTTCAAAAGCAATCTTTTTGTCTCGGCCGTACGCATGCGTTGATAGCTATTTAAATCTTCCTTCCATGATTTTTTTCTCAGGTACCAAATCGTTTACCGTTGTTTCTTTTGTGATCACCACGGTTTTATATGCGGAAAGTTCCGATCCTCCCTGGAAACCTAGAGCATAGCTCTCTTTGAAATCCCCATCCGGAATTTTAGAGAGCGGACCAACGTACGTTGGTATGGAGTTTCCGTCTCTGTATAGCCACCCTGCATATCCTCCGGTACCAGGATCAGGAAGTTTTGAGGCGCGAAGGGATAAGGTTAATTTACCACCCTGTATCGAAAGAACCGCTTCTCCTTCCGCACCGCTTCCGCTGACATCTTTAAGAGCCAGAACTTCTTTGATATCTCTTTCCACCTTTTGCACGGTTATGGTTTTAGGAGCTTGTGGCTCTGCGGAAGAAGAGGGAGGGGGTTGTTCGGCTTCTTTTTTTTCTTCACCACTTTTTAGTTCTTGGTCTGACGGAAAACTCTCGACTTTTTTGGGGCTTGCGGGAGATTTATAGAGAAACAGAACGTAGCCGCCTATAAGGGCAAGAACTAGAGCTAATATTATATATTGGATTTTGGACATAAGTTTATAGTTATTAGTTTATAATTAAATATTAAATTTAGTTAGGAATAATTTCTTGGAAAATAGGAGTTAGCAAATTTTGTTCATTATTGTCTTGGGAGCTTGTGCATCCAGAGTCCGCTAAGTCAATTTTACCGTCTCCGTCATTATCCAGGCCGTCAATACAGGCATTTCGTTCGTCATTGTCGCCGTTGTTTGTGCATCCCGGATCAGAAGGAAAGTCTATAAGTCCGTCTCCGTCGTTATCTAAGCCGTCGTTACATTGCTTGGGAGGGGCCGGAGAGGGGTAAGGATAAGGATATGAATAAGGAGTTCCATATGGAGTTGGATACGGATAAGGATAGCCATAAGGAGTCCCATAAGGAGTTCCGTAGGGCGTGCCATATGGGGTTCCATATGGCGTTGGATACGGATACGGGTAGGGATAGGGGTATGGGTAGGGATAAGGATAAGGGTATGGATATGGATATGGATATGGATAGGGATAGGGGTATGGGTAGGGATAAGGGTATGGATATGGATATGGATATGGGTATGGGTAGGGATACGGGTATGGATAAGGATAAGGATAAGTATAACACTCCGGTGTAGTCACTGACCCCGAAGGCCATTCACTTACCGGAGTATGCGGAGCGCATCCGATTCGCCAGCTGTATGTAGTATTTGGCGAAAGACCACCCACAGTATAACTCGATGATGGAGGGAGCCCGTCTACCACCATACTGCCATTAATTTCCACACCTGCATTGGTGTCGGGCCATTGACCAGAAGCGCAACTCCAAGAAAGTGTGATATTCGCGCTCGATCCGCTGCAGCTTGTCTGCGCGCCTCCGCTTGCTCCACAGGCGGGAGCGGAAGTTCCTAGTTCCAAGCGATCAACCCAGGCAATGGGTCTTTCTGGTTTGTCAGATGACAAAAGAGACGACGAAAGTACGAGGCCGAGGACTAAAAAGGCAAATAAAGGCGAGATTAAACGTCTATTCAGTTTTGATATATGGAAAATAGGTTTCTTAATTTTCCCCGGCATAGATGTAATATTTTTATCTTGGAGTAATTTCTATAAAACCGGGAGGAGGAAGGTTTTGTTCGCTGTCATCTGCGGCGTTTACGCAACCGGGATCTGCAGGAAAATCAATTTTTCCGTCCCCATCATTATCAAGTCCATCGCTGCATTCAGAAAGGTCTTGGCAAGTACCTCCCGAGCATACTAACCCCGTTTGGCATTGAGAACTGTTGGAACAGAAGAAACCTGCCGGATTTTTAGGATTACCTTCGTCATTATCGCCGGAATTAGAACAACCTGGGTCGTTTAAATCTATGAGACCGTCCCCATCGTCGTCTATGCCATTATTGCATTGAGTTATCCCTCCTCCACCTCCTCCACCGCCACCTGGAGTGGTTGGCGTACTATACGGAGAACTATATGAGCTTCCGGGACTTGGGTATGGGTAGGAGTATGGAGAGGGATAGGGGTATGGGTATGCATAAGAAGGCCCGGAGGGAGTTGAATATGGCGTACTATACGGAGAACTATATGAGCTTCCGGGACTTGGGTATGGGTAGGGATAGGGGTATCCATAAGGCGAGGAGTATGGTGTTCCATATGGAGATGAGTAACACCCCGGTGTAGTTACCGAACCGGATGGCCACTGGTCTGTGGGAGTATGCGGAGCGCATCCGATTCGCCAGCTGTATGTAGTATTTGGCGAAAGACCACCCACAGTATAACTCGATGATGGAGGGAGCCCGTCTACCACCATACTGCCATTAATTTCCACACCTGCATTGGTGTCGGGCCATTGACCAGAAGCGCAACTCCAAGAAAGTGTGATATTCGCGCTCGATCCGCTGCAGCTTGTCTGCGCGCCTCCGCTTGCTCCACAGGCGGGAGCGGAAGTTCCTAGTTCCAAGCGATCAACCCAGGCAATGGGTCTTTCTGGTTTGTCAGATGACAAAAGAGACGACGAAAGTACGAGGCCGAGGACTAAAAAGGCAAATAAATTATTCATCATTTATATCTCCAATGTAGAATGCTTTTTCCAGTCCCGCAATGTCTAGTTTTCCGCAAGTGATAAATTATCGTTGATGGTTTTGCGAAAATTACTCATGCCTTCAGGATAATGATCAGGATCATTACCCGGGTAAGCGAGTTTCCAGTCAGGTACTGTTAATTTTTCAGCTGATTTCAATGCCTGGGTAAAAGAATTTATAGCCTCTTTTTTGATATTTAAATTCAACTCAGCCAAACCCTTGCCGTTCCAAAGCCAGGGATTAGTTTCCGCCTCGTATGCTTTTTTAAATGCTTCTTCGCTACCTTCTAGAGCTTCTTTGTATTTTTTTTGTTTTAGGAGAACCCAGATCAAGTCGTTGTGGCCGGCCCATTCGGTTGGAGCCCATTCGGTAAATCGGCGAAAATCATCTTCAGCCCGCAAAAGATCTCCGCTGTATTTACGATAACCGTAAATGAGTCCGCGTACGTAGAGAGATCGCAAATTTTCCGGATTAGCTTTTAGTTCTTCGTTGATTTCTCTAAGAGCTTCCATAAATTCTCCTCTCACAAAGTGAATTCGCGCAATCTGATAATGTC
>CAYJUS010000081.1:0-5077 GCA_964373435.1 uncultured Candidatus Saccharibacteria bacterium
TTGGATCGCGATTGTCTTTTTAGGAACCCCATCGAAGGCGATACGGGTAACCAAGACGGAGATTACCGCAAGAAAAAGGACGCTTGACGCCCTTAAAAAATCTCTCAAAAGAGCGCTTGATCGTTTCGGGGCAGTCGATATTCTCGAGGCAGAAAAATTATTCACCCGCGCTCGAGAGCTCGAAAGCCGCATGAGCCAACTCACAAGTAAGAAGGAGGGGATTTTGCGTGGTAACACACTCGAAGAAATCAAGAAGAAAAAGCGTGACCTTGAACATTCTCTCGCTCTTGAGGGGGCGAGGGTACCCGAGGAGCTGATCGTGCGCCCCCCTTCTCCGGAAGATAAGAAAAAACTGGAGAAGCAGGTGGGCGAGTATGAAACGAAGAAGAAACTACTTAGAGAAGAATGTGTGCGGCTTCGCGCGGAACTAGGCGTGTTAGGTGTAAGCCGCGATACTATCATTAAAACCGAGGAAGAGCTCAATCGCATACAAATAGAACTTGACAGGATTACGCGTAAACGAGAGGTGTACGGGGTCCTCAAGACGGCCCTTGAAGAGGCGAGGGCTAAAACCGTTCGGGGAATACGGGGGAAGCTGGAAGAATTTATGAAAGAGTTTATCGTTGATATTACCGGCGGACGATACGAAGAACTGCGGCTTACGGACAATTTTGATCTCGAAGTATATAGTCCTGAAAAAGAAGCTCTTGTAAGCCCGAAGGACTCACTCTCTCGGGGTACTATCGATCAGCTGTATCTTGTTGCGCGATTCGCATTTCTAAAAATTCTTTTTGGCCCCCCCCCTTCCGGTAAAGAAATCGTTTCCGGTCGGCCTCTCATTATACTTGATGACCCGTTTCATAATTTTGACGGTGAACGAAAATTGCGCGCAAGAGAACTTTTGCGGCGTCTCTCGCAGGAATTTCAAATCATACTTCTTACTCATTCTGATGAATATGATTCTTGGGGATCCACTCAAACGCTATAGGGAGAATATCTTCGTAAAAAAATTTTGGGTAAAGATTTTTTTTCACGATGTGATTCTCGAGAGAAATTTTTTTGCCGTCGTTTTCCTTCATGGGATCGTGTGGGTACTTTTCTTTATGATGGGGACGGGGACTACGGATTCTCCTCTCGTTATTCATTACTCTGTTTTTCGCAGAGTCGATCTTTTAGGAAGCGCGCGCATGCTCTTCCTTATTCCCCTTGCCGGTTTTGCGATACTCGTTGTAAATTGGTTTCTTGCGCGCGCGCTTTATCCCGTACTTCGCACGGGTTCTTACGTTCTTGTCAGCGCCGCGAATGTCTCCCAACTTATTGTCATTCTGAATTTTATTACTCTTGCCATGAGGAACTGAAACAATGGCTTTTTCGGTTTTTTCCACCCTTTGTCTCTTGACCAATACGAGGTTTACTTTACAATATGTTATATGCCCCGTGCTACTACTTCGAAAATTAAAGCGTTTTCGTGAATATTTGAAGGTAAACCGCGGGTTAACATACGTTCTATTAATCTACGACTTCTTATGTGTTTTTGAGATCGGGGCTTTACACATTCGAAGTTGTAGCACCGGGTATGTTTGCAATTGTTACTCTTGGTTCAAAACAGTATAAAGTTTCTCCCAAAGAAAAGATCGTAGTAGACCTTCTTCAAAGTCTTCCGGGAGCCACGGTTGTTCTGGATGAGGTGCTTTTTGTAATGAAGGGGAAAAAAGTTGAGGTGGGTACGCCGCAGGTGAAAGGCGCCCGGGTGAGGGCACGCGTTCTGCGGCACATAAAAGGAGAAAAGCACATTATTTTTAAATATAAACCCAAAAAACGCTACAGGAAGAAAAAAGGCGCGAGGGCCGCGCTTACAGAATTGGAAATCCTTGATATTAGCCTGGGAGAGACTACTTCGAAGAAATCAGCCAAGGTAGGGGGAGATACATAACGTACCTTTTTCCGTTTACCTGCGGCTTTCGAGCGCCTCGTTTAGTGGATCCTGATCGGCATATTCGATTTCCGCGCCGGTGGGCAACCCCCGGCCGAGTCGTGTTATTTTTATCTCGGGGTCTCGAAGGCCCGTTTTTATTTTGTGTGCAAGAGAATTTCCTTCAAGGGTCGGGTTTGTTGCGAGAATAATTTCTCTTCTTTTTTCGCGTACTACCGTTTTGAGGACCCGGGATATTTTTTCTTCAGCCGGCATAGTCTCCTCTTTTGTCCCCAGTACCACATACACGCCATCGAACGTGTGGAGCGACTCGATTGAAATTAAATCCTGATCATTTTCTACCACCATAATGATTTCTTTTGTACGCCTGGGATTCATGCAGATATTGCAGTTTTGTGCGCCGTTCTCTCTGTTTTCCGTTTCGAATATCCGAAAACAATTTTGGCATTGCAAAGAACCCTCCCGTACCTCTCTTAAGGATGCGGTGAAGTTATCAAACTCTTCGGGCGTTGTTTTCAATAAATAGAAAATGCATCGGGTGGCTTGGCGCGGCCCGATGCCGGGAAGCTTTCGAAATGCCTCTATAGTTTTTTGGAAAGCGGGAGAAAGCATTTATTTATTCATCTTCCCGTATTTTCTCAAGGTTTCTAAATCCTACCGTTTTCTCATCAAAGTAGAGCTCAATTTTTCCAACCGGGCCATTTCTATGTTTTGCGATAATGATATCAATGATATTTTTTCTGTCCGTATGTTCCTTTTCCCGGTCTTCCCGATAGATGAAAAGCACAACATCCGCATCCTGTTCAATAGAACCCGATTCTCGTAAATCAGAAAGGCGGGGGATCTGGGGGGAGCGCTGTTCCACCGCGCGGGAAAGCTGTGAAACCGCAAGCACGGGGACATTAAGTTCCCGTGCAAGTCCCTTTAGGGACCGCGAAATCTCCGTTACCTGCTGTACCATGTTATCAGATGCCCTTCGCGGTTCCATGAGCTGGAGGTAATCAACAATAAGGAGACTGAGACCATGCCGTGACTGAAGGCGGCGTGCCATTGTTCGCATCTGCAGGACATTTGCCCCCGGCGTATCGTCGATAAAAATAGGGGATTCCGAGAGCGTTCCGATCGCCTCCTGAATACGGGTGAAATCATTATCTTCTCCTTTGTACGACAGATTGCCGGTACGAATGCGCCACAGATCAACTCCCGATTGAGACGAAAGAAGCCGGTCTATGACCTGTTCTTTTGACATCTCAAGCGTAAAGATGCCAACGGTCTGCTTCTCGTTTACCGCAACGGCCCGTGCAATATCAAGCGCAAGCGCGCTTTTTCCAATACTCGGACGGGCGGCAAGTACCACTAAATCTGATTTTTGAAGTCCCGCGAGAATGTTATCGAGATCAAGAAACCCCGTTGCCACCCCTCGATAGGGGGTTTCTTTTTTATGGAGCCGGTCAATACGCTCAAACGCCTCTTCAAGGGCTAATCGTACCGGCATGAACTCCTGCCGCAGGAATCGTTTTGAAATGTTAAAAACTTTCTGCTCTGCATCGTCAAGCAGTCGATCCACCTCTTCCTCCTCATTGTAGCCAAGAAGCGTGATAGCGTGCGCCACCTCAATTAAATCTCGAAGGATCTTTTTTTCATGAACAATTTTTGCATAATGAACCACGTGGGCGGCGGTAGGCACGGTATTGATAAGTTCCGTAAGGGATGCCTTCCCCCCCATGTCTTTTAAGATTCCACGTCCTTCGAGGCGCGCGCTTACGGTTAAGACATCAATAGGTTCTCCCTGTTCATAAATTTCCATCATCGCTTCATAAATCTGCTGGTGAGGTTTTCGATAAAAATCCTGCGGCTGTAAAAAATCCGCTACTTTGAGAATAGCGTCCCCCCCTATCATAAGAGAACCGAGAAGCGATCGTTCTGCTTCAACGCTTTGCGGGGGAAGTTTTTCTATTTCTGATCCTGGCATAGTGGAGAAGTTTACGGATATCATCATGTATCATATGCAGAGAATCGATTTATTTCAAGTCCCCAAAAGAAATGATTGACTTTTTAAACAATATATGTTAAGATATACCTAGGCGGTAAAGAAAGGAATTTCCCCTGTGAAAAAAGAACGACTGCTTACTCCCCGTTTTGTCCTTAGTACGGAGGCGGAGATCGTTCTCGTTGTGTATCGACATCTATTCCTCCAAGACGGGAGGGCTTTGATATGGCATCATCACCCCGGAGATCCCTCGTGCATTATTATCTCTGGGTACTATCTCTCGTCATACGTTGATCGGGATAGACTTGTCATGGTAGTATGCTCTCCGGAAAACATGGAGGAGAGACGATCTATTCGGTATTTCCTTGAGAAAAGGATACAATCTATTTCGCCGCGGTTCATCTTTGAGACGTAGTGCAGCTTTGTTACGGAGGTATTAAAATGGCAAAAAGCAAGAAACAACGAGAAAGGGATAGATTAAAAAAGAGGGAGAAACGTCAGGGTAAACACCATGATGACGTATCGCTTCGCAACCAGTCAGAGGAATCGGTCATACCCCTTCCCGTATCCCATATTCAAGGGGTAGATGAAGAGAGAGAAGAAGACGTGGATGGTACTGAAGCTCCGGTAGAGTTTCAGGTTGGGGAAGGAGAAAGAATTGATGCGGCAGTCCCCACCCTCGAACCTTTAGCCGAAGAAGAGCCGGAGGGAGACGTATCCCAAGATGGTGAATTCCGAGAAGAGAGGACAATCGCGGATCTCACGCGGGAAGCGGGAGAGGCGCCCCCTCGGGAAGAGCATCTTGAGGAAGACACGAGAGAGGAGATTCTTCCCGAATCGCCCGAGGAAGGTTTCGAGCCCGAGAAAAGATACCATGCCATCATAGGGGACGAAGAACCCCCCCTTCAAGACGAAGGTATCAAGACGGAAAATCATAGTGGCGTCGTTCGCCATGAATCCCGAGAAGTTCCCGCAAAATACCCCTGCTGTAATGCCCCTGCTGTCGTATCGAAGTGGCCGGGCACCTATAAGGGCGAAAGGGTAGTACGTACGTTCCTTCATCCGTGTAATTGCGGAGGTCCGGGAGGATTTGGCTTCTCGGATCCCCCGCTCCAATAGCGTTATAAAGGTGGTTCATTGCTTCTGGCCACCTT
>CAYJUS010000082.1:0-5016 GCA_964373435.1 uncultured Candidatus Saccharibacteria bacterium
GTTCGCTACGCTGTCTTTTTCACTACGTTTCGATTTGGGCAACTAATTCCTCGCTTCGTTTAACGCAAAAATTCGAACTCGTCCAGCCCGCGGCGGGACTCAAACACAAATTTTTGCTACTCCACTCGTGTAGTTGCTGTGCCCCGTACCGAGCTTCGCTCTGGTTCGGGGTGGCCAAACCTTCACTATTAATTCAAAACGAGGTTAGATTCTTATAGGGAAAAAGAGGGCGAGGACTCAAAGCTCATATCCGAACCTTTCTTTAATAGAACATGTCAGTTACACTTAAAGATTTATTACAAGAAGCGAAAGAAAAAGAATATGCTTTGGGGCATTTTAACTTTTCCGATTCAACGGCGCTTAACGCAATAGTTACCACATGCAAGAAACTGGGCTCTCCCGCGTTCGTTGCGGTTTCGGAAGGAGAGGGAAATTTCTTGGGGTATCGCCAGGCGGTTCAACTGGTGAAGGCATGGCGGGAGGAGGCAGGCATCCCCGTTTTTCTCAATGCCGATCACCACAAAACCCTTGAGAGCGTAAAAAAAGCGATTGATGCGGGGTTTGATTCGGTGCAGATTGACGAGATGTCGCTCTCATTCGAAGAAAACATCGTGATTTCCCGCAAGGCAGTGGAATACGCGAAAGGAAAAAATCCTGATATTTCTGTCGAGGGAGGGCTGGGATATTTTCGTACTCAGTCTTCAGAAGTATACAAAGAATTTATCGAGGTAAAGCCGGAAGACATGACGTCAGCCGAAGAAGCGCAAGAGTTTGTGGAAAAGACAGGCGTCGATCGGCTTGCAATCGTGATAGGAAATATTCACGGGATCTCTCTCGGGGGGAACCCCCGTCTTAACCTGACGCGTCTTCGTGAAATTCACGACGCCATATCTGGCCTTCCCCTTACCCTTCATGGAGGTTCCGGGATAGACGATAAAGATATTGTTGGGTCGCTTTCTCTCGGCATAACGAATATCCACATAAATACCGAGCTCCGCGTAGCGTACCACGACGCACTCGTACAAGAATTTAAAAAAGCGCCCGATCAAACCACGCCCTATAAATTTCTTGCGCCCTCGCTTGATGCGATTTCAAGGGTCGTTGAGAAAAAATTAAAGCTCTTTAACGCCGTAAATGTATTGTAGCGGCACACCCTTGAATTACCCCTGCGCATTGTATAGAATAAAACAATCATCCGCCATTAGTCGCCGTAACCACCAGTCACTGGTCAATAACCAATGAAAGAAATAAAGTTTTTAGGCAATTGTCCGATTTGCAACAAGAAGTATGATTCTCGCAACGCATCGGTTCTGGAAAAGAATCAGGAATTTATGTCTTTCTACATAGATTGCGGGAACTGCTCAAGTTCGGTCATTGTAGCGGTGTTTTTCCCGTTAAGTGGTCTTGTTACCACCGTCGGAATGCTGACCGATCTTTCGCGGGAGGATCTGAAAAAATTACGTACATTTGATCCTATCAGTGCCGATGAGGTGCTTGAGATGCACGTCCACATGGAGTCGATGGGGAAGAACAGACGAACTCGTCCTTTAGGGTATAATGCAAAATTAAAGAAAGCGTAAAAAACATGCTGGAACTTCAAGTTTCATCGCGATCTGTTCGCGGAAAAAAAGTAAGGCACCTACGAAAAGAAGGCCTCCTTCCCGGTGTTGTCTACGGTCAAGGCATGGAGAGCACGCCCGTAGAGGTTCCCTACTTTCTTTTTGAGAAAGTGTATCAAAACGCGGGACCCGGGACGCTCGTACAGTTAAAAATAAAAGGAATCGAAGACAAAACAAAAGAGGGAATCCCCGTCTTTATACAGGAACCCGCGCGCGATGTCCTTACGGATAAATTTATTCACGTAGATTTTTATACGGTGCGCTTGGATAGGCCCATTCGCATTTCGCTTCCTTTAGAATTTGAAGGATCATCTCCCGCGGTAGAGCAGTTCGGGGGGACACTCGTAAAAAACATGTATGAAGTTGAGGTGGAAGGACTCCCCCTTGAGCTTCCCAAGGAAATTGTGGTTGATGTCTCGCGTCTTAACGCCTCCGAAGACAAGATTCTTATTCAGGATCTTTCTCTTCCTCAAAACATCAAAATGTTTGAGGATCCGGAACAGGTGGTGGTATTCGTAGAGGCGCCACGCACCCAAGAGGAACTAGAAGCGCTGGAAGAAAAACCGGAAGAAAAAGTAGAAGGGGTAGAAGTGGAAGGAGAGAAAGAAAGAGAAGAGAAGGGAGAGGCGGGAGAAGAAGAGAAGGGGAGAGCGGAAGAAAAAGAAAAAAAGTAAATATGGGAGGAGGCTTCAAAAAGACGTGGTCGATTTCCCCGGCGAGGAAATCGCCACTCGGCGCTCGGGCTCGCTCCCTCGCCGAGTCAAACTCGGCTCGGACCATGCCCGCTCGCCCTGCGCGACGCTTTTTGAAGCCTCCTCCCATATCGCTTCCATACCTTCCGCATTTCAAATACCTTACATCCCTTTTTGAGACTTTTATCTCGGTCGGGCAAATAGCAAGAAAACCACCCCTTTCACTGTGGTTTTTTAGTTTGCTTCTCGTTTTTTCTGCGGTAGGTTTTTTTGCCATTGCGCAAACCGAAGAGGGGCAAAGCGGAACAAACAGTGAAGGGGTTTCCATCCCGGAAATTGTTACGCGAATTCATGCCTTGGAGGAAGAAATTAGGGAATACCGGGAATTTATTCAAGAAGCGGCAGGGCTTAAAACAACCCTAAAAGATGAGACCCAACTTCTTGATGCAAAAATTGCAAAAACGGAACTTGAGATTGAGCGTATGAACCTTCTTATACAAGAGACAGAGGAAAAAATCCGTATCACCGAAGAGGAGATTTTGCTCCTGCAGGAAAAAATCAGAAACGAGCGGGAATATTTACGGGGCCTTCTGCAGATTCTTTATGAGCGCGAAGAGATGGGACTTCTCGAAATGATACTGGGCTCCGAAGATTTTTCTGATTTTTTTGGTGATCTTTCGGGCCTCGCACACCTTCAGGGGGCAATCCAGGAAACGTTGGGTGGGGTGAAAAAATTACGGGACCAGCTTAAGGAAGAAGAATTCGCTCTTACCCAAAAAAGAAACGAACAGCTCGAATATAAAAGCTTGGTAGTGATAGAAAAAGGGTCGTTTGAGCTTGCAAAAGAAGAAAAGGAAACATTACTTCGTGAAACGCGCGGGAAAGAATCCGAGTATCAAAAACGCCTGCTTTTTGCAACGAATGATCTCTCGCGCATCAGAAAGGAATTATATCAGCTTGCGGGTTTTGGAATTTCCATTGAGTTTGAAGAGGCCTTGAGGCGCGTAACACCGGCATCGGAACGGACAGGGGTCCGCGCCGCTTTACTTCTTGCGATATTAAAAAAGGAGTCTGACTGGGGACTCAATGTGGGAAGGGGGGTGTGGTACGAAGATATGCATCCGCGGGATTGGGATGCGTTTCTTGCAATCACCAAAAAGTTAGGGCTTGATCCTGATGCCACCCCCGTATCCAGAAAACCCGACTATGGTTGGGGGGGTGCCATGGGTCCTGCGCAGTTTTTACCGACCACGTGGTTGGGGTACGAAGCGCGCGTGGCAGAAATTACGGGACACAACCCTCCTTCCCCTTGGGATTTGGACGATGCCTTGGCGGCCGCAGGAATAAAGCTTGCTTCAGCCGGCGCCAACTCCCAACAATTCGAAGACGAGTGGCGCGCTTCCATGATTTATTTTGCGGGAGGCAACTGGGAAAACCCTGCGTTTGGGTTTTATGGGGATGCGGTGCTTGACCTCGCAAATTTTTATCAAGAGCAAATTGATTTACTTGGTCAAGAGAAGTGAGAGGTTGACCGCATGGGGCATGGGTCCTGAAAAGACCTCCGCACCAGAGCGAAGCTCGATGCGGGGCAGGCGCGGTCGAAATCCCCGGACACGGGAGAAACCAAACGGGGAGGTCTTCATTTTCGTCGGGTGTGGCTATGGGTACCTTTATCCCGCTATACAATGGAGGCGCGAAAATGAAGACCTCCCCGTTTGGTTTCCATGTCCATTCGGGGGGAGTTTACCCCGCATGGTAACCGAAGGTTACTCGTGCGGGGCGACGCTTTTCAGAATCCATACCAATACGGTTTCGGAGAGGGACGGAAAGGCGCTATTTGTTTCGAAAGAGGGGTGGTGAGCTGTAAATTAAACTAGTGATTGGCGCTATACCATCTTTTGTTGACAAAATACTTCTCTTGCGCTATACTATCATGTTCATTGATAACTGAGAGAGGAGAAAGAGGATAAATGGTAACCACCCTTATCAGAGGAGATATATCGGTCGAGAACATTGACGCTATTTTTATAGACCCCGATATCATTTCTCAAGAGAAAGACGAGGCGTTGCGCCTCAAAAAATTGATAACAGAAATTGAGCCGGTACAAAATCAAATTAAAGCACAAGAAGAAGAGCTGAAGCGGGCAATGCATGAGCTCAAAGAAGCAAAAAAGGAACTGTCTCGCTCTCAGGTGGAAATTCGGAAACACCTCTTAAAAACCCTTGGGGGACAAATCAAAAAGTTGAATGCGGGTATTGAGGAAAAACTTAAAGACATATCTTATGGGTTACAACTACTCAATGCCCTGCGAAGATTCCGAGGAAAATCCAATTACCAGAAAACAACTCTTTCAGGAGAGTGGTATCTTCACCTTCCGGAGATACCGCCTCGCACCGGGGAGAACAAAAAATCAATCCGGGCGAGCTGGCTGGTTGCGCTGGGCCTCGTGGGGACTGCGGTAACCGCACCGCTTCTTGCGGGAATTCCGCTTATCGTCTTGACCGGAACGATCCCGGGAGGAGTGATATTTGGAGGAATCAGTACGTGGATAGGATATGAATTAGGATACCGTCATCATTCGTATTTTACCGGAATAATCCCGATTGAAAACTACCGGAAATACCAAAAAGCAAAAGAGGATGGACTGTTTGATGATTTTGCGATTGTAACACCCTCGCAACGACTTGCCGACTGCCGCGGCGGT
>CAYJUS010000083.1:0-4990 GCA_964373435.1 uncultured Candidatus Saccharibacteria bacterium
TTAACTGTCATGTGCTTGAGATTGACGGCCACAATATAGAAATGATAATTGATGCCGTGAACGAGGCAAAAGCGATTTACGAAAAACCCACAATTATCATTGCGCACACGATTCCCGGAAAAGGCGTAAGTTTTATGGAGAACAAATTCGAATGGCACGGCAAGCCCCCAAACCAAGAGCAAGCCAAGAAAGCTCTTCATGATCTTAGGACGTTGGGGGGCCGTATTGTAGGTGAACACGAATAGGGGCGTAGCCCCGTACCGTGCTTGCTCTGGTTCGGGGCGTAGCCCCGTACCGTGCTTGCTCTGGTTCGGGGCGCAGCAAAAAAGGCACTGCATGAGTTAAGAACCCTGGGCGGCAAGATTATTGGCGAACACGAATAATTCATGTTCAACATATTTAAAAAACAAAAAGAAAATATCCAGGAACCGCTCGGCTTTGAACCCGAAGAGCGTGCTACGCCGTGGCTCGGAAGAATTTTACTCCTTATCCTCACGGGGGTGCTTCTCTTTTTTGGGTGGGTGGGCCTTGGCGACCTGGGGAACATTCCCCAAAAACCGGAAAATCTTTCTCTTTGTGCGGGACCCTATTCTTACCAAACGGGTCGTATCACGAAATCGGAGCACCAAACGGGTCGTATCACGAAGGCGCCTCGAGATCCATATCCTCAAGATTTCGGCTACTACGGCGAGTATTATTTTCAGGAGCGTAATCAACCCTGCGTGTTTTCTTCGTTTGAGATACAAACGGGTGTTCCCGGGGCGTATGAGACGGCGAGGGAAACATGGAGAGAAAAAGACGCACTTTCAAAAAATACAATTGCTCCTCTTGAGAAGCAATTTGAAATCCTAGAGGGATCTCTCCAGAAAAAACAGGATGAATATAATACAAGTCTTCGCGAAAAGATTGCAGGAGAGCCGGGTGTAGCGAAGACTCCCGATCAACTGCGTCCTGAACTCCAGCAGCTTGAACGGCAGAGAGACGGGCTGAAGCAAACCCTCGCCACCCACCGGGACCGTCTTGCCAGTCTCGAGAGTCGTTTAAAAGGCGAAGTTGGCGCGTTGCAGTCGAAACTTGAAGATGCGGCTGATCTTTATAATCATTCATGGGCAAGATACAAATTAAAGGTATTTTTCCTTGAGCTTTTCTTTACTATCCCTTCGTTCTTTTTCGCAGCGTGGATCTACTTTCGGATGCTACGAAAAGATAGCCCTCACACCATTATTTTCCTTCCCGTTGTCACGGTCGCCGGAATTCTCCTTGCGCGTACTCTTCTTGTTTATTTCTGGGCATGGTTTCTTGCGGATCTTCTCGAGTTTATCTTAAGATTAGCCGGCGTTTTTCAGATTTTCCGCGTTATGCTTTTTTATCTGGGGATGATTATTGCGATCATCATATTTGGAGGGAGCGTGTACGTGCTTCAAAAGCGTATCTATTCGTCTGAGCGTGTACGCGCGCGGCGGATTCGTGCCCGAAAATGTCCGTATTGCGACTCTCCCTACGAGTTTACCGGAAACTACTGTGCGGGGTGCGGGAAACAGATTCTTGCGGCATGCCCTTCTTGCGGCAAAGCAAAGTATCTCGATCTTAAGTATTGTCCCTCGTGCGGCAAGTCGTAATAATACTTAGCTATGAATCCTAACATGCATCTTATGCGTAATCTTCTCGAGAAGGAAAAACTCGAGATGGTTCCTACCCGGGAGGGGTACGGAAAGGGGCTTCTCGAAGCCGGAGAAAAAGACGAGCGGGTCGTGGTGCTTTGCGCAGATTTGACCGAATCCACGCGCTCGGAGTATTTTGCGAAAAAATTTCCCGAGCGATTTATTGAAATGGGGGTTGCCGAGCAAAATATGGCAACAGTTGCCGCCGGCATGGCAAACTACGGGAAAATTCCCTTTATTTCGTCTTACGCGGCATTCAGCCCGGGACGTAACAACGAACAGATTCGCACCACTATTTCGATTAATAACGTTCCGGTAAAAATCGCAGGGGCGCATGCGGGGATTTCCGTGGGGCCGGACGGCGCAACGCACCAAGCGCTTGAAGATATCGCGCTTATGCGGGTTCAGCCGCGAATGACCGTACTCGCTCCCTGTGATGCGATTGAAGCAAGGAAAGCAACGGTTGCCGCCGCATTCAAGGTGCCGGGTCCTGTTTATATCCGATTTGCGCGCGAGAAAAGCCCGGTGTTCACGACAGAAAAAACTCCGTTTCGCGTAGGGCGCGCGGAAATATATCGGGGAGGGAGGGACGTCGCCATAATCGGCTGCGGACCGCTTCTTTACAACGCACTTGTTGCGGCGGAAGAACTTGCAAAAGAGGGGATACACGTCATGGTCATTAATAATCACACCGTAAAGCCAATGGATGAAAAAACCATTATTCATGCGGCAAAGGAGACCGGAGCGGTTGTCACCGTAGAAGAACATCAAGCAACGGGCGGCATGGGTTCTGCGGTTGCCGAGATTCTCGTAAAACACCATCCCGTTCCACAAGAATTTATTGCCGTTCAAGACAGGTTTGGAGAGTCTGGCCCACCGGACGTGCTTATAGAGGAGTTCGGCTTGGGGGTAAAGTCTATTAAAGAAGCAGTCAGAAGAGCACTAAAGAGAAAGTAACGCGTAACCCGTAACGCGTAACGAGTAAAATTACTGGTTACTGGTTACTGGTTACTGGTTACAAATTTGTTTGATATCATCACCATTGGTTCTGCGACTCGTGATGTCTATATCCAAAGCTCGGGTTTTTCCTATCCTCGAAGTAAGAGGTTTAAGACCGGAAAAGGAGTTTGTTTTGAATTGGGGACAAAAATAGGAGTGGAAGAAATACACTTTTCTCCCGGCGGAAGTGCGCTCAACACCGCGATTTCATTTTCACGCCTCGGGTTCAGGGTTGCCGCGATCGCGCGGGTAGGGGAGGATGCGCGAGGAGGAGAATTAATTCGCATTCTCAAAGAAGAGAAGGTCAACACCTCGTTTTTTCAGAAAGACAAGCGGCACGGCACCGCATATTCGCTTCTCGTGCTTTCTCCCGGCGGAGAACGAACAATCCTTGCATATCGCGGAGCAAACGAAAGTCTTTCCGCGCGCATTGTTCCCTGGGGAAAGCTACGCACGAGATGGTTTTATGTGAGCCATTTATCGGGTGGGAGCAGGCATCTTCTCAAACCACTTTTGCGATTTGCCGATAGAAGGGGTATTAAAGTTGCCTTTAACCCCGGTATGACCCAGATTAAAAATTCGGAATTCTGGTGGAAATCGGTGCTTACACAAATTGATATTTTAATTCTTAATCGTGAAGAAGCCTCCTACCTCACGCGCGTTCCGTACAAAAACGAACGGGGGATTTTCGAGAAACTCAATACATGGATGAAGGGGGTGGTCGTAATGACCGAAGGTTCTCGGGGGGTGTGGATTTCAGACGGAGTCGAGAACTGGCACGCAGGCGCTCTTCGCGAGCGAAGGGTGGAAGACCGGACGGGGGCGGGAGACGCGTTTGGCGCGGGGTTTGTTGCGGGATTTATCCAAAGAAACATTCCTTGCGCGAAAGGCGTCTGCTATCCCCATGGCGGTGACATTGAGTACGCGCTGCAGCTTGCGAGCGCGAACGCCACGTCGCAAATTGAAAAACTTGGGTCGCGCGAGGGGCTATTGCGAAAAAGAGATTCGATATATACACGGGGCCGTTTGCCTTTTATTAAAACCAAAGTATAATTCTAAAGACTCACTTATCTATTTTCAATGTACGGGAAATTGGCCGAAATTCTTAATACACCCGAGGAGCGTCTCAACGCACTGGAAGAGGAGATGAAAAAGGCCGGTTTTGAACCAGCGCTTGAGCGTGTTGAACGGGAAAATCAGGAATTGATTGACCGCGTTTTTGGAGATATAGGGGTCGAATCCAAAACAGCCGAAGGAGTACGAGAGACGCTTTTCGGACAAATCCGAATTCACGAGAAAGAGCTGTATAGATATTTGGGAATTTCCCCGGAGAACTTTGATTTTGAAAAGATTGCCCGAGCGGCAGAGATTATGACGACGGAAGATAGCGGATATTTTTTAAAAAAAGAATACGCAGAGGAAATTTTACGAACACGTCCCCCGGAAGACACCATGCGGTATTTGGGATATTCAAAGGTTGACGAAATGCTTGCGAAAGAGGACGTGGGGGATGTTTTTAGCGCGCTGCGTTTTACCGAAACAGATGAATGGATGCACAAAACATTTGACGAGGCTTATGCCAAATTTACGCCGGACGATTTTGAAGAGCGAAAGATTGAACTTCGCGTACTCGGTCCCCAATGGAAGGATGTTGCCGAGAAGTATGTCGCAAAGAAACATCACAACGTAAGCCACTTGAAAGAATTCGGCATACTGTTTTTAAACCCAATTGCGGAGGCCGAAGAGGGTAAATTTTTGAGGGATTTTGCACTTTTGCTGCATTATTTCCATGAAATTGCTTTTTACAGCAAGTTATTCAGGCGGTATGCCGACTCGCCCGATTTTAGCCAGCGTTTCATTTCCTTATTACGGGGAGACGTGCCCGAGCGGGATATCGCGCTCCCCGGCGAGTGGCTTATTGTGCAAAAATACCTTTGGAAGACAAATCCGGAGGATTCGCGGCTGTACACTCCCCATGTAAATCCTGAAGCCAACCATTGGGGAAAGGCTTTGAAAGACATGATAGTATTTGGAGAAAACCACAAAGCGAGCGGCTTGGAATTCTGGGATGAACTTTGGGCGGTGGCGGGGATTTTTGAGAATGACCGGGGCGAAAGGGAGCGTATAAGCTTTGAACTAGAGGACAATGCGATGGGCGTGGCCTCAGCGAGCGACGGAAAAAATGAAACATTCTCTTATCACCAACACGAGGCGTTATGGAATAAGATATTTGCTGAATATGTGGGAGGATATGATACGCTAGAACAATATATCCTTGACCACATGGAGAAGGGGAAGATAGTGGTAGGTGGATAAGAATCTAACCCTCA
>CAYJUS010000084.1:0-4907 GCA_964373435.1 uncultured Candidatus Saccharibacteria bacterium
TCTTTTTCAAATGGGAGTTCGCCAAGAACGGTTTTTGTTTCCGGAATCCAGAAAAGTGAACGGAAGGGATACCCGGGCATAAGCCGCGCGGCCCTGCTTCGCTCCTCAACTATATATCCTCGCCATATTCCCTCCACGGTATGAATCTTATCTTTACCAAGGACAATGGCAATCACTGCTCTCAGTTGGGCTCCACGCTTTTCCCACGGAACCCCCATTAATTTTTCAAACGTCATCTCGACAAGCTCTTCATCGGTCGCCTCGTATCCCGGCCCGCCTCGCCGAGATGAGTCGAGGCTGGGCCATCTTCGTGATTTTATCCCGGGCTCGCCATTCAGATAATCTATTTCTATCCCTCCGTCGTCTGCAAGCGTAGGAATTTCCGCGCGTTCGTAGTAAAACTTTGCTTTGATAGTTGCGTTTTCCTCAAAGGTCTTGCCAGTTTCTTCCGGGCTTTCCTTTATACCCATATCATTCAACGAAATTAATTCAATCCCGGGTAAAAGCTCCTTGAAAATCTCTCTGTATTCTTTTATTTTCCCCTGGTTTGAAGTTGCAATAAGCAGTTTTCCCATTTTATATCTAAGGCGGTAATCACATGCTTCAAAAAGCGTCGCCCCTCGACCCGGTGCTACGCACCTTCGCTCGGGGTAAACTCCGGCCTCGCGCCGAGAACCCGGACAAGGTCTTCATTTTCCTCGGGGTGGCTACGGGGGTCATTCAGGAAAATATACAAATCTAGGCGGGAATAATGAAGGCCCCGTTCGGATTCTTTAACGCGGGGAAATTGATCGCGTCTCTTTTGAACCATATAATCAATTCCGCCCCCTCGGTCTCATTGTCGGAAACGCAATAATCTCCCGCAAATTGTGCGAATTCGTAAGAACCGCGACAAGCCGGTCAATCCCAATACCCAAACCCGCGGCAGGCGGCATGCCGTATTCAAGCGCTTCTATAAAATCTTTATCCATGGGATGCGATTCTTCACCTCCTGCCTTGCGCATTTTTGCCTGCTCCTTGAATCGCTCAAGTTGATCTTCTGGATCGTTTAACTCGGAAAACCCGTTTACAAGTTCAATCCCTCCCATCACAAGCTGAAATCGGGCCGCCTTTTCGGGAAGCGACTCAAGCCGCTTCGCAAGAGGAGAAATTTCAATAGGATGGTTTATTACGAACGTCGGCTTTATGAGTTTCGGCTGAACCGCCTTTTTATAAATCTCGTCTCTAAGTTCCCCCTTAGTTACGCTTTTCCCCACCTCAATGCCGAGTTCCCGCACCGCGTTTCTCAAATCCGCTTCATTTGCCTTATAATACGCGATGCCCGCGTGTTCTTTAAGAAGGGTTTCATATTCAATTCGCGGCCACCTCCCTTTAATACTGATTTTTCCTCCCTCATGTTCGAAATCGCTCCTTTCGAATACGGAGGAGAGGAGTTTTTGAAAAAATGTTTCTACAAACTCCATAAGCCCCTCGTAATCTTGGTAGGCCCAATAGAGTTCCAAGATGGTAAATTCTGGATTATGGGAACGGTCAATTCCTTCATTCCGGAACGCGCGCCCCAGCTCATATATTTTTTCAAACCCGCCGACAAGCAATCGTTTAAGATAAAGTTCCGGAGCAATGCGAAGATATATATCCATATTAAGGGCGTTCAAATGCGTCTTGAAGGGCCGCGCAAGTGCGCCTCCGGGGATCGACTGAAGCATAGGGGTTTCCACCTCAAGGAATCCCTCTTTCTCGAGAATCGCCCGTATCGTATTAATGATGGTTGAGCGCAGTGTTAATTTTTGCTTTACATCCTGACTGAAAATCAGATCGAGATAGCGCTTGCGGTAGCGTTCCTCAGTGTCTCGAAGCCCGTGCCATTTTTCGGGAAGCGGCAACAGAGCCTTTGCAAGTATCTCAACCTTTTTTACCTCGAGCGTTTTTTCTCCCCGTTTCGTCTGAAAAAGTGTTCCCTTGACACTAATAAAGTCGCCGATATCACTATGTGCAAGAAAAAAATCGTAGTTTTTTTTCAGGATATCTTCCTTGAAGTAACACTGAATCCTGCCGCTTTCGTCCACTAAATCCAGAAACGTGGACCCTCCGTGTCCTCGTATTGCCATCACTCTTCCTGCGAGCGATACTAATTTTCTTTTCTTCGAAAGTTCCACAAATTGGCCAATTGCTTCACCCATCATATGGGTCCTTACTGTCTTTGCCGGATACGGATCAATCCCTGCTTTTTTGAGGGCTTTGAGCTTTTTAATCCGGGTTTTTCTTATATCTTTTAACATATCTTTACCTTAATTCTAGCGTATAGACCTTGATTGGTAAAGAATCTGAACGGAGGCCCCCATTTTCCTCGGGATGGCTACGGGGCACATTCAGAAATAATACAGGCAAAGGCGGGAATAATGGGGGCCTCCGTTCAGATTCTAAAAAATAATAACCTAAAGCCCCCGCGTTTGACGCGGGGGCTTTCCAATCCTGAAGAAACACTTATGCTCTCTATTCGGCAATATCAGATCCTGCGCTGTATGCGGCAAGCTCGGTCGCACTTACTTCCTGAATGTGCGCCCAGTTGTATCCGCGAGCTGCAAAGATATCTGCGGTTTTCACCCATCTCTTACTCGTTCCTTCAATCAGATATACTTTTGCTTGACCCGCGCCGCGGATAAGCCCTGACTCTGCGTATGCAGCAAGCTCGGTTCCGCTTACGGCCTCGATCGATGTCCACGCGTATCCGGAAGTGTTGAATACTGTCGGGTTCGGGATGTGCCGCTTGACTCCACTGCCCAAGACATATACCTTGTCATCTCCCTCCACTTTCGCAATGGTAATCTTCTTAAATCCTGACACGTCTTTCGCAGGAACTGTCGCAATATCGCTCCATGTGTATCCCCAAGCGGCGAGCGCCTCTGGGCTTGGAACGTGAAGGGTATTGCGTCCTTTGACAACGTACACTTTGTCGTCGCCGTCTACTCGGAAGAGCGCTGCGGACTTAGTAACTGCAACATTGGATGCCGAAACTTCTTGGACGTTCTTTGAAGAGTACCCCGCTGCGACAAATGCATCCCATGAAGGAATGTGGAGTTTCATTCCGTTTCGAACCACATAGATGTCGGGAGAGCCGGTAGCCATGATGAGGGTGCCATCGGCATACGTAGATACGGTTGGGGTAGGCGTTGGAGTGGGTGTAGGTGTCGGCTCTGGAGTCGGAGTAGGCGTCGGGGTCGGCGTAGGCGTAGGCGTCGGGGTTGGAGTCGGCTCGGGAGTTGGAGTCGGCGTGGGTGCCGGCGAGTACGATGGCGCCGGCGATCCTCCCTGCGGGGTGACATAGTTTACGCTCCCTGCGGCAGAGGAAGCCGAGAAGGTAGAACCATTCACAAACGCACGGATCTTGTAGTAGTAGGTGCCATTCTGGCTTAACGTCGTGCTGTACGTACATGTCTGTCCTGCGCCCGTACAAGTCTGCTGGACAAGTTTTGTCTGGTCAAAGGTTCCTCCCGCGGTTGAGTCACCCGAGATGTTCGGGAAAGTACCCGTTGCGGACGTGTCGCGATACACTTCATATCCAACGACGGTGGACTCGGTATTTGCCGCCCAGCTTACCGTAACAGAGGACCCGCTTTGGGTTACGGTCGGCGTTGCGGGGGTTGCCGGAGGCGAAGCTCCGGTAGAACCGCCGGACGCGAATGCAGAGAGGGTTTTCGTACTTGCGCGGATAACGTTATTGACTGTATCTACCACCGAAGGCACATCTACATACTGACCTGTCGCGGGATCAATTTCCTGGAAGGAAAGCTCGGTTTCCGATACCCCCACGGGAAGACTTGCATCGGTATAGTGATATTCCACGATGATTGCAGGATTAAAGTTTTTGATCTTGGTACCGCTTGAAGGATCAACCACGCTGATCTCAATACTTTTTCCGGTAAGTGACTTCTGGGATTTATTCTCAACGACCGCGGTAGTTTCCCAAATAATAATCTGAAGTTCTGTGCTGCTAGAAACCGTGGTATTGGTGATACTATTTGGTTGGATTATTACCTTGACACCGGATTCATCCGTGTCATCGAGCACTCCACCGGTTGCAGGAGTAAAGGTAATAATCTCGGGCTCGGGAGGAGTGTAGTTGGTAAGTGCAGTGAGAGTAAGATTTACACCAGTGGGACTCGTGGGGGTACAACCGGTTCCCGCACAGGTACCGGTATTGGTGAATGCTTTTTGGTATCCTTCTGAAACCGCAAATATTCTCCAGAATCCATTACCCACGCTCAATTTGTAGTCGCCATTGTTGATAGGCGCGCCTGCCCATCCGCCTGACGAGTGAACCGCAAGATCGGTTGCTGATGTTACGCGCTCGGCCCACACCCATCCTTCTTGAGCTTTTGTAGTCTGAGCCGAATCGGTATAAATGGATCCCGAAATATTAGCGCTATTTGCCGTCACCACAAAGTTTCGTGTGGTGTTTGCCGTCAAGGTGACTTCTACCGGTGCGGCGGAACTATATGCAGGTACGTCCGCGCCGAGTTTGTATGTTCCCTTTTCAATCACTATTGAGTAAGCGCCGTTCGTACCTGCCTTAGTGCCATAATGGTTTCCCGTGAAGGTGCCTCCCGCGCCGCTCAACTTATCAACCCAGACAAAGGCACCGGTTGAGATGTTGGTATCAGAGCCGTCCCCGCAGTTTCCATCCGCGTTTCCGTCCACGCATACCGTACCCGAAAGAGTGATACGATCCGCGGCAAGAGGAAGCACAAACGTTACTGATGTTACTGATGAAGAAATAGTAACGGGGTTACCGGTTGCCACAATATCGCCAAATCCGGGAATATACGCGCGCACCTGGTAGGTTCCGTCTGCGAGTTTCAAGGTTTCGTGACTTGCCACAGAAGACACGTTCGCAATACGGACATTCT
>CAYJUS010000085.1:0-4894 GCA_964373435.1 uncultured Candidatus Saccharibacteria bacterium
GTATGGGATTATGATCTGCCAGAGAACTGGGAACCAAAAACTGAAATCCAGTGGATTTGGTATTTGGAGCGAAAGATAAATTATGATGACTGGGAGGGGCTAAAAGCCGTCCAGATAAAAAAATATTTCCCCAAGCTTAAGAGGCGGCTTGACCCCGGGAAACGAGAACTCTTAAAGGCGTACTTTAAACGATATGCGGGAACTTACTAAGCTTCAAAAACAGGTTTTGGATTTGCTCAAGGCTTCTCCTCTTAAAAACAAGTTTTACTGGACGGGGGGAACCCTGCTTTCAGCAATTTATCTCCACCACCGCACGTCATACGATATCGATCTTTTTACCGATCAAGCATTCACATACGAAGAGCTGGCAAGCTTTATAAAGAAGCTCAAAAAAGCTGCTCACGTTAGCAAACATCAGGAGAAAAGGGTTTTCGACAGGTGGGAGTTTTTTCTCCACAATAATGATGAAGTGCGGCTGGAATTCGCTCGCTATAATTTCCCTGCCCTTAAAAAACGCAGAATGCGGCACGGCGTTTATGTGGATTCGCTCGATGACGTCGCTTGCAATAAAACCATGGTTCTTTTCGACCGAAACGATCCGAAGGATCTCTTCGACCTCTATTTTCTCCTCACAAAATCCGGATATACGGTGAAGAAGCTTCTCAAAATGGTTGAGAAAAAATTCGGGGTGAAGTTCCAAGAAATGTCTTTTTGGTCGGAAACGCACAAAACCATAAAAAACCTTGAAGAACTTACGCCCCTTTTGCCGCAAAAAACCAAAACGGCGAAGCAAAAACTACTAAAAGAGGTTGGGAACTATTTTGTCGTTCGATCAACAAAGCGCCTTAGTTCCATACTAAAATGACCGCTATCAAACAATTCCTCAAACCGAACGGGTGGAAAGTAATTCTTTCTCTTTTGATTGCTTATATTGTTGCTCTTAATCTGCCGCTTGTAGAAATTATTGTATCTGGTCCCTATTTTCTCCCGTCTCTACCATCGCCATATTATGCACCTAATGTATTTGCACAATATTTTTATGGGTTCCTGAATATTGGGTTCGCGATTTTAGAATCGATCAGTGTTTTATCCATATTATATTTCTTCTCCTGCCTTGTTTATTTCATTGCTACAAAAATTTTCAAACGAAAATCCTCACGATACCACACCACCCCACACAGAATTTTGCAAAGATACACAACGGTAGCCCGCTTCGCCCAACAAGGGGTGGGGCTATTCGCCCCACGCGGGCTACAAGAATTTAATCCTGGCCTGCACAATACAAAGATCGACTAGGTCAGCCTTGGTAAAATTTATACGGGGTGCTCAATTTTGCAGCCAATCGGCTGCGCTGACACTTGCCTCTTGGACAAAATTGGTATGAACCCGCATATTTTCGCAATCTACTTTTGGTGGCATTACGGGCCCGGGCTTAAAGGCCTTATCCAGGTATGGAAAAATTTCCTGCTTTTTGGCTGGCATTATTTTTCTGTTGGGCTGCTTCTTTCGACCCTGTTTTCCCCGTGGCATCGCATCAGCAGTTCCCGGGGCAGGGGATTTGACATCGGCCGCTGGTCACGCGCTTTTTCAGAAGACCTGATCGCGCGGATTTTGGGCGCAATTGTCCGCAGTATCGTAATCATATTGGGGCTTTTCTTCGAAAGTATCGTCCTTGCGGTTGGCGCCGGGCTCGTCTTTATATGGCTCACCATGCCCGGCCTCGTACCTCTTGCAATCTTCACCTCGCTCCTTCTTGTTTTTTCTTAACATGCCCGGTGCTACAACTTCGAAATTGAACAATTCGTTGTTCTTCATGCTCGAACCCATAGAACCAATTATTGCCTTCTTCTTTTGGTTTGCCCAAGGTTTAAAAGCGGGCTGATCCATTCGAAGTTGTAGCACCAGGTATGCTTCTCTCCCGTCCCCAAAAAACCTATTTTGCCCTCGCTCTCCAGTTCGAAAAACACACGCCCTCGTGGCTTTTTGGTTCGTTTGCGAATGTTCTCATTGTGGTCGCGGGAGGGCTCCTTGCGATCACAACCCTTACCCTGCTCGAGGTAAGTTTGGGGCCCCTCTCGTTCTATTTCTCTCAATGGGCAGGGCTTCTTATTTTTCTTTCCGCGGTTGTCTTTGTGCTGGTGAGTTGGCGCGTATTTCTCGAATGGCTCAAGACCCCTCACCCCGGACTGCCCCTTGCTGATGCCGCGCCCGACATAAAAGCAGGGAAAGCAAATGTCGCCACGTGGATGAGTTATGACGCGTTCCGGATGGTCGTCGCCGCAGAGGGCCTCTCGCAAAAACGGCCAGCGATTCCTTTCTCAACGCTTCTTTTTTGGGAATTACTCCGGCTCCCCTCCAGCCAATTTATTCTCATGCGCCTCGGAATGTCTCCGGAAGAGATGAGAAAGGGGATTGAAGAGAGGGTAAAAAGCGGCCCGCTCGAAGCGGGAAAAAGATACGAGGAGATATTGATGCTTGCGTGTGACTCTGCGGCAGAGCGCAAAAAACCTTTTCTTACCGTAGGGGATCTTCTCACGTCCCTTGCAAAACACGACGCGTTTTTCTATAATCAGCTTTTCCAGCGTGAACTGGATAGTGAAGACGTGAAGAATATTTCCTACTGGCAGGAATCAATCGAGGAACGCATCAGGAACCGCGAGAGATTTTGGAGGTATGAGAATTTGGTACGCGCACCAGGAATCGGGAGAGATTGGGCCGCCGGCTGGACGGTACTGGTTGATCAATTCTCGCAGGACATTACGGAAGAGATCGAGCGCACGGGATTCGACCTCCATTTGATTGGCCGCGACAAAGAGCTCAAGGAAATGGAGCGGATACTTGCGGCATCGGGCCGCCATAATGTGCTTGTTGTGGGAGAGACGGGAACCGGAAAAGAAACGGTGGTCTACGGACTTGGAAAACTCATTCTTCAGGGGAAGTCGCTTCCGGAGCTGAAACACAAACGCATGATACGACTCGATGTGGACGCGCTCCTCGCGGGTCTCAAAACCCCCGGCGAGATGTCGGAACGCCTGATTTTCGTGTTTAACGAAATGGTGCGGGCGCGGAATGTCCTCCTTGTCATCGAAAGTTTTGACAATTTTACCGGTGGAGAATATGGATTGGGGAAAGTGGATATCACAAGCATCATCGAACCCTACCTCGAATCAAAACACCTTCAGGTGATCGGCATTACCGATCTTGACGGGTATCATCGCGCTATCGAACGGAATGCGGTCCTCACAAAAGCATTTGAACGGGTGGAGGTCGAAGAGCCGGATGAGACAGAAACTATTCTCATTCTGGAAGATGTCGTCCCTTCAATCGAGGCAACCCATGGGGTGTTTGTAACGTACCCCGCGATACGCGATACGGTAAAAAAAGCCGCGAAATACCTTCAGGACGTCGCGATGCCCGAACGCGCCATCAACCTCTTAAGCGAGGTTGCGGTGTATGTCGCAAAACAGAAAAAGGGAAAGGTGATAACATCGCAAGATATCGACGCGGTCCTCACCGAACGAACCGGAATCCCCATAGGAAAGATGGCAGAGAAAGAACGGGATATTCTCGTAAACCTCGAGGAGATCCTCCACAAGCGTCTGATCAACCAAGAGGAGGCGGTGAGAGCCGTTGCAAGCGCGATGCGAAGAGCGCGAACGGGGCTCGCAAGCGAAAAGCGCCCCGTGGGATCATTCCTTTTTTTGGGCCCTACGGGTGTGGGAAAGACGGAAACCGCAAAGGCGCTTGCACGCGCGTATTTCGGGAAAGAAGATGCGATGATCCGGTTCGATATGTCCGAATACCAGGATGATTCTTCGGTGAATCGCTTCTTGGGAAGCCCCGAAAGGGGTGACGCGGGAGATCTCCCGAAAGCGGTTCGCGACAATCCCTTTTCCCTTATTCTTTTCGACGAGATCGACAAGGCGTATCCGCGGATTCTCGACTTATTTTTGCAGATATTGGACGAAGGGTTTATGACGGACGCATTTGGAAAGCGCGTGAATTTCACGAACACTATTATCATCTCAACTTCGAATGCGGGCGCGAACCTGATCAAAGAGTATGTCGAGCGAAGCGTGCCGCTTGAAAAGGTGAGAGAGATTGTGCTCGATGCCATTCAGAAGGAAGGTGTTTTCCGCCCGGAGTTTATCAACCGCTTTGACGGAACCATCGTTTTCCAACCCCTCTCGCATGAACATCTCCTACAGATTTCGGATCTCATGCTGCGGGATCTCGCAGAGCGTCTCGGAGAAAAAGACATTGCTCTCGTAATCACTCCCGAGCTTAAGGAAAAAGTGGTGAAGCTCGGCTATCAGCCGGAATTCGGCGCGCGCCCGATGCGCCGGGTCATACAGGAAAAAATCGAGGATCAGATCGCAAAAAAACTGCTTTCGGGGACAATCAAAAGAGGGGATACCATCACGATATCTCCGGCGGAGATAGTGTGATATAGTAACACGTGAGGATATAATGTTTTCATAATAAATAAACGTGGTATAATACATTCATGCTGGACCAGAAAGAAAAAGAAAAAATAATCAAGAAGTTCAAGACGCACGAAAAAGACACAGGTTCTTCCGAGGTCCAAATTGCCTTACTCACGGAAGAAATAACCCGGCTTACCCTCCACTTGAAAAAACACCCGAAAGATAATCATTCGCGAAGGGGCCTTTTGAAAATGGTTTCAAAACGAAAGGCGCTGCTCGATTTTCTTCGTCGGGAAGAGCCAAAACGGCACGAAAAAATAGCGAAAGGTCTGAAGCTGAAAAATAAATAAACACGAATCTGTTACGAATATAATATACAAATCAATACGAATATTTGTGTTTATTCGTAAAATAATTTGTAGTAATTCGTGTTATGAAGTGTCATGGCGGTAATCAAACAAAAAGAA
>CAYJUS010000086.1:0-4858 GCA_964373435.1 uncultured Candidatus Saccharibacteria bacterium
CACCCGAGACCTTCCAGGGCGAGCCACTTGCGGATCGGTACAAGAAATTTTTCGTATTTGCGCGATTTGCACGCAGGGATAATCCAGATCGAGACACGCAAATTGAAAACGAGGAGCCCCGATAGCTCAATGGATAGAGCAGATCCGTCCTAAGGATAAGATCGAGGTTCGATTCCTCGTCGGGGCATACGAATTTTACCCAAGAGTCCGCCACAGGCGGATAAATTCCGCGATTGGTTGTAAAATTCAGTACCCGCCGGAGTTCGCGAGATGGCGAACGTAGGCGGGTTCTCCCGGATTTCAAATGAGTTCATATATTGTATACATACTTCGCAGCAAACTAGATCAAATGCGATATACCGGCCTTACTTCGAATTTATCGCGTCGTCTTCTAGAACATGAACGTGGTAAGGTAAAATCCACAAACCTTCGAAGACCATTCGAGTTAATATATACCGAGGAGTATCAATTAAAGAAAGAAGCTGAAAACCGGGAGATATATTTGAAATCTGGTAGCGGGAGAGAGTGGTTAGACAGACAAGGGATACGGTAGCCCGCCTTCACTAAAGTTACGGCGGGCGCTGAAATTTATAAATTACTCACCTTGTTCGTAAGTAAATTTCGCGGGCCCGTAGCTTAGAGGAAAAGCGTCGGCATGGCATGCCGAAGATCGCGGGTTCGAGTCCCGCTGGGTCCAGAGAGTTTTCTCAAAAATTCCGAGCCGCAAGGCGACGGAATTTTTGTTTGAAAACCTCTGTCCTTCCGAAGCTCCAAGGGAGCGAAGGAGGACATCGCAAAACATTGACAACCGCCATATTGCCGCTTTTTCTATTTCGTACTATAGTGGCGAGAGGTGAAATGTATGCGTAAGGAGGAACCAGTGAAAAAAGACGGATCGAGAAAAGTCGTTTTTGTCACCACCAACAAGGGAAAAGCGCATTCTGCGAAAAGCACACTTTCGCAGCTTGGAATAGAGGTCGTACACATATCTCTTGAACTTCCCGAGCCGCGAAGCGACGATCTCAAGGAGATCGCAAAGGAAAAAGCGCACTTTGCATTTGAAACACTGAAACAGCCCGTGATGGTGCATGATGCCGGTTTCTACATCGACTCTCTTAACGGATTCCCCAAAGCATTTGTGAATTTCGCGCTTGATACCATTGGTATCGAAGGAATATTGAAGCTCGTTGAAGGGAAACCGCGGACGTGTTTATTTCGAAACTGCCTCGCATTTCTGGATGCCACTCTTGCCACCCCCGTATATTTTGAGTCGGAAATAAGAGGAGGACTTGCCGACGCGTCTCGGGGATCGCTCCCCGACTATGCGTGGTCATCGCTTTGGCTCGTGTTCATCCCTCAAGGGTACACACAAACGCTGGGAGAGATGAACGAAGAAGAATTTCAAAAGTGGAGAGAGAAAAGACTCAAGGACACCTATCTTACCAAATTTGCCGAGTGGTTCTTGCGAAGATAAGCCGATATGTATCGGCTTTTTGTTATTTCTCTAAAGCTTTGATTCAGAAAGGAATAGCAAAAAGAGTGGAGAAAGCTAAGCCTTTTCGGGTTCGTCTCCGCACGTGTTTTTGTGTGTTTCGGCAGGTATTGCCAAGACAATTATTTTGACGGTAATATCAAATGACATGACAAAGGTAATCATTCTTGCGGGCGGAAAAGGAACGCGCCTTCCCGATTCTGCCCGCGATATTCCCAAGGCCCTTGTTCCCGTTGAAGGGAAACCAATGATCGATCACGTAATTGAGATGCTCGAGAATCACGGTTTTTCTGATATCCGTTTTAGTCTGGGATTTCGGGCAGACGCGGTTGTTGACCACCTCGGCCGCCCGAGAGGCGAGCGAGCCTCGCTGGCCCATGAAGTGGGCCGAGCGGGAGGATATGAGTACGTCGTAGAAAAAGAGCCATTAGGGACGGGCGGTGCTCTTAAATTTGCTTCTCGTGACCTTACGGGTCCCTTTATCGCGCTTAATGGAGATGTGATAACGGATATTAATGTGAAGGAATTTTTAGATGGTTACGAGCGGCTTCCCCACATCCCTCATTCGGTTGCGGTATACGAGACGGATGATGCGCGCGACTATGGACTGGTAAAGCTTGAGGGAGACCACATACTCAGGTTCCAGGAAAAACCGAAAGAAAGGCGGTCAGGATTTATCAACGCCGGTTTCTATATCTTGCATCCAGAGGCGCTCCACCGCCACCCCCAAAACGCCTTTTCTGTTGAATATGATATTTTTCCTTCCCTTGCGAGAAACCGGAAGCTCGGTTACTTTATCCACCGCGGGCGTTGGACCGACGCAGGGACAGAAGAACGACTGCGGTTGGCGAATGATGCGAATGCTATTTCATAACTTGCGAATAGTATTCGTACAATTCGCATCCGCGAAGCCGAGCTCGGCTCGGCGAAGCGAATTCGCATGATTCGCGAACATACTATGTCCTTCCCGCGCAAACAACTTGGGAGATCCGGCGAGGAGGCGGTTGCGCTCTATCTGAAAAAGAACGGTTACCGTGTGCTTGATATGAACTATAAAACGAAATTCGGCGAAATAGATATCGTTGCGTCGAAAAAAGGAACCATCGTGTTTGTGGAGGTAAAAACGCGGGTTGGGGAGAGTAGCACCTATTTTCCGGAAGACAATATCGACTCGCGGAAGAAGAGAAAACTGCGAAAACTCGGAGAACTCTACCTTTTGCTAAAAAATTATCCTCCCTTTCAGCCGTGGCAGATTGATGTAGTTGCGGTAGAAACCGATCCGATGTCGGGCAGCTCCACGATACGCCACATCGAGCAGGCAGTAACGAATTAGCGAAAAGCGTAAAGTGGCTTGGCAACGCTCTTTTACAATGGAGGTGTGGAATGAAACAAGGAAAATTCATTGCGCTAGAAGATGAATATTGCGCTCCCAATTACAATCCTCTTCCGGTGGTGTTAAGCCGAGGAAGGGGAGTATGGGTGTGGGACACACATGGACGAAAATATCTCGACATGCTGGCGGGATACTCCGCCCTTAACCTTGGCCATCGGCATCCGCGAATAGAGCGGGCGTTAAAGAAACAAGCGGGGCGTCTTACTCTTACCTCCCGCGCGTTTCGGAATGATCAGCTCGGTTGTTTCTCCAAAGAACTTGCGGAATTTTGCGGAATGGAAATGGTTCTTCCTGTAAATACCGGGGCCGAGGCGGTTGAGACGGCAATAAAGGCCTGTCGGCGATGGGGGTATCAAAAAAAGAACGTAATACGGAACAAGGCCGAAATTATCGTATGCGACAACGGCTTTCACGGAAGAAGCATCACCCTTACGGGTATTTCTTCGTACGGGAAGCATCAAAAAGATTTTGGACCTTTTTCTCAGGCGGGGTTTATATCCATTCCCTTTAACGATCTTGATGCGCTTGGATCAGCCATCACAAGTCAAACCGTCGCATTTCTCGTTGAACCCATACAGGGCGAATGGGGAATTATTGTGCCTGACGAGGGGTATATCCGAAACGCAAAGGAAATCTGTAAAAAGGAAAACGTTCTTTTGGTGCTGGACGAAATCCAGACGGGGTTTGGAAGAACCGGAAGACTCTTTGCATGTGATCATGACGGCGTGCGGCCGGACATCCTTATCGTGGGGAAAACCCTTGGAGGAGGCATGGTTCCGGTATCCGCGGTTGTGGGGCCGCGCGAGGTGCTCGGCTGCTTTACTCCCGGTTCTCATGGAAGCACCTTCGGCGGGAACCCTTTGGCTCTCTCGATCGCGCGGGAAGTCCTACGAGTATTTCGAGGAAGCGATATGCCCGCGAACGCATCACGGCTGGGAGATTATTTTCTCGCGCGTCTCGCAGCTCTTCCACATCCGCCCCTGAAAGAAGTGCGGGGCCGCGGGCTTATGATCGGGATAGAGCTTCAAACAGGATTCTTGACAGCGCGGGAATTTTGTGATAAACTCCTCGAAGAACGGATCCTCGCAAAAGAAACTCATGACACGGTCGTTCGCCTCACCCCGCCGCTCACAATCGAAAAGAAACACCTTGATTGGGCGTATGAGAGAATAAAGAAAATTCTTCGATAAGGAGGAATACGTGGGAGATTTGCGCCTCGTGCTTTCGAAACCCCTCAAGGGGGAAGAAATTATTGACGCGTTCAAACGGACCGCAACAAGCCTGAATCTTGGGTTTGTTGAGAAACGCCATTCGTACCGCAAGGATTCCCCGAAGACATATTTCGTAACCATTCCCCTCGTTTTCAGTAAAGGGAAAAACGGCCCCTTCAAGAGGGCGATAGAGACTATCGTTATCCTCGATGTGGATTCAGAAAAAGAGGTCCGGGAGTTCGTTCTCCCCGTCACGTGCCGCTACAAAACCACCTTTCTCGGCTATCTTTGGTATACGGTTTCCTTTTGCATCCCCACCATCGGGTTTTTCACGTGGATTTTCCTTGAAGAAGAGCCGTTCCTTGAATTCGAAAAAGGGAAGTGCCAAAAAAACATTCCCCTTCTTTCCTCGTTTCTTGATCAGGTATTTGATAAATTGCGTATTACCTTGTCCTTAGAAATTCGTTGAAACTTTTCAGCAAACCTCGCCCTTGCGGGGTTTTCTTTTGTCGCGCGTTTCCGTATAATGAACGAGGTTGAACCTCGTTCATTATACGGTCACGGGACGGTTGACTTTTCTTGTGGATAGAGTATAATGAGAATTGAGTTCTGATTGAGTGGGTTGGCGTCCGTTTGAAAGAGCGGACATTTTGTTTAAAAATCCTAAAATCGAAACCCTCTGTACCCGCAGGGACTCCCCGCAGGTGCATCCTAAATCCCGATTTCATCGAGGATCCTCGACCGAGTCGGGACAAATTCAAA
>CAYJUS010000087.1:0-4709 GCA_964373435.1 uncultured Candidatus Saccharibacteria bacterium
CTATATGATGGCTCGACCGATAACTCGCGAGAATTGGTCGACGATTTTTCAAGGCGTGATGCCCGAGTAAAACAGATTGTGAATGAAAACAATCTCGGGCTTGTTCGAAGTCTTAACAAGGGGATTGAGCATGCCGAGGGTAAATACATTGCCAGAATCGACGACGACGACTACTGGTGCGATAAAGATAAGCTTGAAAAACAAGTTGCGTTTCTTGAAGGCAATCCCGATTATGTTGCGGTAGGGGGAGGGGTAATTGAGGTGGACGCTGTCGGAAAAGAGATTGCACGATTTCATCTATTGGAGCATGATGAGCGTCTTAAAAATGTGATCCTTCTTCATAATCCCTTTGCCCACAGTGCAGTTGTCTTTAGAAAAGACGCATGGGAAAAAGCAGGGGGGTATGACGAGACACTTTCTCTTGCGAATTGCGAAGACTGGGATCTATGGTTGAGGATCGGGAAGCTGGGTAGGTTTTATAATTTTCAGCACTATTTTATTCGTTATTTACGAGATAGGCAAAATAAATCTAATTTTAATAAACGGTATACCTTGATGGTTAATAATAACCTAAGAAGAAAATATCGTAATGGCTATCCCAATTTTTGGAAAGCGTATGTTATGGGTTTGGCCTTATACCTTTTTTCCTTTTTACCTTTTGGAGATTCTTTAAAACCGTTATTTTCGGCATCAAGGAGGATAATCTTTGGTCAACCGGTTTATGTGTATGAAACTCCCACAGACAAGAAACAAGAAAATAAACCTTAAACGCATGGAAACACTAAAATCCATTGCAAATAGGATATATGAGGTATGTTTCGACGCAGATCGGAATATAGCCGGATATTCAGAAAACGATTCGGCGATTTGGGCTCGAGCCAATTCCATGCGCCATGCGCATACTATAAGGGCCGTACTGGATTATGCAAAAAAGACGAACAAGAAAAACCTGAAAATTCTTAATGCCTCGGGGCCGGGTTGCGGCCATCAGGATTTTTCAATAGTGAGCTTTTTTCGTAACAACACAAAAATTGAAATAGAGTGGGTGGCCTTCGAAAGTCCCAATAGCTGGTTTCACACCACCAGCGCATTTAAAAAATACCAGAAAGACCTGGGAATACAGTTGGAACTTTCGGATTTTTCAAAAACAGCGACGCCGTATGGGGAGGGGGAAGAAATATACGATATTGTACTTTTTACAGAAATTGCGCAACAGATAGATCATTCAACACTTCTTACCGCGTTAAAAGAAATACAGAAGAAAATAAGAGAAGACGGTATCTTGATCGTGACCACAGCAAATTTAGTGGAGCTTAAAAATAGAATACGGATTCTTCTTGGCGACGGAGATGGTCCTTACTGGAGCGATACTCCCAAGACCACGAAACATAGAGGAGGAATGTACGGACACATTGTGAGCTACGATATGAATAGATTAAAGCGATTGATGCGTGACATGGGGTTTTCGATTACCGGCGCGTATACATTTTCATACGGGCATGGTCCCGGTGAGAGGGTTTTTGTGAGGCGCTTGGTGAATGGTATTTTGGATTGCATAACAATATTCATAAGGAATTCTCGAACCACGCTATTTATTGTTGCCACCAAAATACGTACGCAGTCAAATGATCAATGAAAAAAGTATCGGTAATTATTACCACATATAATCGTGCACGTCTTCTTAAAGACGCCATTACGAGCGTTTTGGGTCAAACCTTCCGGGATTTTGAGTTAATTGTGGTGGATGATTGTTCTCAGGAAGATCCCAAATCGGTGGTAGATGCGTTTCAAGATCAGCGAATTTCTTATATCCGTCATAAAGAAAATAAGGGGGACGCGGCAGCGAAAAATACCGGCATTAAAGCCGCGCGCGGCAACTATATTATCACGCTTGACGACGACGATCTTTTTGCCCCTTGGGCGCTCGAAGAACTTGTGAAGCAATTTGACAAAAGCACCCAACGTAATCTTGGTTGTGTCTACGGATGGTCTTGGTGGATACATAGCGACGGGAAAACCCTAAAGTTTCTTGCCTCTCAGGAAAGAGGAAACATATTTAACGCCGCTCTTAAAAACCAAGTTTTTACCAACATACTGCTCAAGAAGAAGGTTTTTGACACCGTTGGATTTTACGATGAAACCCTTCCGAGTGGTTATGACACCGATTTTTATTTGCGGTTTACAAAAGAATACAATACAGATTTCGTACCAAGAATTCTTTTTGTGATTCGGCTCCAGCAACAAAACCATCTTTCCCAGCTTTCTCTTTCACATATGGAGCGTTATCAATCCATAACGCGGCGCTTCTCTCCCAGAGCGATAAAACACGGCGCGTTAATACTTAGGTTTTTTCCGATTTCTCTTTATTTAAAAGTATCACTACTCAAACACAAAATTGCCACATTCATAAAGAGCATGGGAAATGCCGAACTTAAAAAGGGGGCAGCAAGAATACGAATAGAATTCAGTCGGCAAGGAATAGAAATATAAAAAGACCAAAAGAGATCTACCTATGAAGGGTAAAACAAAAAAAATTCCGGTAGCCAAACCCTATCTAGGGAAAGAAGAACTCGCTAATGTCACCAAGGCCGTAAAAGACGGATGGATTTCTTCCAAGGGAGAGTTTATCGGAAAATTCGAAAACGAATTCGCCAAATATTGCGGCGTGAATTACGGCGTTGCTACTTTCAACGGGACAGTTGCCCTGCATTTGGCTCTCGCTGCTTTGGGAATTAAAAAGGGGGATGAAGTGCTGGTTCCCACATTAACTTTTGTTGCGACGGCAAATGCCGTAATGTATTGCGGGGCAAAGCCGGTTTTTGTTGATTCTCATCCGGATTATTGGTGTATAAATCCACAAGAGATAGAAAAGAAAATTACCAAAAAAACAAAAGCAATTATCCCGGTACATTTATATGGGCATCCGTGCGATATGGATCCGATAATGAAGATTGCCAAACGCCACCGTCTTTATCTGATAGAAGACTGTGCCGAAGCGCATGGCGCGGAATATAAGGGAAGGAAAGTCGGTTCCTTTGGCGATATTAACTGCTTTTCGTTCTTTGGCAATAAAATTATCACGACAGGTGAAGGGGGAATCTGCGTAACAAACAACAAAAAACTTGCTTATAAAATGCGGATATTAAGAGATCATGGGATGAATCTTAAAAAAAGATATTGGCATGATGAAATGGGGTTTAATTACAGAATGACCAATCTTCAAGCCGCAGTGGGCCTCGCCCAAGTTAAAAAACTCGATACATTTATTGGTAAAGGAAGAAAGATTGCGAGGTGGTACGAAGAAAAATTAGGAGACTTTGCAGGAAAAAATCTGATTAGTTTACCTCCAGAAATGCCTTGGGCAAAACGTGTCCATTGGATGTACTCAATCCTAATAGAAAATAGATTCGGAGTAAGTAGAGATAGACTAATGAAAAAATTAGAAAAAGAAGGCATAGAAACAAGGCCGCTTTTTTATCCCATACACAGTTTTTCTTTCTATAGAAAACAAGGGGGTTTCCCCGTTGCCGAAGGGCTTAGTAAAAAAGGGATAAGTTTGCCAAATAGCGTGGGGTTATCTGGAAACGATATAAATTTTATATCAGAGGAAATCAAAAAAGCAACACACGCATGAACACAATCGGTTTTATTCAAGTTTTCTCAAAGAAATACGGAGGCGTGATGTGTCTCGATCAGTCGCGAGACATTTTGTCGCAGTACTACGATTTAGAATTGGTAGATTTAGGAGCAAGATTTTTTAAGCATCTCCGCTACTTGAAACTTCCGGAATCACTTTTGTATCTTCTGAAATTGAAAGGCGAGAAGGACGTATGGATAAGAGATTTTTATTCAGTTCTTACGTTGCCGTTTGACAGAACAAAAGGGAAAAATATCGCAGTAATTTTTCATATTGATTTTTCACAATTTCCCTTATTCTCGAGGCCCTTTTTGATCCTCTTTGAAAAATTGTTCTTCTACCGTGGTTTGAAAAAGGCAGACGCGATCGTGGTTATCTCGGACTATTGGGAGAAATATTTTCGGGAGAGAGGGTACAAAAATATTTATAAGGTATATTGGGGGCCCGCAATAAAGGATTTTGATATATCTCAACAAGAAATTAATGCCTTTAAAAAAAAATACAAACTTGAGGATAAACCAATACTATATTTAGGGAACTGTCAAAGAGCCAAAGGAGTGGTTGAAAGTTACGATGCCTTGAAAGATTTAGACGTTCATCTTGTTACTTCGGGAAGAAGACAGGTGAAAATTCCCGCCCTAAACCTTAATCTGGAGCGCAGGGAATTTCTGACACTATTAAAGGCGTCATCAATAGCCATAACCATGTCAAAGTTTAAGGAAGGGCTATGTTATACCACACAGGAAGCGATGCTCTCCGGAACCCCGGTAATAGGCTCGGGCAGGGGAGGGATGAGAGAGTTACTCGAAGGAGGACGGCAGATCATCTGCCCCGACTTTGTTTCCTTGAGAGACATGGTTGAATATTTGTTACGTCATTCCGAGGAAAGAGAAAAAATAGGAAAGGACGCATACGAGTTTGCTAAACAATTTACCCGAGAACGATTTGAGAAGGAGTGGTTAGCCGTAATGGACAAATTACTATGAAAATACCCTAGAGGGGACAGTCCCCCCTAGGATTGAAACATGAGTATCAAACATTCTTATTTGGTTATTGCTGGTATCCTTATTCT
>CAYJUS010000088.1:0-4612 GCA_964373435.1 uncultured Candidatus Saccharibacteria bacterium
CAGCCGGGAAGATTACCGATCCGCCATTGTTTCCTGCCGCCGCTACCACTACGACGCCCGCGTTGTATGCGGCGGTCACCGCGTCGTGGAAGCTTTGAATGTCAGAGGTTGTCCCAAGACTCATGTTGATGACGCCTGCGCCATTTGCAACCGACCATTGGATCCCTTCAATCACGTCCGAGAGAAAACCCGAGCCATTTCTGTTCAAAACTTTTACCGCGTAAAGATCGGCTGCGGGCCCCGCCCCTACGACTCCAATGGCATTGTTCAAGGCGGCGATGATGCCTGCAACATGAGAACCGTGGCCATTGTCATCATTCCAGCTTCGGTTCGGATTAATGGTATTAACCCCGCCTTTGATGTTGTCTTTAAGATCAGGATGGTCTTTCGAGATACCGGTATCGACAACAGCGACTTTCACGGGATCGGCGGTATTACCGGAAGGCCAGACAAGTTCGGCGTCAATCCGGTCTATGCCCCATGGCAAAGACTGAGCGGGCTGGATTGAAGTTCCACCACCGCCGTTTACGCCGGGATTATGGGTAAGTTTATGATCAAGGGTGAAAACCTCTACGTCCTCATCAAGCCGCACTACGGCCGGATGCGCTTTTAGTTTCGCTGCTTCTGCTCGCGAAGGAACCCACACGGATTTTGCGCCGATCAAGTCAAGATTTTTCAATTTTGCCCCGCCGGCGTGTACGATAATCTCGTCCTTTGCGGTCTCGTTAAGGCCCGCTTCGAAGACAACAATTTTTCGCGGGTTATAATCGCGGGCCTCTGCGACAAAAAACACAAGGCCCATGACTACCGTTGTGCTTACTAAACTAAGAGGAATAATTTTTTTCATGTTGTATTGTGTTAAGGGTTAACCTCCCGCCCCGAATAAAGATCGCAGGGAAGTTACACCTTGCTATGTCTTGTGCCGACCTTTTCTTATTGTATCACATTCATTACTATATACTATACACTATATGCAACTTCTCTCATTATATCATATTTCATCACTATATGCAATACCCTTAACGCTCAAATTCGCTCGCAAGAATGATCGCCTCTGCGATTTCTTTCAGAGGAAGGCCGGAGTCCATGCTCTTTTTGGTGATTATCCTGTGGGCTCTTTCTTCGGAGATTCTCTCGCGCTTCATGAGAATGCCTTTTGCCCTCTCAACTAACTTTCGCGTCTCTAAAAGCTCTTTTGCACGCTCCGCCTCCTCACGAAGACGGGTATGCTCAACTGCAATCGCGGCCTGATCTGAAATAAAGTCAAGCAGTTGCACCTCGTCTTCGCTAAAAATATGTTCGTAGGAGGTATAGATATTCATGACGCCAATGATTTTATCCTTCACTCTCATCGGCATCGAAAGAAGCGAGGTAAGCCCCTCCTTGCGGGCAACGTCGGGATAGAGATACCCCCTCTCGTGCTTTACGTCAAATACTGCAATGGGCCTCCCCTCCCGGACCACCCGGCCGCTCACGCTCTTTTGGATGTTTACATGCGGTTTGGTCTTGTATTCCTCTCCCGAGCCTTGTGTCGCGCGAAGTTCAAGCTCCTGCGTCTTCTCGTTAACCAGCATAATGGCGCAAAGTTTTGCGCTGAACATTTCCATAGTAACGCTGAGAATAAGGTTTAAAATCTCGTCGATATAAAAATCCTGGGTAACCGTATCGCTTATTTTGGAAAGCCGTTCAATTTGCAGCGCTTTTTTTCGCGTCTCCTCGAACAGCCGCGCGTTTTCTATCACGCCTCCGACTTGACGCGCAATCAAAGAGAGAACATTAATTAATTTTTGCGAATAGATACGGGGTTTTCGATGCTGGATATTGATTACGCCCACCACCTCTCTTTTGTGAAAAATGGGGACGGAAAGAAACGCTTCGTACGCGTCTTCCGGAAGATTGTGGAAGAATTTAAAACGGGGGTCTTTTGCCGCGCCCCGGGAAATCGAAACCGGCGTTTTTTTCTTCGCAACCCAGCCCGTAATCCCCTCTCCCACGTTAAGCCGAATGGCCCCTAAAATCCGGGGATGAGGATTTTTTGATGCGCGAAGCACTAATTTTCCGCTCTTTATATCCACAAGGTAAATCATGCAGGAATCCGCCTTGCCTAAATCACTCACGATCCGCACAATGCGCCTCAACACCTGATCAAGCTCAAGACCGGAAGTCACCACTTCCATTACCGACCGCAACACCGTAAGCTCCTCGCGAGGATGTAATTTTTGAGATGGATGCGTGGATTTCATTTCTTCAAGCAACTACTCGCCGTTTTATCTGCTTCTTTCGCCACTCTTCGATTTTTTTATGGTCTCCGGAAAGGAGTAACCGCGGGACGGGCCACAATACTCCTTTTCTTGGCGAGAATACCTCGGGGCGCGTATAGGCCGGGTAACTGGACAGATGAAAATCCGAGCGGCGGGATCTTCGAAGATCCTCCTTAAACCTCTTCTCTTCAATGGATTCTTCCTTAATCACGCCGGGGATTAAACGCGTTACCGCGTCCACCACGACCATCGCGGGAAGCTCTCCTCCGGTAAGGACGTAGTCCCCCACCGAAACTTCGAGATCCGCGACGTGCCTTGCTACCCTTTCGTCCACCCCCTCGTACCTTCCGCAAATCATGATTAATTGATCCAACTTCGAAAATTGCCGCGCCATTGTTTGGTCAAACTTCTTCCCTTTCACGGAAAATAAAATTGTTTTTGTTCGAAGTGTTCTATCGCTTCGCTTGTTCGAGAGGTTCGATCCACCGCTAACCTTTCTAACAATTCTCACGCCCCTAACAGCCTCGTAGATTGGGCCTACCATCATGACCATTCCCGGACCCCCGCCAAAGGGTTTATCATCAACGGTTTTGTGCGTGTCTTCTGTCCAATCGCGCAAATCGTGAACATGTATCTTAATGAGACGCCTCTTTTGGGCGCGCTTGATAATGGATTCATGAAAATAGTCATCAAATATATGAGGAAAAATCGTAATGATATCAAATCTCATCATAGGAGGCTCATCATAATGCGGGGCCCCGCACTAAATCCCAACAGTGGTTTGCTAAAACACAGAGAGCAGATATTCGTGGCCGCCTTCGGCTCTGGGTATTGACGAGCTGCTGATGGTCCCTCGGATTAGTGCGGGGTTCTCGATTTTCTCACCAAATTAAAATTTGGAGAAAATCGGAAAAAAATCGTAATGATATCAAATCTCATACGCCAAAAAACAAACTGCTATCCGATCCATACGAAAACGGTACTACCAAAAATGGTAGCACCGTTCTCTAAAAACGTAAATAACGTTAAAGGCGTCGTCTCGGGAAGCGTTATAGCTTCAGATCTTCAACGACGTCGTCTCGTACGCCGCGGGCTCCTCCTACTCGAGGGGCTCTCCCGGCCGGCTCTTCAATCTTAAGGTTCACACGGGCGTGATTCTTGAGACCCACAATCCGAAGAAGACCTCGAATTGCTCGTGCAGTGGACCCGCCGCGGCCAATCAGCTGGCCCATGTCCTCGGGGTGTACTTTAAGCGTAAGGAGTACCCCCATTTCGTCCACTTTTCGGTCTACCTTCACATCCTCCGGGTGAGCAACGAGAGCCTTCACGACAAGCTCAAGAAATTCTTGATCGGTTTGTTGTTTTGCAGCCATAAAATTCTTACGTTACCAAGTTTATCGTTTACCCACAGATAAACTGCGATAACACCATTAATGGATATCTTTGTCTTTGCGCGTTATCCGACCTTTAACGTTTAACGTATGTGATTTTCTTTACACATAACCTAACAAAGTATTATAGTTCAAATGTTCAAAAATGTCAACCCCAATTACTCTTTTTGCTCTTCTTTTGCCTTCGGAGACGGTTCTTTTTCGGAAACGCTCTCTTTTGGGCTTGGTTCCCCTTTCGGCTCTTCGACGGCTTTTTCCTGTTCTTTTTCCTGTACAATGGGAGCGAACGCTTCGGCAGTTTCCGGGACTTTCTCTTCTTTTGGGGATGCCGCATGCAGCCCCTCTCCTCCCTTGCTCTCTTCCTTTGAAGTAGCGTGGGAACGCATTTTTGCTCCCTCAATCACCCGTTCACTCACAAAAAGATTATTCACGCTTGCAGAAAGCGCCGCCCCTTGTCCGATCCAGTAGAGGGCGCGTTCCCTATCGATCCGTTTCTCTTTGGTAAAAGGGTCGTAATGGCCAAGTGATTCCAAAAACTTACCCTTGACCGGATTTTGCTTCGGAGTCACCACAATGTGGAAAAATGGCCTGTTCTTTCTCCCTCGCCTTTGAAAACGTATTGCTAGCATACCTTATATGCTAAAAGAATGGGGGGAAGCCGTCAACCCCATACTGAACGCAATCGAAGTATCAACTCCTCCCCTTGTGTTTGTGCTCATATGCAAGCGTGACGATCCCCGCGATCGAAAGGGTAATGTTCTTAAACACAAACTCGCCTGAAAGAGTAAGAATGGGAAACGAAGGGGAAAACATAATTTCGGGTGCCAGCAAAAACACAGAGAACGTTCCAAGAAGATGAACGAGGAGCGCGGCGTGGATCGCAAGCGGAAACTTATTAAAAAGGAGGCCCGCGCCGATCCCTGCCTCAATAAGTCCAAGAATCACGAGGCCCGGGGACGT
>CAYJUS010000089.1:0-4438 GCA_964373435.1 uncultured Candidatus Saccharibacteria bacterium
AAGATCTCCACGAAAAGAAAGAAAAGGAGCTTGGAGAAGAAAATATGGAAAACGCGATGCGTTTCGTCATGCTTCGTACGATCGATATCTTCTGGATGGATCACCTCGATCTTATGGAGAATTTGCGCGACAGCGTCCGGCTTCGCGCCTATGGACAGCGTGATCCCCTAGTCGAATATAAAAACGAGGGGCATCGGATGTTCAAGGAGTTGCTTTCCGCAATCCAAAGCAACGTCGTAAGCAGTATCTTCAAAATAGAGTTTCAAAAGACTCATTCTACGGCGTCTCCGAGAGAGAACCTTCATTTCCATGGAGTCCCTAAGATTCAACAAGAACAAATAAGCCGTGAGGCGGCACGAAACCCTACCCCAACCTCAAAAACAAAAATCGGTCGTAACGATCCGTGTCCGTGCGGTTCTGGGAAGAAATATAAGAAGTGTCATGGGGCGTAGGATAAAGGACAAAAAAACGCCACAGAATTTTGTGATCTGTGGCGAACCAGCTGACTATAGGCAAGTTACCTTATCAGCTTGGTGATGAAATACCCATGAGTCTTTACTATTTTCCCAATGAATCCAAATGGATGGAAATATATCTTGGGTATCATCCAGTAGTTTAACGATTTTCCCGGGAACCCCCATGGCTGAGAGTACTGGCATTCCAATGAATAGATTATCCCACGGGACTTCTGAAAGTTTGACGCCCGCTCGTTCTGCCATAGATTCCTCCTTGCTGCAAATCGGCTCAAACTGAATTGATATTAGCATATAGATATGGTTATGTAAAGGGAAATGTTTGCGTGATATTTCGTAGATTTCAAGAAGTAACAAAAGTGTCACGGGGCGTGAGGGTTTATAAAAAAGAAGAACCCCGCCAGTCCGAAGACATAGCGGGGGATGTGAGTTGAAAACCGCTCCCTATTCTCTGGGAATATTCTTTGTGGATAACCATATCCGTCTTAGTCCAACTTCTGGTGCGGGGTTTACGTAGAAGAAAGCATGGGGTAACATAAGAAACGTTATACGCACTCCTATGATTCTTTTTAGAAAGATTATACGAGGAATACATTGGCCGATTCGTACGGTCTTTTTTGCGAGAGGTATGGGGCGCGTGCGTCTTAGTGTGTGTGCGCTTTCTTTTGTTGCTATCCTTACTGCTCTTTACAGCTGGCCTTTTCCTTATGACAAGACGGTTGACTGGGTGAACGAAAAGATTGACTACTATGAGACACTCCATTTTTTACAGGATAAAAAACCCCTTCACTTTGACGAGCTTTTCTTCCGGACCGTGACCACGCTTCAGCTTCACCGCCTTGGATTTAGTCCAAGGACAACCTATCGTCTTGGGCTTGACCTTGAGGGGGGGGTGCATGTGGTGTATCGGGCGGATTTTTCCCAAGTAGATGTTCCCGATAAAGCCGCAGCTATGGAGGGACTTCGCGACGTGATTGAGCGCAGGGTAAACGCATTCGGGGTTGCCGAGCCCATTGTTCAGGTTACAGAAAGCGGAGAAGATTGGCGGCTGATTGTCGAGCTTGCGGGGGTGCATGATACCGAAAAGGCAATCCGGATGATCGGGGAAGCCCCACTTCTCGAGTTTAAAGAGGTAGTCTCGGGCGCCGAAGGAAAGCCGTTTTCCGAACTTACGTTTGCAGATTTTGTCCCTACGGAACTTGCCGGAGGCAGGCATTTGAAGACGGCGACCGTCCAGTTTGACCAAACGACGGGAAAACCAGTCGTTGCGCTCGAATTTGACTCCGAAGGCGCAAAACTCTTTCACGAAATCACGAAGCGCAACGTAAACAGACTCCTTGCTATTTTTATCGATGGGGTCCCCATAAGTATTCCCCGTGTGAACGAGCCGATCCCGGGCGGAAAAGCCATTATTTCGGGTGACTTTACGCTTGAAGAAGCAAAGGGCCTTGCAGAAAACCTTAGCGCAGGGGCGGTAGCTGTTCCCATTCAACTTCTTTCCCAACAGACAGTCGGCGCGTCACTCGGCAAAGCATCACTTGAAGAAAGCATCCGTGCCGGGATAATCGGAGCCGCCCTTGTAGTACTTTTTATGGTGCTCATATACCGGCTTGCGGGGCTTCTTGCGGTGTTTGCGCTTGGTTTGTATTTAGTTTTGCTTCTCACCTTCTTTAAGCTTTTTTCCGTGACGCTTACGCTTGCGGGTATTGCAGGGTTTATCCTTTCGGTGGGTATGGCGGTTGATGCAAACATTCTTGTGTTTGAACGCATGAAAGAGGAACGAAAAGCGGGAAAGGGTTTTGCGCTTGCCATAGAAGAGGGGTTTTCCCGTGCATGGACTTCGATTCGCGATGGAAATGTATCGACGCTCATTACCGCCGGGATTCTTTTCTGGTTCGGGACGGGATTTGTGCAGGGGTTTGCGCTGGTGCTGGCGCTCGGGATCGTCGTAAGTATGTTTTCTGCAATGTTTGTTACGAAAAACCTTTTGAAATTATTTATCGGGACCCGGTTTGAGAACATGAGATTTCTTTGGCGATAATATCATGGATTTTTTGCGATATCGTAAATTCTCATACGCCCTTTCTGGAACATTGGTCGCAGTAAGCATTGCGAGTCTTTTGCTGTGGGGTCTTAAACTCGGGATTGATTTTACCGGTGGCTCGATTCTCGAGGTGGAATATAAAGATACAAGGCCCGAACATCAGTTGGTTCGGGAAAACCTTGCGGGGCTTGACCTTGGAGAGCTTCAGGTCCAGCCGACGGGGGACCGCGGGATATTTATTCGTTTTAAAAACGTGGATGAGGAGACGCATCAAAAGATTCTTGAGGCGCTTAACCGCGAAAAAATTGAGGAGAAGCGGTTTGATTCGGTGGGCCCCGCGATAGGAAAGGAACTCGAGGAAAAATCAAAGAAAGCAATCGTCTTTGTTTTGGCGGCTATTCTCTTCTATATCATGTGGGCATTCCGGCGCGTTTCAAAACCCGTAAGTTCGTTTCGGTACGGAATTATTGCGATCATCGCGCTCTTTCATGATGTGGTGATTACCGCGGGAGTTTTTTCGATCTTGGGGAATTTCTTTGGAATTGAGGTGGGGATACCGTTTGTAGGCGCAATCCTTACGGTCTTGGGGTATTCCGTTAACGATACTATTGTGGTGTTTGATCGAATCCGTGAAAACCTCATTCGAGAGAGCGCCGCATTTGAGCGCATTGTATCAAAAAGCCTGCAGGAAACCATGGTGCGATCATTTAACACCTCCTTTACCGTCATTCTTGTTCTCCTTGCAACTCTCTTCTTTGGAGGGGAAACAATACGGTATTTTGTGCTGGCGCTCATTATTGGCGTTTCCGTGGGTACCTACTCCTCGATTTTTCTTGCAAGCCCGATGCTCGTGGATTTCGGGAAACAACGATTTCCTTTCCGTCTATAACCCCCTTGACAGCTTTTTCCGGAAATGAGAAAATAAGTTTATTGACGAGAAATTCTCGATTGTTGTATGAAAGAGAGTCTGATTAACATATCGAATTTTGTTATTAATGCAGGAATTCTTCTTGCGGTATTTTTGGTACCGCTTGTTTTTTTCCCGTTTGTTTCCGACCTCGGTGTTTTTGAATTCGCAAAACAAACTGTACTATACTTTCTCGTCGGCACAATGCTCTTTTTTTGGGCGTTACGGATGGTACTCGAAGACAAGGTTGAGATCCAAAGGACGGCTGCGGATTCTCTTATCTTGCTTTTTCTTGGGGCATACGCTCTTTCAGCCGTTTTCTCTTTGAATAGGTGGACGAGCGTATTCGGAGACCACCCCCGTCTCCACGGGGGGCTTATAAGCTATATCGTCTACGCTCTCTTTTTCTTTATTCTTGTTTCCCATCTTCGTGAAAAGAAGCAGTTTTTTCGTGTGGTAGGCGCTCTTTTTGTTGCGGCATCCATACTCGTTATTTTCGGAGTGTTGCGATTCTTAAAACTCAACTTTGGTGTGGTTGATTTTGATCAAGGCGTGTGGGGGCTAATCGGATCTTCCGAAAAAGCGGCAGTGTTCCTTGCGATGGTCTTTCCCCTTGTTTTGGGGGCACTTTTCTTTCTTAAACAAAGATTGTACAAATTTGTTCTTAGTCTTTTCGGGGTGTTCCTTCTTGCCTATCTCGGATTTTTGAACTTTTACCCGGCTCTCTTCCTTGTTGTTCTTGCGGGAGCGGGTTTTTTGATGTTTGCGAAATCGCATATTGTGAGAGAGCACGTATGGTACGTTGCCGTTCTTAGTATCGTTCTCGTGAGTGTATTTGCAGCAAGCAACTTCTCCCCCCTGAAACAGCAAATACCCTACTACAAGGATCTTGTTGCGCCTCGCGAAGTATCTCTCAACCACCAGATAAGCTGGGCGGTTGTCCTGGGAGGGTTTAACTTCCCCAAGCAGGTGTTCCTTGGTTCGGGACCCGCAACATATAGCTACGATTTCGCA
>CAYJUS010000090.1:0-2993 GCA_964373435.1 uncultured Candidatus Saccharibacteria bacterium
AACAACGCTTGAAAGAAGAATAAAGACGACAAAAACCCCAATAAAGAAGATTCGTGTGAGATATTTTGGAATAGTCATATTGTTAGGCAATTATAGCAATATTTCTTTTGATAGATCAAAAAATTTACGTTTACGCTACTTTGATACTTCTAGTCAGCAGAAACCCTTACCTTTCTAAATCTCGCTTTGGCAAACTCAATCAATATCGGGATAACAGAAAGTATTATAATGGCAATAATCACAACTGAAAAGTTTTCCTTAACGCTCGGAATATTACCGAAGAAATACCCCAAAAGTGTAAACCCAAATACCCAAACAAATCCGCCGATGGCATTATAATAAATAAACTTCCTGTAATCCATTTTCCCTATACCGGCAACAAATGGCGCAAATGTTCTAATAATTGGCACAAAACGCGCCAAGAAGATTGTTTTACCGCCGTGTTTATCATAGAATTTCTGAGTTTTATCTATATGTTCCTGATTGATAGGAATTTTCGGGTTGTCAATTAATTTTTTGCCAAAGTAACGTCCTATCCAGTAATTAACCGTATCACCCAAAAAGGCGGCGGCCCAAAGCAAGAAAAGCAAACCAACAATATTAAAAGAACCAATTGCCGAAAAAGCTCCAGCTGCAAAAAGAAGTGAATCTCCGGGTAAAAACGGGGTAAATACCAATCCGGTTTCGGCAAATATAATTGTAAATAAAATCGCATAGGACAAGATTCCATAACGAGTAATAATTTCGCCCAAATGAATATCTATATGAAGTATAAAACTAAAAATACCTGCAAATATTTCCATATTAAAGTTTTTCAATTTCTTTTAAATCTTTGTCCGGCAAATACAAAACAATTAGGCCAATCAAAATTCCGCCCAAAGCCGTCCAGAGATGGCTACCTCCAAAAATCCATTTGTCTAATTCATCCAGCACATACCAAACTCCACGCTAAACCAAAACTATACCAAGAATAATGGAGATGTTTTTAGCGAGATATTGCAGGGTTATTTTATTTTTTGACATAGTTTTATTTAAAGAATTCAGCCACCGACACGGCCGAGTGGCGGTCACGACACCGATAACTGCCAGCAAGCTGATTATAATAAGGATATTAATTTTCTTCATTTTAATCTTTGTTTAGGGAGGCGAGGCCGCGAAGTTTTCGCCTTTTGGTTTGGGCTCGACGCACGCGGGATTCGTCCATCCCAAGGTGATGGGCAATTTCATGCCACACCGTATCTCTCACCATATCTTTAATATCTTCCTTGCCCGTGGCTTCGTTTTCACTCGGCTTTTGAAAAATAGTTATTTTGTCAGGCAATGTCAAAGTATAGTTTGCCCCTCTCTGTGCCGTCGGCACTCCTTCGTATAAGCCAAACAGCGTCCAGCCCGGATGTATGTTAAGTTTACCCCTCTGGCTCGCGGTCGGCTCATCTTCAATGACGATTGCCACATTGTCCAATTTCCGCAAAAACGTTTCCGGAATTGCTTGTATCCCCTCGTCTACAATTTTCTCAAATTCATCCCGCTCTAATTTTTGCATATATTCACCTGTATTCCTCCCGCAGTTTCTGTATATAGGAGTAATGAAATTATAACACGAATTTTCATTTAAAAAGCCGGCTTGGAGCTGGCTTTTTATTTTTTGATAGCCGGATTGTTAAAGCGTTACGCTGCCGATGCCGCTTTATTGCGGAGCGGCGCGCTCACCTCGTGCATAGAAAAAAGTATTTCCTTGTAAGACCCTGCGAGCGTGGTCTCGTGGTATGGGACCCCGCGATCCGCACAGAAGGTTCTCACGATTCTCTGAGCTTTCTTGAGATTATTTCTCGGCATGCTCGGAAAGAGGTGATGTTCAATCTGGAAGTTCAGTCCGCCGTAGACAAAGTCGGTAAACGGGTGGGCTTTTACATTTCGCGAAGTAAGCACCTGCCGGCGGAGAAAGTCCCAATCTTTATCCATAAGGGCCATGCCCTTGTGATTGGGAGCGAAAACCGATCCCAGGTAAAGGCCGAAAAGCAACTGGTGGACGACGATAAAGACGATTGCCTGCCACACGTCCATAAAGTAAAAGACCATTCCAAGGTATGCCACGAAATGGGCTGCCATGAGAATCGGCTCAAGGACCGGAAACTTTACGTTCTCGCCCTTCATTATGAAGCGGATGCTCGCAAGCCGTATGCCCAGCCCTTCCAGCATAAACATCGGAAAGAAGTAAAACGCCTGATAGCGGACAAGAAACCGCGCAATCCCCTTTTTCCCAAGGGCCTGTTCTTCTGAAAACGCCACGATGGGAATAAATGTATGGGGATCCACATCAAGATCGTTGGGGTTTACGTGGTGTTCGTTATGCTGATCAACCCACCAGCTCCGGCTTAAGCCAAGCAAGAAGCTGACAATAAGGCCGATCATATCATTCCGTCGCGCGGTTTCGGCGATCTGGCGATGACCCGCGTCATGGCCCAAAAGGCCAAGTTGGACAAACACGAACGCCATGAACACGGCATCCAAAATCCAAATCCACGTGTTATCCGTAACAATCCACGGGATAATACCCAACGCCACAAGACTAAAGGTCAAGAGAGTCTTCATAATGTAATATCCGGGTTGTTTTTTAAGGAGCCCTGCTTCGCTAACAATCTGCTTCAGGTCGGCAAAGTCATTTGATTCCATTCAATCCCTTCTTTCTTATGCAGTTCAATGATCTCCTGAACTGTAATATCTTTACGCACTTCTGTCAATTGTTTCTTCTTGACTGCGGGGCCAGGGGTCGAACCTGGACTGACGCGGCTCCAAAGGCCGCCGACCTACCATTAGTCTACCCCGCACCAAATCCCAAAAACTCTTTTTTGGTACGCATGTTAGATTTTCGTGGCCCGCCTCCGGCTTCTTCCAAACCATACACAGAGAATCATTTCTCGGATTGGTGCGGGGCAGGCCCCGCACCAAATCCCAAAAACTCTTTTTTGGTACGCATGTTAGATTTTCGTGGC
>CAYJUS010000090.1:3093-4420 GCA_964373435.1 uncultured Candidatus Saccharibacteria bacterium
TTCTTCCAAACCATACACAGAGAATCATTTCTCGGATTGGTGCGGGGCAGGCCCCCGCAATACTGGTTGTTAATCTGTTGATTGGGTAATTTCTTGATCCTGTAAAAACTCGACAATCGCAAGCTCAAGGGGCAGTTGCGGGATGTTTGAACGTTTTACTTCGTTTTCCGCTTCAATGAAAAGATTGATCAAGCGGTGAAGTTCTGCCTCGCCAATGTGTTGCGCTTGCAGGGAAAGTTCTTCAATCTCGTGTTCAGAATAAAGACCCGAGTGTCCAAGAATCTCTTTGTCGATCTTTACAAGAAGCAGGTCTCGTAAATACCACAAAATCCCTTTTGCGAACTGCACAAGATCCACTCCCCGCCCTGCAAGCTCGTTGATAAGACGAATGGCGGATCGGTTATCCTTTTTTATGAGGAGCTCAACGAGCTCGGCAATCACCTTTCTATCCACTATCCCGAGAACCTCCCGAACATCGTCCCGCGTGATGTTATTTTCTTTGAACGAAATGATTTGGGAAAGAAGGCTTTCCGTGTCGCGCACGGATCCTCCCCCTATGCGGGTAATTTCGCGCAACGCATCTTCCGCAACGGTAACCCCCTCCTCTTTTAAAATCCCCTGAAGTCGCGCGACGACTATATCCGGAAAAACTTTTTTGAAGTCAAACCGTTGGGTGCGCGAAATAATGGTTTCGGGAACCCGGTGAAGTTCGGTGGTGGCAAGGATAAAAATTGCGTGTTCCGGCGGCTCTTCAAGGGTTTTAAGGAGCGCGTTGAATGCTTCTTTTGTAAGCATGTGAACCTCGTCAATTATAAAAACTTTGAAAGGAAGCTCGAGAGGGCTTGAACGAATCGCTTCTTTTAACTCCCGTACTTCATCAATTCCGCGGTTTGATGCCGCGTCAATCTCGATAATATCCATCGCGCGAAGCGCCATGATGTTCTCGCAGTTTTTGCAAACGTTGCAGGGCTCGGCAAGTACGGCTTTCCGTTTTCCGTTTACCGCATTCCGCTCGGCACAATTTACCGCCTTGGCGAGGAGTCTGGCAACGGTTGTTTTCCCCGTTCCGCGAGGCCCGTGAAACAAATATGCATGCGCAACATCCCCCGTGTTTAGGGCGTTTGTAAGGGTGCGCACCACGTGGTCTTGGCCGACTACTTCGGAAAAGGTTTTGGGGCGATATTTGCGATAGAGGACCAAATTTGCCATGAAAAACCAAATTAACCTTTAGTCACTATATCATATCATCAAAAAAATAAAAGCGTGTGCTTTTATTTTTACGTCTTAATATCGGGAGGTCGAACCGAGCACATAATGCATTATGTGC
>CAYJUS010000091.1:0-4303 GCA_964373435.1 uncultured Candidatus Saccharibacteria bacterium
AAGGGTGTTCAAAAGAACGGATGAGGCAGCGGTTGCCGCAAGATTGCTGGATGCGTCAGTGACCACGAATCGCGAGGCGGTAAGGCCTGAGAACGTGATGGTGCCGGATGAGGAAAGGCCGGTTGCGCCCGATACTGCGCCGGTTCCGGATATGTCGAGTGACGGCGTATCAAGAAGCGTGGTGAATCCCCCGCCTCCGGTGTTGGTGATTCCAATGGCGGTAGTGACGGCATTATTATCCGCGTTATCTATTTGTAATAATGTCTCGGTTGTTCCTCCGGTTGCAGAATTATTTTTTAGAACAAGTACACGCTGGGTAGTAGAATCAGACGTTGCGTCATTGGTAATTGCGAGGGTTAATCCGTCAATTGCAGCGGCAGTTGCCGCAGTGTCCCATGTGAAAACCGTGGTGAACTCTGCGTGAGAAAAAGAAAGATTTGCAATGGGAGCTGTCAAACCCTACCATACCCTACCATCATCATTGCTACATATAATATTCCCGGATGCGTCAGTGGTAAGTGCGCCTCCATTGGTAAAAGTAGTGCAATTAAATCCGGTTAAGGTGATGTTGCCGCTTGATCCTTTTGTAAGCACAAGATTTGTGGCGCCGGTCGAATTTCCGATAGTAATTGTTTTGGCGTTTGCGTTCGTTCCGATACCCAAAGCGCCAGTCCCCGCAGAATCAATTGTTACCGCGCCTCCAAAGAGAAGGTTACCGGAAGTGAGAACCGGGATTTGGTTGCCGGTGGGAGATTGCGACGGAGTGAAACCGCCAACAGTTGCGGAGTTAATCGCAAAACCGGAAGATGCGACCCGCTGGCGAGGACTCAAGTTTTGAAAGCTAACGCCGGTACAAGAACCGCTCACCTGACTTGCGACTTCAATATTAAGATAGACGGTATCGTTATCCTGGAAGTTAAAGGTGCTCAACGAATCCCCTCCCGCTGCCGTATCTCCCAACCCTACATTAAACACCCCGTTTTTAACATTCACCGCCATCGTTGAGGGATCGCTCGTGGGCCAAAGTTTGTTGTCTGGCCCTCCCAGCTCTGCGTCATCATAAAAAGAAAACCGGAAACAGAAATTAGTTCCGGTTGATCCTCCGAGAAGCGTTCCGCTCGCATTCAAAAGCCGTCCCTGATAATTCAAAATTCTCGGGACTCCGGCTGCCCCTCTCGCTTCATCCGCTATTAAAAAGAGGAGACTAACCGAATATATAAAAAAGATGATAAATACTGAGGAGCATAGCCTCCCTTTCATGCCGTTTATCTGGTTTTTAGATTAAAAAGTATCCAAAACCAGAGACGTTGTTATTATACCACAAGATCACGTGTCAAGCTAAAGTTTTCCACAAGAGAAACTGTGTCACAAAAACCACGGGAAAACCGCCATGATTATCGTAAATTGATTAAATTGACGACTGTCGTACAAAACTAAAAAGACTGGATAGGATATAAGATAAAACCCGCCACTTTATGGCGGGTTTTATCTTTGAGCTGGCATTCTCGACCTAGAACCCCTAGACGAACTCGAGGTAAATCTATGTGATTTGATTCGTGTCTTTACAACGCTTCTCGTAGTGTATATAATGGTAACTATGAAACAAAAAATGAAGACGAAAATAAAACCACACTCAACCCCGAACGCCCCATCGCTTCGTATATTTAAGGTTATTCTCGAAGAACTTCGCCTCTTAAGAAACGAGGTGACCTTACTTTTCCCCCAGGATGACCTAGAAGACTATGTAAATCCTGATCGCATTAGACGTTCCTACCAAAAAGCGATCAAGAAATATCCTCCCGTCTCTTCCTTATGAAGATAATTAAAACCGATGATTTCGATCGGGCATTTAAAAAGTTACCCAAGGAAATTCAGATTCTTTATACTACACAAGTAAAACGTTTCAAGGAAAACTGGCGCGACTCAAGACTCCACGTAAAAAAGGTGCGCTCTCTTCCCTTCGCTTTCTCGTTTCGCATTACCCGCAGATATCGGGTGTTTTTTTATTTCCAAAATACCGAAACCGCAATCTTGTTTGACATTGATCACCGCAGGGATATTTATAGATAATCTTTCTTAGAAGAAGATAAACAAAGAAACGCACCGAACAAGATTTGGTGCGTTTCTTTGTTTTTACACGTTTCGGTCTCTCTAACCTCGCCCTATGTGGCTAGCCAACTCGGTCTAGAACCTTTAGAAATGGGGTTGTTGAGGGATTTTCTCGGCTATTTTTCGAGAATGATTTGACCCATCTCGGTCGGGAAACCCGTGAAACTTTCTGATCAAAAACCAAGAAGAATTGCGGCAAGAATTGCCAAAAATATTCCGGCCGCTTGAGAGAGACTCACATGCTCGTGCAGAATTAAAAAACCTAAGAGCACCGTCCCAACAGCGGAAAGTGCCCCAAAGGGCGTGATAATCGATACGGGCCCTACTTGGAGTGCACGATAAAGGGTGAGTAAACCAATTATAGCGAGGAATCCGGCCAAAATGCCATAGATTGTCCCGGGAAAACGAAAAGCGACAACTTGCTCTCGAAAAAGAACCACGGCAATTAAAATCGCAATGGCGCCCCCAATCACCTCGGCAGTCATCGCGGTTCCGGGAGGAAGCGTCTGAGAAGCCGGCTTGCGTAAAAATGCCGCGATGCTCCAAATAAAAATTGTAACCAACATCCAGGTAATCCAGGGCTTCATACTATATAATTCTAAACGAAATGCATCACTAATACAAGAATAAGTCTCTCGATGTCCTCGATAACGCGCTGACTCGAGCTGCGCATCGTGGACAACGTTATTTATCCTGAGCCTGTCGAAGGAGAACCATTTTTGAGAGGCAAAATGGGTATATTTACATCCCTGATTTTATCTTGTTCTACCAAAAAAACCGCCGAGGAGGCGGTTTTTGGCTCGTTGCGGCTAACCTGAATTACTGAGGCATTGCGGCGGCGCAAGCGGGTATCTGCTTAAGTTGCTCCAGTACTTGCTGATACTGTCCAATCGCCTTTGCACAATCTTTTTTGGCCGCATCCGTCACTTGAGGGATAACGGTGGTATCGATCGTCGCCTTACATGCCGCCTCTGCCTTTTGCGGGGCAGTCACTGCAAGCGTGTAATAAGTCCATCCCGCCAAGACCACTAAAGCTACAGCCAAAACTACAATAATAATATTTTTAGAGTTGCTCATACAAAATACTATTGATATTTAGAATCGACGACCTTTACCTTTACTTAACTGCTCCTTCTGCTTATTTTATTATACTATAGCATAAAATCCAGAGCTCCGCACTGTGAACAACGTTATTTGTGGTGAGCGAAGTCGAACCAGAACCATTTTTGAAAGGCAGAATGAGTATATCCATATCCCAGACCTCTCGCCACAGAGACAGCTTTAATTTATTGATTGCTACCTCCTACCGTGCGATTCACTATATTTTTGAGTAAAAGAAAAGCGATAACCAATACGGTATCGCTTTAGCATCTTACTATGAGTTTATTTATTTTGCACCTGTATGGCTTCAAGCCACTGTGGATTCTTCGCTGCTTCAGCAGCATACTTTCTGGCATCTCGTTCATCTGAACGAAAGTAATAAAAATGAGGAAATGCCAGCATGGTAAGAACTATCCAAAGACTGTGAAGCCCCATCAGGGCTGATATCGGAGGAAAGCCAAAGGCGATATTGCAGATAGCTCCCACCCACTGCAAAAAGGAAAACCCGATTATCGAGATAATATGCAGTTTTTGAGCGACTGTGAACGGCGGCTTTTTTTCTGATTTATGAGGTTGGGCTATATGTCTAGCTTCATGAGCTAGGGTTTCAATAATTCTTTTTCTGACAGTTGTGTCATTCTTTTTTAAGGTTCCTATGATGGCTCTAGGATTTAGGAAAACTACCTTCCTTCCCTGAACTTCTTTCACACAACCCATAAGCTGAAGTTTATTAAGAATACGCAACGACCGTTCAACAAGCCAAACCAGAGGAATGAAAAAACAGAGATACCAAGGAATACTTTTCTTGGCAGTATCATCGGGCAATCTGCCCAAATCCTCAATTTCTACTGAATGTCCCACTAGAGATGATACTTTATTGACATCGACACAAAATCTCTTGGAACCTGTTTCAAAAATACATTCTCCTGACTGACCTTCTGACATCCGAACCTTCAGGTTAAACACCTATTGCCTCCTCATTTATGTGACTTACCGAACAAGGTATCATAGCATAGTCTGATTGGGATATCAATGGTTTCACAAAAACAACCACTCAATAACCCTTCAACTATGCTCAGGACAAGAGGATAGC
>CAYJUS010000092.1:0-4237 GCA_964373435.1 uncultured Candidatus Saccharibacteria bacterium
TCTTTTTATGATTTCATCCACTATGCCGTAATCCTTCGCTTCTTGGGCTGACATGCAAAAATACAATCACTGAAATCCCCCCGACCCCCCTCTTTTAGATACCTTCGGTTTCTAACGCTCGGCTTCGACAAGCTCAGCCTCGCTGTTTTTCCAACACGGGGGGATTTCTGATTTTTACATGTGTACCCTCGACAAATTACTTCTTTCTTTTTATGATTTCATCCACTATGCCGTAATCCTTCGCTTCTTGGGCTGACATGTAAAAATCGCGGTCCGTGTCTTTTTCGATTTTCTCGATCTTTTGCCCTGTGTGTTTCGCGAGAATTTCGTTGAGTTTGTTTTTGATTTTTATGATGTGCTTTGCGGAGATTTCGACTTCCACGGCCTGCCCTTCCACCCCCCCCATCACCTGGTGAAGCAGTACCTCGGAATTCGGAAGCGCATAGCGCTTTCCTTTGGTGCCTGCCGCAAGCAGGGTTGCCGCCATCGAAGCCGCAATACCGATACAAGTGGTTGCGACATCCGGCTTCAAATACTGCATGGTGTCATACACCGCCATGCCCGCGGTGACCGAACCTCCGGGGCTGTTGATATAAAGCTGGATATCTTTTTTGGAATCCTGAAGCTCGAGAAACAGCATCTGAGCGATAACGGTATTCGCGACGGCATCGTTAACGGGCCCGCCGAGAAAAATAATCCTGTCCTTCAAAAGCCGGGAATAAATATCATAGGCGCGTTCGCCATATTGCGATTTTTCTATAACCGTTGGAATTAAGTAGGTCATGCTTCTATTTTACCCCTTTGCGACTTTTTTTCAAGCCAGTCAAGGGTTTTTTCATTTTGCAAGACTCGCCGCACGTATTCTTTCATGGAATCGAGGTTGGTTTCTTTTTTCGCCTTTTCGGCGGCGGGATGTCCGTGCGGCATGTCGTTTTTTATTTTTTCTTCCACCTCTTCTTCGCTTACGGAAATCTCTTCTTTTTTCGCAATTTCCTTCAAGACGAGAGCGGCGCGAATTCGTTTTTCGGCCTGCTTCTCCCAGTCCTTCCGGAGGTCAGAAATATCTTTTTTCAGCACGTCTTTGAGGTAGTTTTCGAACCTCAGTCCGCCCGCTTCGACGCTTGAACGAAGTTCGGCCGCCATTTTGTCAAGTTCGTGTTCGCGAAGGATATCGGGAATTTCGACGTCAATGGTTTCACATAGTTTCTCCAAAAGTTCCGCGCGGAAACGCTCTTTCTCGCGAGCCTCTTTCTCTGCCATAAGTCCTTTTCGAATACTCTCGCGAAGGAAGGCAAGGTCGGGGAACGTGCCAAGTCCCCTCGCGAATTCATCGTTTTCCGGAGGAACCTCCCGCTCCTCGACCGACTTGACCGTAACCTCAAAATCCACGGTTTTCCCCGCAAGAAATGTGTGGGGAAAGTCCCCGGGAAACGGAAGAGAAAACGAAACGGCATCTCCCGCCTTTTTCCCTTCGATCTGGTCCTCAAAGCCCTCGACAAACCTTCCCTCTCCAAGAATAAAACCGTGGTTTCGAGACGCGCCCCCCTCAACCGGCGCTCCTTCGAGACGCGAAGTAAAATCGATCACAGTATAATCTCCTTTTTGGGCCTCGCGCGGCACCGCTCTTTGTTTTGCGCGGGATTTTCGAAGCCAGTTGAGCGCTTCCCCTACTTCGTTTTCCCCGACTGTAACTTCACGCGGTTCTATCTTGAGATTGGTATAGTCGGGAAGCAGTATCTTGGGGAGAACCGCAACGCGCGCTTCATACACAAACGGAGACCCCCTTGCAACTTTCGTAACGTGAACGCGGGGAGATCCTACGGTTTCAAGTTTTTGCTTGGTGACGATATCCGGGTACGTTTCTCTCACCGCAAGCTCCGCCCCTTTTTCAAGTATGTCTTTTGAGGAAATGCGGCCTTGGGCGATCTCAAGCGGAACCTTCCCCCTACGAAAACCTTTTACCTCGAGGTCCGCTGCGATTATACGGAACGCGTTATCAAAAAATTTGCCGGCAACGTCGGCTCCGATTTCCACTGTTATTAACACCTCTGATTTCGGCTGCTTCGTGATGGTAATTGGCATGGTATTGAAAAAATTGAGAAGGCATGATAGGATGGTAAATATACGGAAGGTTTCTTTCGTACGTTCTTTTCATTCATGTGAGGGGAGGAAACAGAAGAAATGGAGAGAAAAGAATGAAATTGTTTGAATTCAAGAAAAATATTCTTACAGGCGTGTTTCTTGGAGTAATCTTTGCTCTTGCGTGGCTCGTGATACAGGGAGCGGTGAACTTCCTTACGGTATGGCAGCCCGCTGAAGGCACGGAACCGTTCAAAACCATACAGGAAGAGTTGGGAGCGTTCGGGTCTCTCGCAACTACGGCCGCCGAACTTGCGCTTACCGTGCTTCTCCTCTACGTGATGAGTCTCTCGTTTCGTGGGATTGGATTTTACATTGCATCTGACCTCGAGCGCGCACGAAAGTGCACCCGCCTTGCGAAGAAATTCAAGTTTATGCTTGTCTGGCGCTTTACGGTGGGTATCGCCCTGCTTTCCGATGCGCTTGAAGGGCTCCAGTTTATCCGCGTGGAAGAATTTGCGGGAAACAGAAACCTGGGGATTGTCACCGGAATCCAACGAGTTATCCATAGGCGGACAAAGCAGATTCGATGGGAATTTCGCGTGTATTTCGGAGACTTCCCGACGTTCATTCTGGGACGATGGAAGTGGGTCGAGCTCGTACGCTGTGAGAAAATAATAACCGATGCCGGCCAGTTGATTCCGCTCTTTTTCACCGCGGGATTTGCGGGACCGCGTGACCTTATCGTAGATACGTGGGAAAAGGCGGATATCGCGCTAATCACCGCGGGACTCAAAGACCGAGAAGCGCTCTTGGTTGCCGCGGGACTTGCGGATCCGGATTATCCCCTTGATGGAGAAGAAAAGAAGAACGAAGAAGAAAAGAAGAACGAAGAAGAGAAAAAATAAATTATACAAAGACGATAATCGAGGCACTATTGCCTCGATTTTTTATTCGTTCTCGTGCGGCTTCGAGGATTCCTCTGGCGCGTGCATTTTTTCGGGATCAGATGGGCTTTTTTCTGTTTTCTTCTTTTTGGGTGCGGGTTTTACGGCCTTTTTTTTCTTTGTCTCTTTTTCTAGTTTTTCTGATTCCTTTTCCTTCTTTGTTTTTGTTTCTTTTTCTTTCTTTTTTTCTTCGGTTGGAGGTTCTCCGCCGCCCCCGCTTGATTTTATGTCTATTTTCCAACCCGAAAGTTTCGCGGCAAGCCGCACATTCTGGCCCTCTTTTCCGATCGCAAGGGACAACTGCTCAGGAGAAACCACCACCACCGCCTTGTTCGCGTTTGCGTCGATATCAACATGGAGGACTTTTGCAGGTGCAAGGGAGTTTGCAATGAATTTCTCGCGATTTTCATCCCATTCAATAATATCGATTTTTTCTCCCCCGAGCTCGTTAATTACCGTAAGCACGCGCGTGCCTTTTTGCCCCACACAGGACCCTATGGGGTCGATGTTTTCCTCGGTAGAGGCAACCGCGATTTTTGAACGCGATCCGGGTTCTCGCGCAACGGATTTAATCACGACGGTACCTGCCGCAACCTCGGGAACTTCCAATTCAAAAAGACGCGAGAGAATCTTGGGATGCGCGCGTGAAACAAATACCAACGGCCCCTTGGGAGAATCCTCTATTTTTAACACATATACCTGAAGACGCACGCCTATCCGGTAGAATTCTCCCGGAATCTGCTCGGAGGGAAGAAGGATGCCGTTAGCGCGTCCCAAGTCCACAAATACCGTTCCTCCCTCAAGCCGCTGTACCATGCCACTTACCACCTGATCCTCTTTTTGCGCGTAATCTGAGAGGATGGATTCCCGCTCCGCCTCCCGAAGCCGTTGGATAATCACCTGTTTTGCGGTTTGCGCGGCGATCCTTCCGTAGTCGGCCGGTGTTTCCACCGGCTCTACCAACTCATCCCCCGGTTTTAGTTTCTTATCGATTTTCTTCGCTTCTTCAGCCATGATGTGTTTCTCGAGATTGAAACGTACCCGCTCCTCTTCATCCCCGCTTTCTTCATCCGACGTCATTCTCCCCACTCCTTCCTCTTCCTGTTTTTCCGCCTCTTCTTCGGCAAGCTCTTCCTCTGTTCTCACTATTGATTTATCAACCACCAGACGCACTCGTTCCAACAGAACTTCTCCCGTCTCCGGGTTAAAAT
>CAYJUS010000093.1:0-4219 GCA_964373435.1 uncultured Candidatus Saccharibacteria bacterium
TTAACATGCCGCGAAAGAAGATGACGGTTGAGGAGGCATGGAGGATTTTGTTGGATGCGCCACGTACGGATGGAAGAGTGGAGGACCCCCTTAGTCTTTTAAAGAAACATGGTTGCGGTATAGACACCGCGATTGAACTCATTCTCGAGCTGGGAGAGCGTAAGGTGCTTTTGCCGCACTGTGCGGGCCGCAGCTGGAAAACAATGAGTGCGGTACGCATGTACGCCGGGCCGCCCGAGAAAGATTCATCAACCCCTTGTTCTGTTTTTCAAGAAGATGGTCCGAATGGCGTAGGCCCCATACCTTTTCATCCCGAACGTCTTTTATCGCCGTATCAGAAACCAGTTTCACGAGTTGTGATACTGGTGGACCGCGATAATATCATGATACCGCTTGAGAAACGGCTTAGGCGGCCATTCCCGTTTGAAAACGTGCTTAGATTCGCCGCACAAAACGGAGGACTTGAGGCGGCATTCTTTTTCTGTCCTCTCGGAACCTCGAAGGAAGAAATACTTCTTTTCCGCAGACATGGCTTTCAGATTGTAGTTGCGCAGTCCGTCAAAGAGGGAGAAGATCGTGTAGATAAGTCCTTGGAAGATGTCGGTAAGCTTCTTTTGAAGAATCCCGACGTGGGACTGCTCATGATTTTATCTGAAGACCGTGATTTTTCTGATTTGTTTGTGTTCGCGGTTGGAAACGGAAAACGAGCACTCCAGTTTCGGGTAGATCTGACGCGGCGTGTTCTTCGCTCAACAGATTACGAGGAATCAATATTTATTCCTCCTGAGGGCAAAGGGGGGATGAGAGCGCTTACTTCTCGGCCAAGAACCGCCTGGCAACGAATCAAATCATAAACCAGCTGTATCTAAAGAGGCGGACAATCGCCTCTTTTCATTTTTGGGTGCCCAGGGGGAGATTCGAACTCCCACGGACTTGCGTCCATAGCGCCCTGAACGCTACATGTCTGCCGGTTCCATCACCTGGGCCCTATTTGAGCTTCTTTTTGAAATCTTCGATCACGGGTACCGGCAGGGGATCAATCCCGAGGCGTTCGGCAAGGACGCCGGAGAACGCAAGCCCCAGAAGATTTGCGCTACATAGGCGTAAAAGCGCGCTCTTACCTCTGATTTGAATGTGCATTACAGGGATTCCCACGGACTTGATAATTTGTGCGGTTAATCGAAACCGTTTTTTTGTTCTTGGATGTTCGTGTTGGTCTTCAAGCATGATGACGGCAAGGGAAGAAAGGGCTTCGGCATGTGTTCGCGTAAGGGAAGTAAATGCGTTGAGTTCGTTATGGTTAAGCTCGGGAAACACGTGGAACGAAGAGGGAAGTTTTGCGTTCTCGTGGATATTTGTTTTCCATGAATACGCCGCAGAAGAAAGGGAGGGAGAAGCATAGACGAGAGAAATTATCCTTTTTCCTCGAAAGATACTCGCAAGAGATTTTGCAAGAACGAAAAGCCTTTGTGGGTCCAGCGTTTTTTCAAGCAGGAAAACCTCTTTTTTGAACGAGGGGGGGATGAAGCCAAGTTTTATCGAAAGCCCCGTGAGTGCGCCGAATTGGTATCCTACTGCAAAGCGGGGCTCAACCCCTTTAGGGATAAGAATAAGCGGGGCGCCATCTTTTTTTGAGAATTTTGCGAGTTTCCCACCCGTCGTAATCACAAACGTCGGAAGCCCACGTTTTATGCTTTCCCGGTACGCATGTACCGTCTCCTCGGTATTTCCCGAATGGGACATTGCGATAACAATTGCCCGGGAGTTCGTTGCTTCGGGCGGGAGCTCGTAGTCGCGGCGCACCACCACATGAAGGTGGTTTTTTCGGAGTCGGGGATCGTTCCGGTGAAGATCGTAAAGGAGCGCGCCCGGGAGTGCCGATCCCCCCATACCACAAATGATAAGGTGGTTCGTGTTTTCTGGTTTTTTTATCTTGAGTCCTTGTGTGGCATCCAATCCTATCCGAAATTGCTTGGGGAACTCAAGAATTATTTTTCTAAATTCGTTATTCAATCTTTCCTCTTAAGGCTGCAAGGATCGCGTCTCTTTTGAGGTCCGGTTCCTTGCAGCAGTTTTATTTCCACACTCGCTTGGTATGAATATACCATTTTTCTATTTCGCTGAAGCGTTTGGAGGGGTCAACAATTCGCGTCACCTCGACCCCCTTCACCTTTTTATTTACCGGATAGAGATAGTGGGGACTGTAGAGAAATACCGCAGGGAGATCTTGGGTAACCACTTTTTGGAATTCCGCGTATTTTTTATTCCGTTCGTCTTCGTTAGGATTTTGGCGCGCCTCCTCTAAAAGCTTATCAACAGTTTTGTTTTCATAGAGTGAAAGGTTGAGTCCCGGATCGCGTTTTTGCGACGAGTGCCAAAACGAAAAAGGGTCGGGGTCCGCTCCCAAGATTTCGCCAAAGAGGAGCGCTTGATAGTTTCGCGGCCGGATAAAGTCATTTTGGAGTTCTCCCGCGCCGATGATTTCGACATTTACGCGCGCGCCTACCTCTCCCCATTGTTTTTGGAGGAGTTCCGCAACGCGTTCAAGCCCCTGAACTCCCGTCGTAACAAGAGTAAATTCAAGCTTCTCATCTGCTTTTTCGCGGACCCCGTCTCCATCTGCGTCTTTCCAGCCGCCTTTTTCCAGCACACCCTTTGCTTCATCCTGCGAAAAGGGATAGCGCGCTATGCCGTCGCTATATGCCTTCATTCCTTTTGGTATTGGTGAATCTGCCTCTTCCGCTTCACCCTTGAGCACTTCCTGAACGATTTCCTGTCGGTTAACCGCGGTTACCAAGGCGGTGCGTACGTGAATATCGGAGAGCGCCTTCGATTGGGTTTGGTTAAGAAAGACCGCAAAATACCGGGGAATAAATATAGGTTTTATCTGAAGCCGATTTTCATCGCGTATTGTTTCGATGTGGGAATAAGAAACTCCCGCAATGCCGTCAACTTCCCGGATTTTATACGCTCTCACCATGTCGTCTTCATGGGGATAGAACCTGAAGATAAGTTCTTCGATGAACGGGTCGCCGAAGTGGTAGCGAGCGTTTGAAACCAATTTAACCTCTTTTATTCCTCCAAAGCGGTCTTTTTTAAATTTTTGGAGCTGGTAGGGTCCTGCGCCTATTGGTTTTAAATTTGCCTCTGCCAGCGCAAAATTTTGCGCGGTAACATCTTCCCACACATGTTTTGGAAGAATTCCCATCGTAGCGTTTTCAAGGAACGGCGCGTAGGGGCCCCGCAGAGTAAGCTGGATGCGCCTGTCATCAATCACGGTGACTCCAACCCCCTGCCAATTAATTCTTAAGGGACTTTGGTATTCCGGGTCTTGGACAATTTTTATTGTGAATGCGATGTCTTCGGTCGTGATTGCCTCCCCATCGTGCCATACGAGGTTTTCGCGCAGCAGAAATTCATACACCTTCCCTTCTTCTTTAATTTCGTATGATTCGGCAAGATCGGAGCCGAGTTCGCCGGTGCGCGTATAGCGCATAAGGCCCGCAAATACCAGTTCGCTTATATCGCGATCCGCGTCATTGGTTTCGGCAAGGAGCGGATTAATGAAACGAGGGCTTCCTACGACCCCTTCGCGGTAACTCCCGCCTTTTTCCGGAAGCGCGTGTGTTCCCGAAACCCATAATTTCGTACCTACCAGTATAAACGAAACAATAAAGAGCGTGCTTAACGATACAAAAAAATAACGCTCGCGTCGGGAGAGAATACTCCAAAAGCGTTTGAAGCCGATTCGTACGCGGTTCACGCGCCTGAGGATCCTGTCGATATGAACCGCTATATTGTGGAGAAGTCTGCTAATGGTTAAATCAAAAGATTGAGGGACGCAATGAAAATAAAGAGAGCCGCGAGGATAACGGTTGCGCGAAAAACGATTTTTTCAACACCCCGTTTTGACGCATACACGTTTGTTCCCCCCCCAAGGGCGCCGCCAATACCGGTTCCCCGCTGCTGAAGCAAAATAGCTCCTATGAGGAGGAGGGAGACTACGATTTGGATATAGGGGAGGGCTTGGGTAAGGTATGGCATAGAGCGGCTAGTCATTTAGTAGTTAACGGCTAGTGACGAGAGCGTTTTATCAGCATCGATGCCAGGAAATTCACTGTACTTATAATAATCGTTCCGAGAAATAATGCAAGAAGACCGTGTATTGCAAGTTCAAAGACCAAAAGATCAACAACCCAGAGGAGAACCATATTGATTG
>CAYJUS010000094.1:0-4214 GCA_964373435.1 uncultured Candidatus Saccharibacteria bacterium
TTACCTTTAAGGAACTTGCGAAACTCATGGTCGAGCACGACTTTGAGTCTACGAGGAAGGAAGCAGAACACGGAGGGGTTTGGGTTTGACGGCATGGAAAAATTTTTCTACAAAAAAATACTCGTAGGGATCCGGATTAGCACTTTCCCCAAAGGAACGGTTCCTGCAACCGAGAGAAATGAACCAGTACAGGTTCTTACTCTTAAACACCCACGGGGCACATATCTTAAGGGGCACTACCACGTTCCCCGTACGCGAACAACCAAGCGTCTCCAAGAGTGTCTCTTTGTGAAAAAAGGACGGATCAAAATTGATCTCTATGGTCCTGATCACGTTCAATTTACGCATCTTTATTTGAAAGAGGGGCAATTTTTTCTTCTACTTATTGGGGGGTATGGAATTCACATGCTCAAGGACAGCGAATTGATCGAGGTAAAGAACGGGCCGTTTAAGGAGGATAAGGTTCTCATATAACCAATGTTTCTTTAAGGGAATCTTTCTAAGGAGGGGTTGATATGAAAAAAGTTAGAATCGTACCAGGATTATTTAACGAGCTTAATGAAACCGCAAAACAGAAAATAAACAGAATATATCCCAAGGGGTTTTAAGGGGTCGTTATAGCGCTCGAGGCTTAGAACGTGACTTTCCGGGAATAGAAATCTAACTATTTTTTGATGATATTATTTCAGATATACACATAAAAAAAGATAAGGAGCGCGGAATGAACATTAGAACGGTCACATACGGTGAATTAAGGGTGAAAGACAAACGGCGTTTGAAAGAACTTATGAGTGATTTCGTGGCGCGTCAGGGAATCTCCCCGATTACCGATCGAGACATAAGACGTACCATGTCTCGTCCAGAGCATACGCTTGTTGTTGCGATGAACGAAGAAGGCGATATTATGGGGGTAATCGCCCTTGTCGAGATGAATATTTTTACCGGGCGCATCGGTCTAATCGAGGAGGTTGCAACCCATCCACGGTATCGCGGGAAAGGCATTGCGACGGCGATTCTTAAGGAAGCAATTCGCATCGCCAGAAAGAAACAGATGAAAAGCCTTAAGCTGAATACCAATACCCATAATATTCCGGCCAACAAGCTCTACGAAAGACTGGGGTTTACCCGCAAGGACGATTACGTGTATAAACTTGCTCTTTAATTAAGGAGGGTTTCACCCTCCTTTCGTTATTTAATTTAATTACATTATAGGAAAGGATTGATGAAATTTATCAACCAAATAGAACCATGGATAGGCAAGGAGGAGCAGAAGGCAGTTAGTGCGTATCTAGGTACGGGAGGGTGGCTTACCGAGTTTAAAAAAACCAAAGAATTCGAGGAGCACATTGCGCGTTACGTGAATGCGAAATATGTTTCGGTGGTGGCAAACGGAACGCTCGCCCTTACTGCGGCGCTCCTGGCGCGAGGTATCGGTCCCGGCGATGAAGTCATTGTCCCCGATTATACAATGATTGCTTCAGCTAACGCGGTGAAGCTTGCCGGCGCGGAACCCGTTTTGGTCGATATTGACCCGCTGCATCTGTGTCTCAATTTTGAATTAACCAAGAAGGCAATTCGGAAGAGGACAAAAGCGATCATCCTCGTCACCTTAAATGGAAGATACCCCCGTATAGAAAAATTTGTCGCTTTTGCAAGAAAATACAAGATTTTTCTTCTCGAGGATGCTGCCCAATCTTTGGGTTCGCGGTATAAGGGAAAACACCTTGGGATGTGGGGCGATGCGGGGATTTTTTCGTTTAGTTTTGCTAAAATAATTACGACCGGCCAGGGCGGGGCGGTGGCCACTAACAGTAAGAAGCTCTACGAAAGAGTGCTCAAAATTAAAGATTTTGGGCGGGTTGCGCCGGGGATAGACAGTCACGATACCTTGGGATACAATTTTAAATTTACCGACATTCAGGCAACGATCGGCGTGGAGCAGATGAAAAAACTTGCTTGGCGCGTAAAAAGAAAAAAAGAAATTTACCGGCGATACCAGAAATTACTTGAAAATATTCCCGGTGTAGGGTTCATTGAAACCGATCTAAAAAATACCGCACCGTGGTTTATCGATATTTTGGTTGATAAAGACTTGCGTCAAGATCTCGCTGCCTTTCTAAAAGAACGAGGGGTGGGAACGCGCCCTTTTTATCCCGCAATTCATACACAAACTCCCTATCGGGATAAAAATAAAAAACAAAGATTCCTTTGTGCTGAAGAAATATCAGAAAAAGGATTATGGTTGCCATCTTCCTCATTTCTTAAGAATGGCGAGATCGTGTATATTGCGCGCGCCATTCGGAAATTTTTCAAAGAAGTATAGGGTATATGAATATCATCTTCGCAATCGGGAAAAAGATGCTGGGGTGGCCCGTAATCAAGAGGTTGAGATATATATTTAATTTTAATCAAGAGGTGATTGACGAATTTATACTGGGGACGGTTCGAAAGGAAATAACACCGGGAAGTAAAATATTAGATGCAGGAGCTGGCCCCGTGCGCTATAAGAAATATTTCACCGACTGCACGTATCTCACTCAGGACTTCCAATCAAATAAAGATCTCCATAAAGACCCCGACGATCTTTTGCAATACGGTGGGATTGATTATGTTTCAGATATAACTGATATTCCGGTTGAAAATAATAGTTTTGACGCGGTGATTTGTACCGAAGTTTTAGAACATATCCCGCGACCCGATATGGCGATTAAGGAGTTTTCCCGGATTCTCAAATCTGGTGGCGCCTTGTATATCACTACTCCTTTAGGATCAGGCGTTCATCAAGCGCCCTACCATTTTTACGGAGGGTTTTCTCCTTTTTGGTATCACTTCAATCTTGGGAAAAACGGATTTAAGGATATTACCATCACAAGCAAAAGAGGATTTTTTGCGTTGTATGCCTTGGAGACAATTCGTGCGTGTATGTATCTTGTAAAATCAAAAAAATTGACCCACAGGGCGATGTTGCCACTTACTTTTCTTGCCATGGTATTTTTGCCGCCCGTCCTGTTTCATTTGGACGCAGCCCAGTTGGATACCATTGATCCCACAAAGGAGTTTACCATTGGGTATTTAGTAAAGGCTACAAAGACATAAAATGATCATTCAGAAGATTAAAGATATTATTCCCAATAACACAAAGCGGATCCTTAAAGAGCGGGTGTCAAGCCTGATGGCACTTCGTTCTGTAGAAGTACTTGCCGAAGAATATTGCGAGCGTCACATTATCGCGGGGAAACCCCTAATTTTATATATTGCGAACCGATATGACTATGGGGATCCCACGCGGGGGCTTGGATACGAACATCAACATTTCTATCAGACATTTCTACGTTGTGGTTACTCGTTTATTTATTTCGATTACGACCGAATCGCCCAACGTGTTGGGATTAAAAAAATGTCGAAAATGCTTAGAGAATTAACCTATCAATATCAACCGGAGGTTCTCTTTTATTTTCACCACCGAGACCTTATCAATCATTCGTATTGGAAAGAGGTCTCTCGCGAACTTCCCATAAAGACCGCAATTTTTCTCGCCGATGATTATTGGCGACATGAGCTTACGCGTCCAATATGGAGCATCTTTAATATAGTTATTACGCTTGATAAATTTGCCGAGGGGAAGCGCAGGAAGGAAGGATTTTCTGGCGTGGTGCGTTCCCAGTGGGCGGTAAATCACTTTACATACAGGGATCTGGGCCTTACGCGTAGATATGACGTAAGTTTTATTGGCCAAGTATATGGAGATCGGCCGAAGATTATCAAAAAGCTTAGGGATGCAGGCGTAGACGTACATGCGTTTGGAAGAGGATGGCCTCGGGGAAAACGGATTTATCAGAGCGACCTTATACGGATATACAATCAATCGAAAATTGTATTCAATATTTCATATAGTTCTCGAGGGAACCTTGCGGTAAATGCCCGTGATTTTGAGGGACCCGCATGCGGCGCGCTTCTCTTTACGCACGACACCGAAGATATTCGCGAATACTTTATTCCCGGAAAAGAAATTATTACCTATCGCGATTTTGACGATGCGATCGAAAAACTTAAATATTATTTGAGTCATGATGATGAGCGCGAGAAGATTGCATGCGCCGGTCACGAGCGCGTCCTAAGAGACCATACCTATGAAAAACGTTTTCATCAGATATTCTCGTTTATTAAAGACATAAAAAAATAAACCCTTTCTTTTCTATGAAAGAGAATGTGTT
>CAYJUS010000095.1:0-4142 GCA_964373435.1 uncultured Candidatus Saccharibacteria bacterium
CGGTGGGAGAATTGATCGCGTCTCTTTTGGGGCCTCTATCTACTCGCGACCTACCCTTGCCAAAACTTCTCTCACCAGCTCCCCATCCTTCTCTTCATCCAGCTTCTCCCTCACCACTTTTTCGGTTGCCAATAAAACAAGCTCGGCGAGATCCCCCCGAGCTTCTTCTACAAGATTGTCTTTTTCTTTCTCAATAGATTCCCGTGCTTCCTTGAGCATTTTTTCCGTTTCTTTCTTTGTTTCTGAAAAAATCCTTGTTTTTTGCAATTCGGCAAGATCTTTTGCCTCTTTCAAAATCTCCCCGGCTTTCTGGTTCACTTTTTTCAAAATCTCCTCACGCCTCTCTTTTATTTCGGCAAGTTCCCTTTCTATACGTTCGGCCTCCTTCAAGCTTTTTTCTATCTTTTGACTCCTTTTTTCAAGTAAACCCAGAATCGGTTTGAATAAAAATTTTCGCAACAGGAAAAAGAGAATGGCAAAGTTGACAATTTGCGCAATCAAAAGTTTCCAGTCAATGCCAAGATTGTGAATTAACTCATTCATTTAGACAAACTTGATGATGAGTGCGACAACCAGCGCGTAAATGGCGATTGCCTCGGCAAAAGCGATCGCAAGAATCATTGCGGTCTGAATTTTGGGAGCCGCCTCGGGATTTCGCCCAATTGCCTCCATTGCTTTTCCCGCAAGCATACCGATTGCGAGCGCGGGGCCGATCGCGCCAACTGCAATAGCAAGGGCTGGCGCAAGGATTTTTGCTGCTTCTGGTTCCATAATTTACTGCGACCCCAATATCCGAATTTCATCCGAATGATCCTAATAACGTATTCGGGACATTCGGGTGCGAATAAGGGTCATTCGGGTCGCTTTTAGTGTGAACTGGTTGCGATTTTTAAAAAGACTACCGTGAGCATGGAAAAGACAAGCGCCTGTACAAATCCCACAAAAAGCTCAAGGGCCAAGAACGGCAAAGGAATAATCGCGGGAACGAGTACGCCCATCACAATAAGGAGCACTTCTCCTGCAAAAATATTTCCAAAAAGCCGGAATGAGAATGAAATTATCTTTGCAACCTCGCTTATAAGTTCTAATAATCCCACAAAAAAGTCAACGGGGGACTTTAGGGAGATATACCGGCTTCCGTACTTGAAAAATCCGATTGCGGCAATTCCTGAGATTTGCGTAACAACCACGGATATGAGCGCGAGCGCAAGGGTAAAATTGAGGTCGCTTGAAGGAGAGCGCAAAAATGAAATAAATACCCGCTCGGCATGCCCTTCGGCCACAATTTCCTCATATATCCCCACCGAATGAAGCCCGGGCAAAAGTTCAAGCCAGTTAGAAACGATAATAAGAAGAAAAAAAGTAATTACGAGCGGGAAAAACCGGACCGCGTCCTTTCGCGATCCAAGGATCGGCTCAATAAAATCAAGCGCGCCCTCCACAAACGCTTCCATGCCGTTCTGGAATCCGTGCGGGACCAACTCAAGCTTTCTTGATGCCAAAAACGCGAACCCCGAAATCAAGCTCATCGCAACCCACGTCATGAGCAATGTATTCGTAATGGGAAACCCAAACAGAACAAAAAGATGTCCCGGGGAAAGAGTGATATGCACAAGCTTTGAATTATGAATTAGGAATTATGAATCATGGAGACGCAGACACAAAACCGTAGTGTTATTCATACTTCATAATTCATGCTTCATGATTCTAATAATTTAGCTATTTTCTTATACACTATCCAGCTCGTAATGAATATCGAAAACAGGATACCCGCAAGAAGAAAAACGGGCGATGTTCCGAACCGCGTATCGATCAATCGTCCTCCAAGCGCAAAAATCACAAGCGGGATCGCAATCATGTATCCCAGCTCCCACGCAAGCCCCACCGCCGACCATGTGTTTTCTTTTTCATTCTTTACCACCAAAATCATTATAGAGGAATACCGTAAAGTGTAAAGACTGACTGACGGCAAAAGAAAAATGTTCGAAGCTAAGCTTCGAACATTTTGGAGGACTACCAAAATAGGAATATAAAAAGCGGAAGAAAGTTGCTTCAACCGCTTACTGGTTATCTCTCTGTTTTTCTTGCTTCGAGCCGAGCGGAATATCGTTACGATTGCCGCATGATGCAATCGGCGCTTCTTCTATCACAACTTTGTCTTTCCCCAAAAAGGTGGGTACGATCCGGTAGCATTTTCCGGGAGAAAGCACGATATCGGAATCAAAGGGAAGCAAACCCAAACCGTTTACGGCATCAACTGCAGGAAACCATTTGTGCCTGTGATAACGCCCGCCGCCTTCGGACTCCAGCTCTTCATCAAAGACGTAATGGAGAACGCCTTCGCTTGATAGATACGTCCCCACATATATTCCTTCAAAAGTATAGAGAGGATCCTCTGTTGCGCCATACGCCTGCATCCCAAAAATCGGGCCGCCGGTACACGCGGTCGCAATGCCTACAAGGGCGAGAACCACTCCTATTGCCTGAGTTGAACCGTCATAGTTATCGGATCCTATTGCCCACACGAGAAGACCAAATACAAAGAAGAAACATCCAAACCCCACGCAAAGACCAAACGCGAGTTCAGGACTCATGGGAAAGCTCCTTTTCTCAAAGATCGAAATATGAAATATAACAGATAAGATTAGCATGTTATTGAAGATATGTCAATATCGTGCTAGAATTATCCGGTGAAGAAATTACGAAACAAGTTAACGCATATCCCGAAAACGCCGGGAGTGTACTTCCTCAAAAACGCGGGGGGGAAGATTTTATATGTGGGAAAAGCGAGAAATTTAGGGATCCGGACACGTTCGTATTTCGAGCCCTATTCCGGCTTTAGCGGTATCCGCGCAAGTTTAACAAATGAAATTTCCGATATCGGCTGGAAAGAAACCGGCTCAGAAGTTGAGGCATTGCTTCTTGAGTCAAGGCTCATTAAAACATTAAGGCCCCGCTATAACATCCTCATGCGGGATGATAAACAATATTTTTTTGCGGGATTTACCAAAGAGGATTTTCCGCGCGTTTTCATTACTCACCAGATTAAACCCGGGACAAATCAATATGTAGGACCCTTCACGGATGGAGGCGCCCTCAAAAAAACCCTTAAAATCCTTCGCGGCATATTCCCCTACTATATTTCACGAAAACATTCTCGGGTAAAATGCACCTATTGCCACATTGGTCTTTGCCCGGGACCAAACCCCCAAAAAATAAGGTATCGGAAAAACATTCGACATATTAAGGATATCCTCAAGGGAAAACGTTCGGGACTTCTCACGCAATGGAAAAAAGAAATGAAAAATGCGGCGAAGAAAGAACGCTTCGAGGAAGCGGCTGAGCTTCGCGATAGGGTGGAGGCGTTAGAAAATATCTTCGCACACTCGATCGTCTTATCGCCCGACGCAATTGAATATCCTTCTCCCCCCGAACGCGCCTCTGACGCCCGACTGGACGTACAAGGTTTAACCTCGTACATGGCGCTCTTTAAGAAACACTTGGGAATAACATTGTCTCTTAAAAAACAGCTTCGAATCGAAGGATATGATATTTCAAATATCCAAGGAAGGTATGCTACCGGCTCAATGGTCGTCTTTAGTAGTAACCCACGAATAAACACGAATACCGTCACGAATAGCAACGAATACCTCTTCCCTGATAGAAACGAATATAGAAAATTCAGAATAAAGACCGTAAGGGGCGCAAATGATGTCGCGATGATGAAAGAGGTACTCGAGCGACGATTCCGGCATGGGGAGTGGCCGATGCCGGATTTGATTTTAGTAGATGGGGGGAGAGCGCAGCTGAATGCGGCTTTAAGAAGGTCGGGGAGGTCAAAAGAATCAGAAGAATTAAGGATTCCGATTATTGCGCTTGCGAAGCGAGAGGAAGAAATTTATGTACTGCAGAGGAAAGAGCCGGTCAGGCTGTCTAAAAACGATCCTCTCTTGGGGCTCTTGATGTATATTCGTGACGAAGCGCATAGATTTGCGATTGGATACTACCGCAAACTACATGGGAAGTCTTATCGATAGACTCAAAATAATTGAGTTGGGGGACGGTTTGTGGTAAATTGAAGATAATCAAATCCGAAGCACGAAATCCGAAATCCGAAACCCATGTACTATAAACTTCGCTTC
>CAYJUS010000096.1:0-4078 GCA_964373435.1 uncultured Candidatus Saccharibacteria bacterium
AATACTTTATCTACATAAGGAAATCTACGGAGAGCGAGGACAGACAAGTGATGTCACTTGAATCGCAACTTGCTGAATTGAAAGAATTTGCCGCCAAAGAAAAACTTGAAATCGTCGCCTCGCTCAGCGAGGCGCAAACCGCCAAAGAGCCCGTCAAAAATATCGGCTCGAACTTTACCTTGAAAAAAGAAAGGGAGGAAGATGAGAGACGTGGTCCCATACCGTATTTTGCTCGGTGCGAGCAAATCAAAAGAGAGGAGGTTGTTTTGAAATGGTGAAAACACGAAAGGATGTTTCCATAATCGTGATCGACGACGGGATAACTGCGTATGTCTGGCGAAGACTGGCTGAAGCTGTCAGTGAGCGCGGGGGCACAGCGGAACATATTCATAGTTTGGCGAGCGATGAAACCCTCATCGGCAATATCGCTGATCTTATTGTAGGGAGAAACATAAATCTTCAGCGCGTCTTTCGATTAAAAATCGATTACAATCTCTCTCTCGGGGCTATGATCAACCGCGGTTCCTACAACTGGGTGCATCCCGACATTACTGAAGCACACTTCCCGATTGAAGGCGAAGGCAAAAAGACCGTAACGCTTGAGCTTGTCCACTTTGCGAAACCCATGACCTCGGACAAAGTAGAGAAGGAGTTCAAAGCTTCAGGCCTCACACCAGGAAAGATCGAACATTTTCTTGCTCTCGGCGCCAAGTACCCGGATCTCCAAAGACAGTTTCCAATCATTGCTTCTGGTGCGTTCTGGCGGTTCCCGCCTGACCACCGGCTTGCCCCTGTTCTCTGGGGCGATCCTTCGGGGCGGCGCCTATCGCTCGGTTGGGCCGAGGATGGGTGGGATGCGGGCTTCCGCTTTCTCGCACTCCGCGAATCCTAACACGTTGAACTATGGCGGCTAAGTTCTCTTAGAATTTTTGATCTTTGGGAAGTAAAGACCTCCTTATTCAGGACAAGGAGGTCTTTTTCGTTCTTACATATCTGTTCTTTTCTTTCGGCATTCTTTTGGATAGCGACGGGCAGTTTCTGATAATGTTTCTCGAACTCTTTTGTAACGAGAACTTCTATCACAAAAAACTAGTTCCTTAATTCTTTGAGCGATTTGATTTTTTTGACCCGGCCGGCTTTGTAGTCTCGTTCTGCGCGATTGAGGCCCTTGAGAAATTCGGGATTAAAAAAACCGAGGGAAGCTGCTACCCGTTCGAACTCTTCGGCGTTCATTTCAACCCGAACCCTTCGATCTCTCGCCGCCGGTTTAATTATAACCGTGAGGGAGGCCATGGATGTTGTTAGTACTTATACTATACCCCTTTAAAAATATTGCGAAACTAAAAAGCGGCTCACCGTACTCGCCCCGAGCGTAGTCGAGGGGTTGGTTGCCGCTAGATTTATCTTTGGTTATGTGATTAATAATGCGCGAGGCACGAAATTAATTGGATTTTTCTCTTTCCCTGATGCAAACTACATAAAATTTCGCAACGTTCGGATCAAAGAGTTCAGCAAACGGGAATTGTTTTATTACCACTCGTCCGGTTTTGCTTTCTTCTGCCGAAAGACCCACGGTAGCGATACCATCCTTCACGTCCAGGAGTCTATAAGTCATGTTATCGCTTGGATGAGCGACGATAGCCCCAATCTCGAGTCCATTCGACCGCGCTTCTTCCTGGGCTCTTTTGACTGCTTCCTGAATAATCTCGTCGTCCGTCACGTTCTGTCTCCTCTCAAAGAACTACTCTACCTTAACCACAAACGAAGAATCCGGAAACTGGGAAGACATTCCGTCCGTCATACGAATTGCATTATAAGGAAATGCATAACCCTCGCTAAGAGGTATTTTTATAAAAACGTAGTGAGTGCCTCTGTATCCACCGTGGCCCTCATTATCGCCTGGCAAAGGAAAACCGATGAACTTATCACCTTCCTCAAGCTCGCCAAAGGTGAGTTTTGCCTCGGGGGGGCCCATATTATGCCTCCTTCTCAATGAACTATCCCTATTTTTGCTGATCTGGAGACAAAAGTCAATGAAAGAAAAAATCCGGTCGCTAGGATCGGATTTCGTTTACCTCCGCCAAATCGCGAAACCAACAAGCCGCAGCGAGCAAGTACATTAGTTGTTCTGGCCTATCGGTATTGTGAGGAAGATAGGTAATCCATTCTTTGTTTTCCTCTTTCATGTGTTTCCATTCTGTATGTTCGGGGTCGAAACCGCATGCGTTTCCGGGACAGCTCCATGAACGTAAACCGTACTCCTTGTCGATATACACCCGGCAGCTGAATTCGGCCTCGTCTCCGAAGTATTGTTCCCCCGTTTCAACCAAGCGTTTTTGTATTTTTCAATCTGGTCAGTCGTCAGGGTCTTGAAGAAACGAACTACGCTGATATGCATATAGATAATGGCGCTTGCGCCGTAAAAATCTTTTCTGGGAAACGCAACTTCTACTCGTAATTTCTCGGTGTGGTTTTCAGAATTCATGCCTTACGCCTCTATAGATAGGTATCAACCCAATAGAAATCATCGGGCCAACCTTTTGGGGGATTGTCCTGGACTTTTTCGGTTTGACAATTAAACCAGCAAAACCGTTTAGCTATACGATCCCAAAATCGTTCATAGCGTTTTCCGCTACCGCGGGTACGGTGATGAAAGACTACCGTCTCATCGTACGACTGTTCCGTCTCGTCTTTCATGTGGGTCCATTGGTTTATGTTGTTTACGAACATCTGAAACCTCCGCATAAAAAGAGCTAATGTCATTCTTGCTGATTTGGGGATGAAAGTCAACAAAAAAAGCGGCTCACCGATTGGTTGCCGCTTTAGTATTATGCCATACTTTCGCTCGAATGTATGACAGTCATGGATTAAGTCATGGATTACTAGTGCGTGGTCAAATGAGACCGCCTTGAGAGAACTTGATAAGAGGAATTACTGCGTACAGAACAACGATGAAGAATACCGAGCTTACGTTTACGAGAGCGGTGGGCATCAGCTCAATCGGCCCCCACCCTCGAGATTTTTTCTGTATCACGTCACCGAGGATGCTTCCATAAAGTAGGGTGCTTGCACAAGCGAGAACGATCATGAGTATAGTGGCGGGGATGCCGGTAAACTCATACGTACAAACATTGTCTTCACAGGTTTTTCCAAATGTTGTCGCGAACATGGTTCCGACAATGAATATCAGGAAAATTGTGCTTACAATTGCTGCTGCGCATGAACCCAAAACCGCAAACAACAATTTCGGCCCTGCCCGGGTAATCAACAGCGCGAACACCCCCGCAAGCGACACGACCGTAAGGGCCGCAAGGCTCAAGGGGGGAACAGAAAACTCAAAATAGGCACCGGCCGAGGTTTCTACACGATACGAAACGCTCCACAAACTAAGCGCTAGCAAAATGCAAAAAAGAAGAGCTGCTCCGCCGCCTGTCACTAACGTGCCGCGCACAGGAGGATTTTGCAAAAACTTCATTTTCCACCTTCCTTTCCTTTCTCAAGGAACTAAAATCTCCTTCCAGTTTGGAACAGTATATACTAGCATGGGTTGGTGGAGATGTAAAGAGGCGGGCAAACAAAAAAGACCCGTACGGATCCAACTTAAAACAGCCAAAACCTCCCTTCTTCGCGAGGATTTACGCCGTTTGCTTAACTCTCTCTTTTACAACCTTACCCGACTTGTATTTCTTAGAGAGCCGTAGTCTCACTTCGTGGAGCTCCTGCATCATGGGATCTCGAGGAAACTCTTTTTTCACAGACTCTCTAACTCTAATGTTCCAGATCTTCTTCATGGTTCTAGTTCTATTTTACAACAATTCTGCCGGAGTTGCAATATCAATGGTAATATATTTGTTTAGTGTATTGATAGTATTCACCTGGCTCTCCACGCGCCGGTTGACCATGTGGCGAAAGTTCCAGCTTAGAACGGTATCGATATTATTAACGGTAGCCGTGGCTATTAGGAGAGCGTCACTGTAATAGCGCTTGGGAACGACTCCTTCGACAACATAGAGATCTGCGAGCTGCCTGATTTCTTGGGAAACCTCTATGGCTTCGAATGACTCAACGAGTTTCAGGA
>CAYJUS010000097.1:0-3957 GCA_964373435.1 uncultured Candidatus Saccharibacteria bacterium
TAGGACTTGACTTTTTTTTCTTCTCATGATACAATAAGGATAATCAAATAAACGAAAGGAGGTTTATAGATGTCAGGTGACGCGATAGTGGTGGTTCTTTCCTTCGCGGGATATATGCTGGGAGCAACAATTCTCGCTCCCTTAATCTGGCTTCTCTTCTCTGATATCGCAAGCTGGGCAGCCGGGGACAGGGACATCAAGCGCCCCCATCATGGAGGACAGTTCCGATTTTCTGACGCATCAACTGAAGGAAAAATCTTATATGGGGCCACCTGGCCCATAGGAGTCTATCTTCTTGGTATCGCTCTTTTGGTGGCATTCGTGAGATGCGTGGTAATAAGTATCGTGTTTCTCAGCCATCTCGGCATGAAACTCGCCGGCCAATAAAGAAGTTTTTCATGGCGACCGGTTTATCCGTTCGCTTTTTTATTTCCTTTTCTCAAATCGCGGATGAATGTGATATATGACAAGAATCGTTACGAACGTTTTCCTCTAAGGCTCATGGCATAGGTGTCAAAAATCGTCGCGGAGCCCGAGCGGGCATGGTTCGAGCGAAGTCGCGCAAGAACGCGACGCGAAGCGAGAGAGCGAGGGCGAACGAGGGTGCGAGCGCCTCGCTGGGGTCAAGACGCGAGGCGTTTCTCGCGGTAGCGAGAACGCCCCGTCTCCGCGAGACACGTCTTTTTGACACCTATGCCACGAGTAGCCCCTACCTAAACCCTCTCAACGTATTCTCCCGTCTTCGTGTTCACCCGTATCACATCCCCCTCGTTGATAAAAAACGGGGCCTGAACCGTAAGGCCGGTTTCCACCTTGACCGGCTTTTTCCCGCCCTGCGCGGTATTTCCCTTTTCCGAGGGAGGAGCTTCGGTAACTCTCAAATCAACTTTGGGCGGAAGTTCTATCGCAATAATTTCGCCGTTAAACTCAAGGGCAAGAAGCTCGCTATTAGGAATTAAGTAGAAACGGTCATCTCGTATCTCTTTCTCCGAGAACTCAAAACGTTTTTGGGGATTTTCGGCCATGGCAAAGGCGTATCTTCCCCGGTGGCTGAAGACGAACTTTATTTTACGGTGTATAACATCCGCTTCTTCAAAACGATCTGCCTGCTTTAAAGAACGGGAGAGAACCGATCCTGTTTTCAGGTTTCTTATCTTTACCTGAAGGATCCCGGTTGACTGCGCCTTCTTCACAAATGTGGTGTCCTGCACCTGCCACGGGTCCCCCTCCATAATAAACACTGTTCCTGTTTTAAGGTCGCTTAGGGTTAACGTACTCACGATTAAGAATAATTTATTAAGAGTGGGGGATTTGTGAAAACCCGACGTGTTTTTGTAAAACCTCCGGCACGTCGATGCTCCCGTCTCTTCGCTGGTAATTCTCGATTATGGCAGTAAGGGTACGCCCGATTGCGAAAGCGGTGCCGTTTAACATGTGGACGAATTCCGCTGAGCGCTTACCGTCTGCCGCTTGCCGCTTGAAACGAATGTTGAGACGGCGGGCCTGAAAATCAGTGGTATTCGAAGTGGAATGGGTCTCGCGATACGTGTTCTGCCCCGGCATCCATGCTTCGATATCATATTTTGCCGCCGCGGGATCCCCGAGATCACCGGTACAAATTTGCACCACGCGGTAGGGAATCTTCAAAAGCCGCATTAAGCGTTCTTCTATCTCAAGAAAGTGCTCGTGTTCTTTTTGAGAATCTTCTGGCTTGGTAAAGCTAAACATCTCCACCTTATCAAACTGGTGCACGCGCAAAATTCCTTTCGTATCTTTCCCGTATGAACCCGCCTCTCTCCGAAAACAGGGGGAAAATGCGACGTAGCGCTTCGGAAGATCTCTTTCGTTAAACACCTCACCTGAGTGCATGGGGCCAATCGCTTGTTCCGAAGTCCCCACCAAATACAGGTTATCTTTTTCAATGCGGTAAATTTCCTCCTCGCCCCGCTCCATGTATCCCATGCCGCGCATCGAATCCTCATTAATAAGAACGGGGGGAACTATTGGCATAAAGCCTTCTTTTGTGGTTTCTTCGAACGCAAGTTTCACAAGCGTAAATTCAAGCAGCGCAAGCTCTTTTTTTATATAGCCGAATCGTGAACCCGAAACTTTTGCCGCGCGTTCGATATCGATCAGATCGAGATTTTCCGCAATTTTTAAATAATCATTTGGTTCGAAATCGAATTCGGGCTTTTTGCCTTCTTCGCGAAGCACTCGATTATCTGATTCGTCTTTCCCGATAGGGACGCTAGCGAGCGGGAGATTAGGAACGGCAAGAAGCAGTTTTTCAAATTCTGAAGAAACGCGTCCTAGTTCTTCCTCGCCCCCCCTCAAGCTCTCTTTTAATTTTTTCATCTCTTCTACCCTTTTCTCTCGTTTATTCTTATCTCCCTCTTTCGCAATCTCCTCTGTCGCCTTATTTTGTTCCGCGCGAAGTCCTTCTACTTCTTGAAGCAACTTCCTTCGCTCTTCGTCCAATGCCAAAAGCCGGTCGACATCGACCTCAACTCCCTTGTTTTTAATCCCCTTTTTTACCGTATCCGGATTTTCACGGATGAACCGTATGTCCAACATATTCCTTTATTATAACAAAAAGCCTGCTCACGGAAAGGGCAGGATTTATTTACCGTATATTGGATATGCGATCAGAAGTCCAAATATTTTTTCAAAAATTTTACTACCCTCGATGAACATTTCTCGCACAAATCAAAATTTAAATATATTCCTGGATTATTAACGTGCAGGCTCCCCTGGGCCCATTCATCCTCCAGGGTCCTTTCATTCTTCCTGCTCCTTTTCGATCTCTTACAGTGGTCGCATTTAGTGAGTTTCATAATTAAAAAGAGTGATTAAGACGCTTTTTCTTCGAGTTGAGAGACTCTTTCTTGTAGTTTTTGTAGCTCTCGTTTAATAATAGTAAATTCTTGCTCCTGTTTTTTATACATGCTAAGAAACTCATCAATTTTAGAAAATGTGTTTCCGATACTCTCTTTCAATTCCTTAAAATCGGATTTGATCTCCTTGACATCCTCTTCAACGTTAATAACCCGGGATTCAAGTTTGTCGAATCTCTCATCAACTTTATTAAACTTCTCGTCTAAATATTCGATTAGTTCGCTGTGATTATCGTTCATGGTATCTAAGTTTATTATAGATTAACAGGAATGGGAGTCAAATAGAATTAAGAAATGGCAGAACCCTCTCAAGCGCTTTTCGGCGATGGCCGATTCGTGCTTCTTCTTCAAAAGGGAGTTCGCCCATTACTGTTTTGGTTTCGGGAATATAAAAGAGAGAGCGGAAGGGATACCCGGGGATGAGACGAGCGACTTGGGAACGATTTTCCACAATGTATCCGCGCCATATTCCTTCTGTCGTGTGGATATCGTCTTTACTAACAGCAATCGCAATGACCGCGCGAAGCTGGGCTCCTCGTTTCTCCCATGGCACCCCCGCAAGCTTCTCAAATGTCATTTGGACGAGCTCCTCATCCGTCGCGTCATACCCCGGCCATCGTCGTGATTTCACCCCCGGCTCGCCATTTAAATGGTCAATTTCTATCCCCCCATCATCCGCCAGCGTAGGAATTTTTGATCGCTCATAATAAAACTTTGCCTTAATAATCGCGTTCCCTTCAAACGTTTCTTCCGTCTCCTCCGGATACTCCTCTATGCCAAAATCGTTCAGTGACATCAACTCAACCTCGGGCAAAAGCTCTTTAAAAATTTCTTTATATTCCGCAATTTTCCCTTTATTAGAGGTAGCGATCAAAAGCCGTTTCATTTTATCAGGAATTGATTATATGGTTCAAAAAGCGTGCCGGAGGCCGAGCGGCCATGGTTCCGCAAAAATGTGCGCACGCATTTTTGCGGAGAGCGAGGCCGAGGCCCGAGCGACAATTCTCTCGGTGGGAGAATTGATCGCGTCTCTTTTGGGGCCTCTATCTACTCGCGACCTACC
>CAYJUS010000098.1:0-3927 GCA_964373435.1 uncultured Candidatus Saccharibacteria bacterium
GAGGGAGGCGGAATCAAGCATCGCAGGCAAGGTACACCTCCCGCCCGTTATTATGGAAGGGTCTGAAACATGGCAAAAAGGAGTAGTGGGAATTGTCGCAAATAAGATTCTTGACAAGTATCTTCGTCCCACGTTTATCTATTCCGTCGGCAAGGAAAAGAGCGTGGGGTCGGTGAGGTCCCGGGAGGGGTTTAATGTGGTTGAGGCAATGGATTCGTGCGCTGACACTCTCGAAGAGTTTGGAGGGCACGAACATGCGGGAGGGTTTACGATAAAAAATGAGAATATGGAGAGATTTCAAGATGCCATGGTCGTATATACAAAAAAAACACTGGGCGAGAACGGTTTTACCGCCCGTGTCGATGTTGATATGGAGCTGGGTGCGGACGAGATAGCATGGGAGTCGTATCAAGAAACTGAACGTTTTGAACCCCATGGAGAAGCAAACCCCAAGCCGATATTTTTGATGAGGGGTCTTGAAATTTCCGATTTGCGTCCCGTTGGACAGAACGAGAAGCATCTCCAGCTATGGTTGAAATCATCTAGCGATAGGACTGTTCGTGCAATCTATTTCAACGGCGCAAACGGAAACGGCCACCTTGAAAAGGGGAATAAAATAGATGTGGTATTCGAATTCATCGCCGACGAATGGAATGGTACCCGTGAGCTAAAGTTGAAAATTACAGACCTTAAACCAGCTTCATGAAACCATTTAATTGGAAAAACAAAATAGTGCTTGGCGTGAACGCGCACCCGGACGACCTGGATTTTGCAGCCGGCGGGACACTTGCGAAAGCCGTGGCATCGGGGGCGAGTATATATTATGCGGTGTTCACAAAGGGGAACAAGGGAAACGCGGGGAATCCGAAACTATCTATGGCCGAGCTGATCGGAATCCGGAGACGAGAACAACTTGCGTCCGCGAAAGCCTTGGGAATCAAAAAAGTGTTCTTTTTTGGTCATAACGATTGCGAGCTGGAAGCAAACCGTAAAACAAAAAAAGAACTCGTGCGGCTTATTCGAGCTCTCAAACCTGACGTGGTCGTGGGGCTTGACCCCTCGCGGTATTATTCACCCAAGGGAGGGTTTATCAATCATGCGGATCACCGCGCGGCAGGGGAGATCACCGTGGATGCCGTTTGGCCGCTTTCGAGAGACGCGCTTTCGATGCCCGGTGCCGGCCCGCCCCACAAGGTAGACTATCTTTTTCTTGCGACGTTTGACGACGCGAACTATTTTGAAGACATTTCGAAAACTATCGACATAAAGATTGAAGCCTTGAAGTTTCATCGAAGCCAGATTCCCGATCTTGGCCATATGTCTCACTGGGTCCGCGACCTCTCAAAAAAATTCGGCAAAAAGTCAAAAAAACATAAATATGCCGAATGTTTCCGCGCAATTAACCTTACCAAATTTTAAAATCACATGGTAAAATAAGTATATGAAAGACGTTTGGGAAAAAGCACTAGAGCAGGATCTTGACGAGAAAGACGTTCGGCTTCTTTGGGCGTTGAGCCGTGAATTGAAATTTACGTCAGCCGACATCAAAGCCATTGCGGGTCGAACGCGCCTTTCTGTCGCGGAAACAAAGAAACGGCTCGCCGTGCTTCGCCGCAAAAAGATTTTGCTTAAAGACCGCGTCTCTATTCTTGATCAGATGCGGATTTGGGACGGATATTATATTGTGCTCATTAAAGCCGCAATCAAACCGCCCGTAATCGGAATGGAGACAAAATTTCCCACCGGATGGGCTCTGAAAGATTATCTCGAAGGATTGAAAAAAGTAGAAAAACAGTTGAAGCTAAACCTTATTCGGCATGCCTATGTGTTACAAGGTACAGAGTGGGATATTATGCTCGTTGCTTCTACGACCTCCCAAAGCGAACTCGCAGAATTTATAAGCAGAGTGGCAAAGCAGGGATGGGTAACAAAGAGTTGGAGTTTCACTCCGGCGATATATGGTGGGCGTTGGATATTTGATCCTATTGCAAGTCCCGATCCAAAGAACTACAAAATGCGGGCCACAAAGAAAGCACTATGGAAAAAGAAATAGATATGTCCCAAAGGATGCGTGGGATGTGGGTTCATGCAAAGACGCCCAAGGAGTATCACAAATTCTTCTTAAGCGAGTTTCCTTCGGGCATTGTAGACGAGGTTCATGTCGCTCGTTTTTTTAATACCTACCTTTCTAAACAACAAAAGACAATTGTTGATTTGGGGATAGGGACAGGGAGGGAACTCGTTTGGATTGACAAATTAAAGAACCTTTCACAGGTGATCGGTCTCGACTATTCTTCGTCAATGATAAAGTTTTGTGCCGGAAGCGCCTCTCTATATAGACACGAATTAATTTGTATACGGGACAATCTTTTAGGCCTTAAGCATCTTCCAGGGTTGGTTAAGAAGGTCAAAGAACCGGTCATCTATATTTCCCTTATAAATTCCTTGGGTAATTTTTCAAAATCAGAACGCATTCAGACGTTGCGGCAGTTAAGGCCGTTTTTAAAGTCTTCCGATAGGATCGTGTTGTGTCTCTATAAAAGACCGACCCTTAGAATGAAGAAGTTTCTTTTCCCCTCCTTTTTTCCTAAGTTTGCAAAGCCGAAATCCAAAACGAATGCAACGTACCTTTCATTTGTGCGCGAGTACGCCCTTATTCCGCATGTATGGCATTCGGTTATAGGGCGCGGGGGAGTCCCGCCGAGGTTTTGGTATAATAGAGACACGAACGACATCGTTATTCATATCAATGGCAAGCGTATGGTTATTTCGCATCGGTTCAATAAAAAAGAAATTCACGAACTCACAAAATCTGCAAAGTTCTCTGTTGAGAAATTCATTACTGGAAAATTTATGTACATCGTAGTCTTGAAGAGGATTGGTCGAAGCTAGGCTTTGACCACCACCTCCTGCTTGACATAAGGTTTATCTTAAGATAAACTAAAGTTATGGAACAAATAATCGGTCTCAAAGAGTTACGAGAAAACATGGAACATTATGCACAGAAGGTAAAGAGCGGTGTTTCTTTTGTGGTGGTGCGTCGATCAAGGCCACTATTTAAGATTGCGCCGGTTACGGAAGACGAGGAATGGGAGGAGGTAATTGACTTTACAAAAATCAAGAAAGGCGGAGTTTCCGCAAAAGAGCTCCTCTCTCGTTTATAAATCTGTGGATAAATTATCCAAGGCTTTACGAAAGCTGTCCTTTAAGGAGCGGCGGCAGGTTAAATATATAGTGGCCCGGCTAGTGCGCGGGTCTTTTAAGAATTTTGACATAAAGAAATTAAGAGGGCATAAAGATATATTTCGTGTAAGAAAAGGAGGTCTAAGAATCATATTTCAAAGAGGCGAAGACAGCGAAATTATAATTTTGGCCATTGAGCGTCGGTCAGAAACCACTTATAAATTTTAGTTGTTTTTATATGGTTATGAAGCAGTTCAGCAACGAAACCATTATTGTGTATACCGATGGAGGAGCGAGGGGGAATCCGGGGCCCGCTGCGATTGGCGTGGTGATTTATAGTAACGACGGAAGGGTTCTCAAGAAATACGGAGAGTATTTGGGCGAAAAAACCAACAACGAAGCAGAATACCAAGCGGTGATTTTTGCGCTGAAAAAATTAAAGCTTTTGGTGGGGAAGAAAAAAACAAAAGAGACGGAAGTTGAAATACGATCCGATAGCGAACTCCTCGTAAGCCAGTTGAACGGCGCATACAAAATAAAAGAAGCCCGCATTGCAAAGCTCTTTATAGAAACATGGAACCTCAAAGTTGATTTTCAGGAAGTCCGGTTTATCCATATTCCCCGTGAGGAAAATCGTGAAGCGGATAAAATGGTGAATCAAGCGCTTGATCAGGAAGCGTCAAAATTATTCTAAACGTAGTTAGCCAAATCAGCCAAATTAGTTGAACTTTTGCGCCATGGCGC
>CAYJUS010000099.1:0-3925 GCA_964373435.1 uncultured Candidatus Saccharibacteria bacterium
AGGAAAGGACGCATACGAGTTTGCTAAACAATTTACCCGAGAACGATTTGAGAAAGAATGGCTGGCCGCGATTAATAACACACTATGAAAATACCCTAGGGGGGACTGTCCCCCCTAGGGTTGAAACATGAGTATCAAACATTCTTATTTGGTTATTGCTGGTATCCTTATTCTCCTTGGGGGAATTTTCGTGTTGGACGAAGCGTTGGGGCTGGGTCTCATACTTCTTTTGATCCTTTTGTGGTTTACGGTTTTTACATTCAGGCGTCTTGGAATGAGAGAGGGCCAGTTTTATACTTTGGCGGCCCTGTTCGTCTTAATTCATGTGAGCGCGGTTCTTTTCATACACTATGCCGATTTTCAGCCTTTTAGCGGGGGGACAGGAGACTATACGCGTTATCAGGAATCCGCAGAGAAGATAGCCCAGGGGGTCCGCGGGGGCAATTTTTCCCTTGAAGGGATATGGGTGCCGCATTTTTACCCGGTAATTTTGGGATACCTCTATGCGTTTACCCTGCCATCCATGCTTGTGGGCCAGTTTTTTAACGTGTGGGTAGCGGCATTGGCGGTGTTGTTTTTGTATTTATTGGTTCGTGAGCTTGGCGTCGCATCCCGCTGGGCTTTTTTTACCGGAATTACCGCGAGTCTTTATCCTAGTCATGTATTTTTCACCAGCCTTCTTTTAAAAGACGTGATGGTTGTGACCTTGGCGGTTCTGGGCCTCTATGTTATGGTCAGGATTTTGAAAAAGTTTTCCTTGCTGGAGTTTATTGTGTTTGTTGGGGTATTGCTTGCAATCACCAACCTTCGGTTTTATATAGGGTTTATTCTTGAAGGTTCTTTTCTGGTTTCGTGGTTTCTTTTTTCAAAATGTAATTTAAAGAAGCGTCTCGCGTATGCTTTTCCGATGGTAATTGTCTTGGGTTTCGTTCCTCAGGTTTTCGGCTACGGATATTATGGAATAGGGGTGAGAGATTATTTGGCCCCCGAAAGAGTCGCGTTTTATAAAGAGACGGTTTACCAGCCAACACCGGTGGTCCGGGAGGTTCCTCTTTCGGTGGTATCCTCTCCATCGGCAGCGACCCCTCCCGCAGAAGTTGCCCCTCCTTCGGCACCAACCCCTCCTTCGGCACCAACCCCTCCTCCAGAAGTAACGGGTTCAGGCTCTTCATTTGAAGCCGATGCGGGGTTTGAGAATCCTGCGTCATTTGTTTGGAATAATGGCCAGTCATTTGTTTACAGCGTTTTTGGGCCCTTCCCGTGGCAATTCCGTTACAGCCGTCAAGCGCTAAGTTTATTCGAGACCATTCCGTGGTATGTAGCATTTGTGTTTGTTTTTGGAGGAATTTGGTATTCCGCGAGAAAAAAGCGCGAGGCGCTGTCGCTTTTAATATTCAGCATCGGGGTTTTTGGCACGATCGCGCTATTTTTCAGCAATTACGGCATCATTACGCGAATTCGCATGCCGGCCTTTTTGGCATTACTGCCTTTTATGGCCCTCTACCTTGATTCAAGAAGAGGGGCGGGGGGAGAAAAGATTTTCTCCCATAAGAACGAGGGGGAGAAACCGTTCTTTCTGCAAAGAATCTTTTTTGGTATCTGGTTATATTTTATAATCTTGTATTTACGAATACGGGCTCGCGCGTGGATCATGGTGTTTTTGCTGACTCACAAAAACGAAAGGTGGTTCAAAAGAAACATCAACGGAAACTCCATGCTATTGGACGGAAGAGATAAGGGGATTTCCCGCGAGCTTTTGTATTCCGGCATTCGGGAAGCACGATCAACTAAGTTTTTACCGACGTTTCTAAGCCCGGGAGACATCTGTATCGATATTGGGGCCAACATAGGATACTATGCATTGCAGGAAGCGCGAATTGTGGGAAGCGGCGGGAGGGTCTTTGCCATCGAGCCTTCGCACAGTAACATCGAGTTGTTGAAAAGGAACATAGAAGCGAATAAATATCAGAACATAACTGTGTTTCGTGAGGCCGTGGGTTCTGAAAATCATGTAGGAAAGATTAATCTCTCAAGGAGCTCGAATCAACACTCTTTTCTTAAAACAAATACAGACTTTTCCGGCGAAGCGGAAGAAGTGGGGATTATAACGCTAGATACATTTATCAAAGATAAACCGTATCCCCAATTCGTGAGGATGGATGTTGAGGGCTACGAGAAAGAAGTGATAAGGGGGATGAAGGGTATATTGAGCTATAAAAAACCGCTTAAGATATTTATGGAGCTTCACACGCTCTTTTTAGACGACGGGGGACGCGAAGTCTTGGTCACATTGCGTGATGCAGGGTTTGTTATACGGGCAGTGTTTAAGGAGAGGTATAGCATGCTGGAAAGAGAGAATAGATTTTTTGTATCTTTATACGACTTTGTGTTTTCAAAACGATTTTACCTGTTTAACGATTCTTTTGAGAGTTACGACGTGCAGATTGACGATTTTATTGAGCGTTTACCCAAATTACGGGAAAACGTTTTCGAGGTATTCTTTGAGAGAAATTAGTTTTTTAAACCGTAGGGCGAGTTGCTTGTGAACGAAGAGAATAAAAAAATCAAGGTTTGCCAAGTGGTTTCGGTTGACATCTCCCTGAGGTTTTTGCTTCTTTCGCAGATAGAGTATCTTCTTGGAGAGGGGTATCGAGTGTGGGCCGTTTCTTCTCCGGGGGAATGGATTCCCGAGATAGAACAAAAGGGGGTTAGGGTCCACACGATACGAATTACCCGGAAATTATGGAGCCCGATTACCGATCTCACCGCTTTTTACAAACTTGTCCGTTTTTTTAAAAAAGAACGGTTTCAGATTATCCATACCCATACGCCCAAGGCAAGTTTTCTAGCTCAGCTTGCGGCAGTTGTAGCGCGTGTTCCGATTCGGATCAATACCATTCACGGGTTTTATTTTCAAGACGAAACCCCGCGTTTAAAGAAATTCATTTTTGTTACTCTTGAGAAGATCATCGCGCGCTGTAGCCATCTTATTTTCACTGTCAACAGAGAAGATATAGAAACAGCGGTAAAGGAGGGAATTTCACCTCGCGGAAAACTTGTGTATTTGGGCGACGGGATTGATCTTGATCGATTTAACCCCGCGAAGTTTCCTCCGGAGTTTAGAGATAAAAAAAAGAGAGAGCTTGGAATTGATCCGGCGCAGAAGGTGATAGGGATTGTGGCGCGGCTTGTGAAGGAGAAGGGATATCTTGAACTTTTTGAAGCATTCCGGAAGGTGCAGAGTGCTTTTCCCGACACGGTTCTTTTGGTGGTGGGGCCGGAAGAACCTCTAAAAGATGATCGCATTGATCGCGGCATCGTTAAAAAATACGGAATAGAGAAAAAGGTTATTTTTTTGGGGGAGAGGGTAGATACCGAAGAATTGTATGTTGTTATGGACATTTTCGTGCTTCCATCGTACCGCGAAGGCCTTGGCCTTTCGATTCTTGAGGCATCAAGTATGTCTCTGCCGGTGGTGGCGAGCAACATTCGCGGATGCCGCGAAGCGGTGGATGACGGAGCGACCGGGATTTTAGTTCCGGTGCGCGATCCAAAAAAATTATCAGAAGCGATCATACAAATGCTAGAAAATCCTCAGAAAGCAAAGAGTATGGGAGAAACGGGAAGGAAGAAAGTAGAGCGCGAATTTTCGACTGATATTGTATTTGCGCGTCTTGAGAAGGGCTATCGAGCATTAATTTTTAAAAGACCAGCTTGGAATGAATATTCGTCTGGCAACAATTAAAGATTCGCCTCAAGTAGCCGGAATCCATCATGAAGAAATTAATCAAGGGTTTTTGAGCGAGCTTGGCGAAGATTTCCTTGAAGAATTTTATCGCGCGATCATTCTTTCACCGGGGGGGTTTTGTGTGGTGGCAGAAGATAAGGATAGGGTTATCGGTTTTTTTGCGGGATGTGAGAGTAT
>CAYJUS010000100.1:0-3894 GCA_964373435.1 uncultured Candidatus Saccharibacteria bacterium
ATAGTAGCAAACTGGAAGTGCAATCCCACAAGCCTTCGCAAGGCAGAGCAGTTTTTGGCTTCTCTCCCACCCGTACTAAAAAGGAAACGGAATATAGAGGTGGTAGTGTGCCCGTCATTTGTGCATTTGCATCCACTAAAAAACCGTTTTAGTAAAACCATTTTCGGTTCGCAGGATTGTTTTTGGGAGCAGGAGGGTCCGTATACGGGCGCCATTTCCCCCGCCATGATAAAAGATGCGGGATGTGCGTATGTCATTTTAGGCCATTCTGAACGGAGGAGATATGCAAAAGAGACAGATGGCATGGTCAACAAGAAGTTGCTTGCTGCGCTTGATGCCGGCCTTAAGGTGATACTTTGCGTGGGAGAGAAAGAAGGAGAAAGCATTAACACGGTTCTTAAGCAGCAGCTCTCGAGATGCCTCAAGAAATTTTCCCTGAAAAAACTCGACTCTCTTATTATTGCCTATGAGCCGGTGTGGGCGGTGGGAACGGGGAGGCCTTCGAAGCCAGATAATGCACTCGTTGCAAAAATGCTTATTCGGCGGATACTCCTTGGTATGTGGAAAAAGCGGGTGATCGCAGAGAGAGCGCGAATTATATACGGCGGAAGCGTGAACAGAAAGATCGCGGCAGGCTACATTACCGAAGGAAAAATGGACGGGCTTCTTGTGGGGGGGGCATCGTTGCGTCCCAAAGAATTCGTTAAGATAGTAGAGTCAGTCAGAGACAGTGGATAGATAAATTTTGTGAAAACTCTCAGAGACGTTGATGTAAAAGGGAAAAGGGTTTTAGTCAGAGTTGACTTTAATGTTCCGATAGAAAACGGAAGGGTCCTTGATGATTTTCGTATTCGTGCGGTACTCCCTACCTTTCGTTTTCTCAAGGAGCGGGGCGCAAAGACCATTATTGCTTCTCATCTTGGTCGTCCCAAGGAAAGAGAAGAAACATTAAGCGTACGCAATATACAGGGGCGGTTGGAATCACTCTTGGGGGAACCGGTGAAGTTTATAGATGCATCGGTAGGGGAGAAGGCGGAAAACGCGGTAGGAGCCATTCGAGAGGGGGAATTTCTTCTTCTCGAGAACCTGCGTTTTCATAAAGAGGAGGAAGCGAACGATGAAGAATTTTCAAAATCGCTTGCCTCTCTTGCCGAAATCTATGTGAATGATGCGTTCGGCGTTTCCCACCGGGCCCACGCGTCGGTAGAAGCCATCACGCGGTTTCTTCCCTCATGCGCCGGTTTACTGCTTGAACAAGAGGTACGGGAACTTTCTCGTGTGAGTGAAAGACCGTATCACCCCTTAGTACTCGTTATGGGCGGCGCGAAAGTTGCGACAAAACTGCACCTCATCGATAAATTTCTTCCGCGCACAGACCATATTATTCTCGGAGGGATACTCGCGAATACGGTTCTTGCGGCAAAGGGACTTTCCATTGGAAAATCGAAACTCGAAGAAAATATCGGGCACGATTTGGAAAAACTCGATCTTACGAACACCAAGCTTCATCTTCCGCTTGACCTTGTCGTCTCGCGCGAGATGACGGGTACGGCACCCATTGAGGTAATAGCGCCGGGAAGCGTCAAGGAAGAAGATATCATACTTGACGTGGGTCCCGAGAGCGTGAAAGAGTTTTCTCACATTATCCGCGAGGCACAAATGGTTATTTGGAACGGCCCCATGGGATTTATCGAGGCGGAGCCGTTTGCAAAAGGAACAAAGGATCTCGCGCGCGCGTTTGTGGCAAGCGACGCACATAAAGTAGTGGGAGGGGGGGATGTTATTGGAATCTTGGACAAGATGGGCGTTCTTGATACAATAGACTATGTATCTACCGGCGGAGGCGCGATGCTCGAATTTTTGGCAGGAGACAAGTTGCCGGGTATCGAAGCCCTTAAATAATAAACACGAATAGGCATACGTTTTATATACGTATCATTACGGATATATTCGTATGTATTCGTAAGATAATTCGTAGCAATTCGTGTTTTCAATATGGTTAAGGAAGAGAAACACAAAATTCTCGTAGTCGACGACGATGATGAAACGCGGAATATGTATGCGGAGGCCCTTTTGAAAGCGGGGTTTCGGGTTGACGGCGCGAAAGACGGCCTTGAAGCGCTTGACCATCTTTCCCGAGAGACGCCCGACCTTGTTTTCACCGGCATCATTATGCCGCGGATGTCCGGGTTCGATCTCATGGAGGCGATGAAGAAGAACGTGAAGACGGCTCGTGTTCCTGTTGTGGTTTCTTCCCATCTGGGGAGACAGGACGATCTTAAAAGAGCGAAGGAACTTGGAGCGGTCGACTTTATCGTGAAGGACGATGCGACTCTCAACCAGATCGCGGAAAGAATAGAGAAAGTGCTCGGGAAGCGTTTTGTCTACCAGCTGAGGATCGAAAAAGATCAGTATGACGCGCGCGCGTTTCTTCAAACACTTGGGGCGGATCTATCGCTTAGTTGCGCGAATTGCGGGGGAGACATGGTGCTTAACGTAGAATACCACCCAAAAGAAAAGAATTTCAGCATTAAGGCGGTGTGTCCGGTCTGTGGGCGATAGAAGCAGAAAACAAAGCAGGGGCTTTCGTTGTTCCCGCCTCGATTTATATTTTTTCTGAAGGACCCCGTAGCCATCCTTCGATAGACTCAGGATGGCCCTGAGTGGAATCGAATGGGCCACCCCGAGGAAAACGAAAGCCCCTGCTTTGTTTTCCTTAACGGGGGGAGTTTATTTATGCAAAAGGAGTGGAACATAAAAGAAAAGGCGCCAGAGGAATTTTTTGAGCAGTTTCCCGAATATAGCGCCTTGATACTCCAGCTTTTATGGAACCGGGGGCTTAGGACGCAAAAAGCAATTGATGAATTTTTCAACCCGGATTACGACGAGGATCTTCACGATCCCTTTTTGTTTATGGGGATGAAAAAAGCGGTAAAGCGAATTTATAAAGCGATAGAAAAGAAAGAGAAAATTCTTGTGTTTGGAGATTATGATCACGACGGCGTTTCGGGTACCGCGCTTCTTACGGTGTTTTTTCGCGAGATCGGCGTTAAAAATGAGGTGTACATTCCGGATCGCCTCAAAGAGGGATACGGTCTTTCGCTGGCCTCTATCGAAGAGATTATTTCGCGGGGAGTGAAATTGCTGATTACGATAGACTGCGGAATTACCGATCACAAGGAGATTGCGAGAGCAAACAAAGCCGGGATTGATGTAATTGTGCTTGACCACCATCTGCCTCACGCGAAGATTCCTCCCGCATACGCGATCATCGACGCCTTCCAAGAAGAAGATACCTATCCCTTTAAAGAGTTATCCGGCGCAGGGGTTACCTTTAAAGTGGTTCAGGCAATGATTAAAGATCGAAAACCAATGGTCAAAGATCAGATAGGCGAGGGTTGGGAGAAGTGGCTTTTGGATCTTGTTACCATATCAACCGTGGGAGACATCGTACCCCTTCAAGGGGAAAACCGGACGCTCGTAAAATACGGACTTGTGGTTCTCGCAAAAACACGCCGGCCCGGACTTAAAAAGTTGATGGAAAACGTAGGGCTTAAACCGTGGCTTTCTCGAGACATTGATCCCAATTGCAAGATTCCCATTACGAATTTAGATACTCGAAGCGTAGGATATATGATTGTTCCCCGAATTAATGCGGCAAGCCGTATGGACCACGCCGACACCGCGTTTATGCTTTTAACAACCGAGTCTCCTGAAGAAGCAGAGGTGCTTGCGCGTCGCCTTGAAGATCAAAACAAGGAGAGACAAAACGTGGTGGAAAGAATTATGAGGGAGGCGGAATCAAGCATCGCAGGCAAGGTACACCTCCCGCCCGTTATTATTGAAGTGTATGTACCATGGCAAAAAGTAGTAGTGGGAATTGTCGCAAATAAG
>CAYJUS010000101.1:0-3865 GCA_964373435.1 uncultured Candidatus Saccharibacteria bacterium
TCTTTGTTTGGACGGACTCTTTATGGAGGACCACCAAAAACTCGCGCTTGCCGAGCATGGTATTTCCGCAGAACCATCCATAAACGAACGGTATGTGAAAGGCCTGCGGGAAAAGTGTGTAACTTTTAAAGAAAGCGTGGAGGGAGCAGCCTGTTGGCAGGAAATGGCGGAAATGTACGCTAAGCTTTTTAACTACGACATTGCGAAAGTATATCAAGGTTGCTACTCGGCGCCAACGGAATCCGAACGCGAGGCGTGTTATTTTAAAGGAATTATCGTAACTTCCATATATTCCGGATACGACACCGAAGAAAAACTTAGGCCATTTTGCGGTCCGTTTGAGAGGTCGCAAAGAAATTTATATGAAAAATGTCTAGGGTTTATTCTATCCGGATTCATGCACTATTCGCCGCATTATATTGATAGGGGAGTAAAGCTTTGCCAAGGAGCTTTAGAAAATAAACAAGACGGCTGTTTCTACGCGCTAATTGCAAACTTAAGAGAGATTGCGCCTTCTCGTTCGGAAAGAACTGGATATTGCGCTTTCCTTCCAGATAAATTTCAAGAAAGCTGTAAACAGCCGCGTTAGCCATGACCGGACAAGTCAATATTTCCTTTTTGATGGCGTTTTTGATTGCGGTATCTTTAGCTGTTTTTGCGTGGCTGCCGCAAAAAACTTTCCCAGACGAAAACGCGGAGACATACGTAAAAACCACTCTTGGAGTTTGCCTTGATTCGGAAAATAGGTCTTTATGCCTTAAAAAAACCGCGCTGACACTTCTCGATCGTTTTTCGATTGAAACAATAATCGCCGTATTTTCCAGTTATGAAAAAGAGAGGGAATTTTTCACGCAATGCCATGAACTATCTCACTATCTGGGCCGCGAATTATACGCAAGATCTAAAGATGTTCGAAAGACTTTTTCGCAAGGTTCCCGCGCATGCCTGGGAGGGGTGTACCATGGCGCAATCGAAGGTTATCTTATCGCCAAAAGGAAATTTTCCCCCGACGAAAAATACACGAGGCAAACCGTAAAGTCGGTTTGCGGACATTCCGAGGACTATGAAAAGCCGCAAGAATTTATAGAATGCAATCATGGACTGGGTCACGCGGTGATGTTTCTCACGGACTACGATCTTCTAAAAGCCCTTGGACTTTGCGACGTGCTGCAAACTATCGGAGAACAGGAATTATGCTATACCGGAGCTTTTATGGCCAACGCGGACAGCGCTTTCTCCAAAGATCATCCGACGAAATTCATAAAAGATGACGATCCTCTCTACCCGTGCGCAATTCTGCCCGATCGCTACGCGCCGATGTGTTACACCTATGCCGTTCTTGAACGTTTTAAGGAGGACGCTGATAAATCTATTTTGATATGTATGAACGTCCCGTCCGCGTACCAATATCGGTGTTTTGAGACATTTGGCAGAGACAGAACAATGATAAGCGCGAACGAAACGGAACTAAAAGCTCAATGCGGCAAAATAGCCAACGCTAAAGCGAGAGATCATTGTTTGGGCGGAGTGGCTTATAACCTGGTTATCAGGTTCGGTTATGAATCTGATCTTCCGCGTGTTTTCTGCGCTATAGTAGAAGAGGAAAATAAGAACACCTGTTACAAACAGTCGGCAAGTGCCCTCGGCCCCATTCTTCCTGACAAGACAAAAAGAATGGAATGGTGTAAAAAAATTAAAGAATATCACGATAGAGATATTTGCCAAAAAGCATTTAACATTAAATGAGAATAGGGATAATTTTTATCACACTTTTGGGGTCTGCGGTCATCGTCGGAGCCTTTTTACACATAAAAAAAACATTACCGCCGCCCGCAGAGACACTCATCTCTGAAATCCAAAAATGCGCCGTCAATGGAGCAAAAAATATTTGTTTCCAAAAGCTGGCCGTGACCTTTCTTAAAAACTACTCCAAAACGGCGCTCTTCGAGACAATACAAAGCCGAGAAACGAATCCTTTGGTTTTTCAGTACTGCCACCAAATCCTACACTTTGCGGGACGCGATGAGTATGGGCGAAGTAAAAATATAGGACGCTCGCTCGGCGACGGCTCTCCCCTTTGTTTCGCGGGCTTTTATCATGGAGCTCTTGAGGAATATTTGCATGATAATTCTGATCAGGAGATCGATTTTGTGGTTCAGTCGATCTGCCAAAGAAAATATTTCAAAGTTCCTCAAGAATACAACGAGTGCTTGCACGGTCTCGGACATGCTCTCCTATTTTTCTGGGAAGGAGAAGTTCCGCGCGCCCTCGTCTCGTGTGATATGTTCGCCGACAAAAATGAAAGGGAGTGGTGTTATAGTGGGGTTTTTATGGAAAATTCGACGAGCTCCACAAACAAAGACCATCCCCCTAAATACCTGCGCAACGACGATCCGCTTTATCCCTGTTCTGTATTGCAACCCAAATACCTTGAAATGTGCTACACTCTTCAGGGATTTTATATGGCAGAGGCGGCAAAATATGATTGGGAAAAAACAGTAGATCTTTGCAAGACCGTTCCGGAAAACTATCAGAAAAATTGCTTTAACGCTTTCGGACAGACGCAGGTGGGGTTCACCCAAGAACTTTTAAAGATGAAAACGAATTGCGACCTTGTCATCCAAGACAAGAAAGGATATTGCTTGGACGGGGTGATAGGGGCATTAGGAGAACGATATCCCCAGGATCTTAAAAAGATGTTTGACTTTTGCGCGTTGACAGAGGAAGGTAAAACTCGCTGTTTCGCTAACGCCTTTTCCATAATAAAAAATAGAGTGTCAGATAAAAAAGAGTTCTTGAACTTATGCTCGAATATTACAGAAGTTTTATATCGTAGCCAGTGCGAAAAATATCATCTTTAAACTCGTAGGAAAATTTCAATTGGTTATACCCTCCGGTACAAAAATATCACGGATTATCCAGCGTTGAGTGGCAATATCGTAATTTATGTAAAACTCTATCCTCATTTTGGGGTTAAGATCGTCCGGAGCAATTTGACGCATGTCAGAAGGAGCAAACGGGGGAGAAATTTTCCACAACCGCGTCTCTGGCATGATGAAAATTTGAGGAAAAGGAGGGACACTATCTGAAAGTATGATTTCAGTTCTTCCATCATCTTTTTTTATATCTTTTATTTCCCCCCTTACAAAATACTGAAGTTCCATTCGGGCAACATTGGGATGGGTAAGAGGCAGAGGAAGCAAAAGTTTTTCTTCTTTGCCTTGCGTGGATGCCAAACCGCCGACCAGATGGGAGTATTTCTTCGCCACAAATAATAAAGAGGAAACAAAAAAGCTTCCGGCAAGCAGATAAAATATTAAAATGGCATAAGTTCTTTTTGTCATCTTACGATAACTGTTCCTTTTATTTGCGGGTAAAGATGGTCGTGATATCGCCATGTTCCTCTATTTTTAAATTTAAAAATCCAACTTTCACCGGAAGCAATTTCCCGCGTGGGATCAAATTCTGGATAAATTCCGTGGGTTGGGTGGAGATTGGAGGCTGGCCAACGGGCTTTTTCGCTTTGATTGATAAATTTTATTTGTCCTCCGACGGGGATTTCGAGCGTTTCGGGGGTAAATTTATCTTCATCCATAGATACAGTAAATTCGGGCGAAGCGCCAAAAAATACTGCGGATCTTACTCCCGCGCCTATACCGAGCGCCACAATAACAATTACCAAGAATGTTATAATTTTCTTCATTTACAACTCCACACTATTATTTAAGGTGATGAACGTCAAATAGCGGGGGTCCGAAAGACCACCGTGATAGAATAATTTAATACCGCCATCAATGATCTATCTCGCAAATTCAATCACCCTTGACTCGCGTATTACGGTAACTTTTATTTCCCCGGGATATTT
>CAYJUS010000102.1:0-3848 GCA_964373435.1 uncultured Candidatus Saccharibacteria bacterium
CTAATCAAAATCATATTTCGTTCTCGTGCGATTCGCTTTGCCGCTCGTATGGCTTCTGCGTCGGTTTTCGCCTGAATCTTGACTATGTCAAACCGGTAAGACCATCCTCCGGACTCCATCCCGCCAAATTCCCGTAGAACCATGGGATTTGCGTGTTTCTCTCTCGACCGTAATTTTACGGTATATCTCTCCACGCAATACCTCCTCTCTTTAAAATAAAGATCTATTCTCTCTATAACAAACCGCTGTAGAAATAGCAAGGTAAATAAAAAAACCTCGCATGAAAATGCGAGATTTATGTACACCGCTCTTTAAGACGCTATGAATATCTTGTTTTCACATTTCAGACATTCGTACCATTGACGAATTTCATCTTGAAGAGCTTTGTGCCACTTGTCCTCGCCGCACACCGAACAAGAAATTTTGTGAAGCATATAGGGATGCTCTTCGTCAAGGGGTCTTGGCATTGTGTTCCTCCTTTCATAATGCGTTATATCACAACTTCCTTCCGTTGGCAATAGCGGTATGAAGCTTCATTTTCGAAAAAGTCCCCACAACCTTTCGCCAAGCGGCACCTTTTCCGGAATGTAGCGTACTAAGATCGGCGTAATCTCGGGGATAGCGCGAAGCTCTTCATAGAGAAAAAATGCAGTCTGGTTATGAAGAAAGTTTGCAAAAAACGCCTTCGGGACCACTTCCGCAATCACGACGTATATATGGTGGATATAAGAAGGATCCCCCGCTTCTTTGACGTCTTCCTTCTCTTTTATCTTTTTAATATAGTCGAGGAGCGAAGCAACGATGGAGTTGTATTCTGTCTTAAGGAGGACAAGGGGAATCCCGGTCTCGAGTTCCTCCCATTTACGGAGAAACTCCTCGTCCTTTTCTTCCTCTTCCGAAACATGCACCGCTATTTTCCTGCCCGCGATATCCTGCGCGCGGTTTATCGCTTTTAACGCCGCGCGATCGATCCTCCCGAGAGCAATGATGACTGTATTCGTAACAGGGCGGGCGTGAAACTTCCTTCCTTCTTCAAGAACCAACCCGCTTTCATAGCGCATATAACTTTTTCGAATGAGCTTCATGGCAAGGATAAAGAGGGGTATCACAATAAGCACTGCGAACGCGCCGTGCAGGAATTTTGTGAGGATAAAAACGACAAGCACCACGCTCGTAACGATGCCGGAAATGCCGCCAACGAGAAGCATGGAAAGCCCGCCCTTTGCGGCCCGCCCTTTTTCGGTCTTTGCCTTCGAGTTTATGACGCGACGCACCATGGACCACCCAAGCAATGAAAAGGTGGTAAATACGCCGATACCGTAAAGAGGAATGAGCGCGGAGACGCGTCCCCCGAATATCCAAAGAATACAAGACGCAAAAATCGCAAGGATAATAATGCCGATCGAATATACCTGCCGATCCCCCCGGTTTTGAAATTGGGTGGGAAGGAATCGATCGCGTCCGAGAAGTGAAGCAAGTTGCGGAAGCCCCACAAACGCGGTATTTGCCGCAATAAGAAGGATAGTTGTCATGGCAACGGTAAGGATGCCGATAACGAATGTGGCGAGAACGTCAGGAAGGATAGTCGGAAAAATAAGTTTCCCGAGGGTAGGAATCAAAATCTCGGGATTTTCCGGCACAAGGCCGATGGCGCGGGTGAGGAAAGAAGTGCCAATGAGAAATACCACGATTATAGCCCCGAGGACCGCAAGCGTCGTTCGCGCGTTTTTCACGGATGGATCCCTAAAGACCGGCACCCCGTTCGATATTGCTTCAATCCCGGTGAGGGCGGTTGATCCGGAAGCAAACGCGCGAAGCACCAAAAACATCCCCACGCCGCCCCCCAAAGTCGCTGTCGCAAGGGGTGCCGGGTCTATCCGCGGAAGCGCGCCGGAAAACCATGAAAAGAGACCCGCAAGAAGTAAAAACATAAACGTCCCCACGAATGTATAGAGGGGAATCGCAAAGAAATTTCCTGCTTCGCGATACCCGCGCAAATTTATAATCGCAATACCTCCAATAACGAGTATGGAAAAAAGAACCCGGTGCGTATCAAAGACGCCGAAAATGGAACCGAGCTGGGCAACCCCTGCCGCAACGCTTACCGAAACCGTGAGCGTGTAGTCAAGAATAAGCGCGACTGCCGCAAGCAGTGAAGAAAGCTCCCCTAGGTGTTCTTTCGCGACGGTATATGTCCCTCCGCCCGAAGGGTAGTATACAATAACAAAACGGTAAAGCGTAATGAGAACGATCACCACAACCGAAATAACGATTGCAATAGGAAGCAGGTAGGAAAGACTTGCCACGGCAACCCCCGCAAGGACAAATTGATGAATAAGCTCCCCCGGAGCATACGCAATAGAGGAAAGGGCGTCCGAGCCAAAAACCCCAAACGCGGTACGCTTGGGAAGTTTTTCTTTGTACATCTGGGACCTCCGAATCGGAGGGCCAAAAAGAAGATGTTTTATGGTAGAAAGTATCATGGCTACCTTTTAGTATATCGCTAAAAACGGGAATTTCCCACCCCCTCGTTATCTGTTCGGGCAATACGAAAAAACACCCTAGCGGGGTTTAACCCTCCCGGGGTGTTTTGTTTCGTGTATCCTGAAACTGTCATTTCGCGAAAAGAAGAAACAAGGGAGCAAGAACAAGCGTCAGGGTGGCGAGAAGCTTAATTAAGACGTGAAGCGAAGGCCCTGCGGTGTCTTTAAAGGGATCCCCTACGGTATCCCCCACCACCGCGGCTTTATGCGCGTCAGACCCCTTCCCGCCATATACGCCGGACTCAATATATTTCTTTGCGTTGTCCCACGCTCCCCCGCCCGTGTTTAACACAAGCGCCAAAATCACGCCCGCAATAGTTCCTACCATAAGCGTTGCGCCAACCGCTTCCGGCCCCAAAAGAATCCCCACAAGAGTCGGCCCCAAAACCGCGATAATCCCGGGAAGCACCATTTCTTTAAGCGCCGCCTTTGTCGCAATATCAACGGAACGCCCGTAGTCCGGCTTTTCCTCCCCCTTCATAATGCCGGGGTGTTCCTTAAACTGCGCTCTCACATCATTAATGATATAGTGCGCCGCGCGAGCGTCTGCGCGATTCGCAAGGGCAGAGATAATAATGTCTTGCATGTCCCCGTTAAACCCTCCGACGAACACCGCGGGCTTCAAAAGATTAATTTCCTTGAGGGGGTAGCCATACGCGTTAACTTCATCAATATATGCGGTGAATAAGAGAAATGCGGCGAGCGCGGCTGATCCCACCGCGTACCCCTTGGTAAGTGCTTTCGTGGTGTTTCCCACGGCATCAAGCCGATCCGTCTTTTTCCGTATCTCTTCCGGGGCCTGCGACATTTCAATAATCCCGCCGGCGTTGTCGGTTATGGGGCCAAAGGTATCCATCGCAAGGATGTATCCCGCGGTTGCGAGCATGCCCATGGTTGCAACCGCGGTTCCAAAAAGTCCCCCTCCTTCGAGTCCCGAAAATTCCCCCAGAAAAAAGGAGGCAAGAATCGCGCCCGATATCACCAAAACCGGAACCGCGGTGCTCTCAAGCCCCACGGCAAACCCCGAAATAATATTGGTTGCGGATCCCGTCTGGCTGGACGTTGCAATTTCTTTTACCGGGCGAAAACGCGATTCTGTATAGTACTGGGTGATATAGACGAAGGCAACGGATGTTGCCATACCCACAAGCCCGGCAAGAAAAAAAAGAATCCAGTACTGTAAAAAAATAAGATAGGTTGCAAAACCAAAGCCGACGGCGGCAAGTACACTGGTAACGATATAGCCGCGGTTTAACGCATGCATGGGGTCGCCGTCTTCTTTTGTCTTTACCACCAAAACCCCGA
>CAYJUS010000103.1:0-3728 GCA_964373435.1 uncultured Candidatus Saccharibacteria bacterium
AATTCTTCTTGTTGTTTTTTCTTTCGTAAGCTCTCCTGCGCGCAAACCCGCGACCACGAGAAAATCTCGGGGAGGAAGCGTTCCGCGGATGCGTTCCGCAACAAGGAAAAAGGTGCGCTTTAACGCATTTCGCTTGACCGCGCGTTGTGCGGCAGCTTTCCCCAACGCAATGCCGAATCGTGAATGCGCGGCGGATCCCGCACATACGTTGAGTGTAAAGTGATCGCTCCGAAACGTCACGCGGGTCTTCCGTTTCTCCCCCACGAGAAGCCGTTCGCTTTTTTTGAGCATACCGGGTAGTAGAAACTCGACAATGTGGTTAGCCGCGTAGCGGTCGAGTTTTCACTACCCGGCATACGCTCGGAAAATTCTTATACCGCGAGCCGCGCCCTTCCTTTTCTCCGCCGTTTTCTGATAACTCGGCGGCCATACGCCGTCCGGCTCCGCCTGAGAAATCCATGGGTACGCGCGCGCTTTCGTTTTTTGGGCTGATATGTTCTTGACATTACCGTTCATGGTAGCAGAATAAGGGTAGCTCCGCAAGAACCGATGCGAAGAACGAATGCGCATTATGCGAAACGCGCATATCGTACTTCGCAACATTCGCATTAAGAATTTCGCATCGGTCCTTATCCACAGGAAGTCCACAGGTTATGCTCTTTTTGTTTCTTGTACTCTTTCCCGAAAGGGACGTACAATGGATACAGTAATTAGAATACAGTAACCGGTAATTTGTAATTAGAGTTACGGTTCTAATTACAATTTACCATTTACTAATTACCGTAGCTTTTATGGACCTTGAACAACTTTGGAAATCCGCGCTTGGTGAAATAGAGCTGCACATCTCCCGCCCCAACTTTTTAACGTGGTTCAAGAACAGCCAGCTTGTTGAGAAAAAAGACGGTATCGCGACCGTTACCCTTCCGAACAATTTCGCGAAAGAATGGATTGAGAACAAACATTATCTTATTGTGCTCGGCGCGCTTCGCAATTTGGACGAGACCACCAAAAAAATCGAGTTCTTTGTCACCCAGCGCAACCAGCCCATCCCCCAGAGGGCGATCAAGGGACAGATTACGCCTGAGGAATTCGGCCAGCTCGCGTTTGCCGAGCTTAAGATCGATCCCGAAACCAACCTCAACCCGCGCTATACGCTCCAGTCGTTCATTGTGGGGAAATCCAATGAGCTCGCGCATGCGGCAGGAGAGACCATTGTCCAGGCAGTGGGCCAAAAATATAACCCGTTCTTTGTGTACGGCGGCGTAGGCCTTGGGAAAACGCATCTCATCCAAGGAATCGGCAATGAGATCAAGACCCGATACCAAGGGAACATACGGGTGAAGTATGTTTCTTCGGAAAAATTCACGAATGACGTGATCTGGGCGATCCGCAACAAGCGCATGGAGACCGTGAAGGAGAAATACCGCCTCATTGACGTTCTTATCATTGACGACATCCAGTTCATTGCCGGAAAACCCGCGACCGAGGAAGAATTCTTCCACACATTCAACGCGCTCTACGAGAACAACAAGCAGATCATCATCACCTCTGACCGCCCCCCAAAGTTTATCCCCACGCTCGAGGAGCGTCTTCGGTCGCGCTTTGAGGGCGGGATGCTTGTTGATATCAGCTTCCCTGACTACGAACTGCGCTCTGCGATTGTAAGGACAAAACTGCAGGATCGCGGCAGTGAACTTCCTCTTGATATCGTGGATATCATCGCCTCGAAAATCCAGAAGAATATTCGCGAGCTTGAGGGAGTGTTGAACCGCATCCTCTTCTTCCAGACGAGGAAGGGAAACCCCATCACCGCCAAAGAAGCTGAGTATATCATCAACGAGATCATCCAAGAGCCCACGCGCAATATCAATCCCAACCACATTATTAAAGCGGTGGCAGAACTTTCGGAAATATCTCCGCTTGAACTCGTAAACCGATCGCGGAAAAAAGAAGTGGCGGAAGCCCGGCAGATCGCGATGTACCTCCTCCGGGAAATGCTGGGCCTCTCGTATCCGTATATAGGAAAAAAGCTGGGGAAGCGGGACCACACGACCGCCATCTACGCGTACGAAAAGATAGCGAGAGATATCAGCAAGAATCCTGCGCTTAACCAGCGCGTCCTTCTTATCAAGGAAATGGCCCAAAAACTTGAAGATTAGCCGCGCGCAGGGCTTGGGGATACAAGGAGAATAAGTAAAGGATAAAACGGGGACAAAAAAATTTCATGAAAACAAACGCTCGAACCAAGGCGCATTCTCGCCGCTTCGTCCCCGCATTATCCTCATTCTTTTTCTCCGCGCCTCCTTCACCAAACACATTCTGCCGCAGGAATATTTTCTCCCATCCCTTTCTTTCTCCACACATTCCACTGCTGCTAATACGTACTACTAGTTACCTATATACATGAACATAATAGTGTTACGGGACAATTTAAAAGAGGGATTGAGCGCGATGGAGCGCGCGGTCTCCCAAGAAAATACGTTGCCCATTCTCAGGAACGTGCTTCTTGTTACTGAACAAGGGAAAATTCGCATCACTGCCACGAATCTCGAGATCGGCATCACGAAATATGTGCTGGGAAAGATACAGGCGGAGGGCGGGATTACCGTGCCGTTTCAAACGCTGTTCACCATCGTGCAAAACTGCGACGCGGAGAAAATTCATCTTGAGACGCAAGGCGCATCCCTGCTTGTTAAGACGGACAATTACGAAGCAAAGCTCCAGGGAGTGAGCAAGGAAGATTTTCCCATAATCCCCTCAATCGAGCGCCGGGATACCGGCATCACGCTTGATGCGGGGATCCTAAAAAACGCGCTTCTTGAGATCATAAGCGCGTCGCAGGTCTCTGACATTCGCCCGGAGATAAGCGGGGTACTGTTTGATTTCCACGTTTCGATTGTTAAGTTGGTCGCGACCGACAGTTTCCGTCTTGGAGAAAAAACACTCACCCACACGCAATTCGCCACTACTGCCGCAAAAGGATTTAAGGCCATCATTCCTCTGAAGACCGTTCAGGAGATCATTAGAATCTTCCGAGACGGCAGAGAACTCTCGCTGTGTATTGACTCGCACCAGATCCTCGTCGAGGACGGAGACACTAAACTCATCTCGCGGCTCATTGACGGGAACTACCCTGACTATGAACAGATCATTCCGAAATCCGCCGAGACCGAGCTTTCCATCTCAAAGACTCAGTTCATGAACGCGGTCAAGCTCGTCAGCACCTTTTCAGGAAAAGTGCACGATATCAGACTGAAACTTAAAGAAGGAGCAAAAGCGATCGAGATATACTCCGCGTCCCAGCAGCTGGGGGAGAACGCGTATCTTGTTCCGGTCAAGGCGAAAGGAGCCGAATTTCGCGAGCTTGTGTTTAACTGGCGCTATCTTATTGACGGGCTCAAGCCCATCCAATCCGAGCATTTCTCCTTTAGCATCAATGGAGACGCCAAGCCCGCGGTGCTTCGCGGAAGCGATGACGCGTCGTATCTGTACGTGGTGATGCCGATCAAACAATAGTAAAAGAGTAATTGGCAATTCGTAAATAGTAATTTTGCGGGTAGCGGGAATGACAAGACGGAGAGTATTTATCGACATCGCAAGTCGTTAATATTAAGAGTATTTCGTCCAAACGCGTAAGTCCTCCCAATCTTTGAATTACGAAATACCCCTTTTCTGTCATCATCAGGCCCCCGATGGCGCTCGAGGACAGGCCCCCGATGGCGCTCGAG
>CAYJUS010000104.1:0-3681 GCA_964373435.1 uncultured Candidatus Saccharibacteria bacterium
CGTCTTCAGGAGAAAAAGGGGTTAATGCAAAGAAAGGAGAAAAATAAAAAATTCCTTATGCTCGGACTTGGGGTTTTTGTTGTTTTTCTTGCTCTTGGCGCGGGATGGAAATTTGCGCCGAACGTATTTCGTGCCGATTCCGGCGAAACGTCACCCTCAGAACCCCAGGAAGCAAAAATCGCGGTTCTTGAGACAAATTTTGGTCGGATTGAGTTTAAATTTTTTGAAGACGCAGCGCCAAAGACGGTTGCAAATTTTGAGAGACTCGCGGGTGAGGGATTTTACGACGGCGTGAGGTTTCACCGGGTAATAAAAGATTTTATGATCCAGACGGGTGACCCGAATAGTAAGGACGACGATCCCTCGAACGACGGTACAGGCGGCCCGGGCTATGCCTTCGAAGACGAAATTAACGAGTACACCCATATTCGCGGGCGCGTCTCCATGGCAAACAGCGGCCCCCATACCAATGGAAGCCAGTTTTTCGTTGTGACGAAGGATGCGACTCCATGGCTTGACGGAAAGCATACCGTGTTTGGTGAGGTCATAAGCGGTATGGACGTCGTGGATAAGATCGAAGCGGTCCAAACAAACGAGAATGGTCGCCCGATTGAGGATATTATAATAACGAAGGCATACACAAAATAAAAATAATCCTCAATTTTAGGAGGTTGAACCTCCCCGGGGAGGTTCAACCTCCAGACATTGAAATCGTTTAGTTTGGAGAGGTCCAACCTCCTAATATTGGAGCACAGTATATATGTTCGACCCCCATTACTCCACACCGCCTACGGGATTATTCCTTATTGCGCTTTATCTCATGTGGATTCTTCCATGGAAGGGATTTGCTCTTTGGCGCGCCGCCCAAAACAAGCACGCGAAGTGGTTCGTGGCATTACTCATAGTGAATACGCTTGCGCTTCTTGAGATCATCTACATTTTTTATTTTTCGAAGAACAAGTCGAAATGGAAATTTCCATGGAGCAAACGTTAATTAAGATTACCCCTTCTCAAGTCGGAATGTTGCTTGAGTGCCCCCGGTGCCTCTGGCTTTATTTTAATAAGGGGCTGAGGCAACCCATGGGGCCCTTTCCGTCGCTTCCCGGCGGGATGGACCTTTTGTTTAAAAATTATTTTGACGAGTACCGAAAGAAAAATTCCCTTCCGCCGGAACTTGAAGGAAAGGTGGATGGCGCGCGGCTTTTCCCGGACCTCGCGCTTCTTGATCGGTGGCGAACGAATATGCAGGGAATCCAGGCGACCTTTCCCGAATACGGCCTGTTTCTTAAAGGCGCAATTGACGATTTACTGCTTACCGATGCGGGCGAAGTAATTGTTTTAGATTTTAAGACCCGCGGATTTCCGACGAAAGAAAATTCTCACTCCTACTATCAGCATCAGTTGGATTTATACACTCTTCTTTTCGATAAAAACGATTACGACGTTGCCTCGTACGCCTACCTTCTTTTTTTCTGGCCGAAGGAATATACAAGCGCGGGTTCTCGTTTCGAAAGCGATCTTGTGAAGATTACCGTAAGCCCCGAAGGAGGAAGAAGGGTGCTTGAGAGCGTCTCGCTGATTATCAAGGGGCCACAGCCCTCCGCGATTCCTTCTTGTGGATTTTGTCGGTATAGAGATTTCCGCGCGTAGCGCCTTCAAATCCCTTATTTTTATGAAGAAGCCCTTAGCGATATTCGATATCGACGGAACTATTTTCCGAAGTTCTCTTCTCGTTGAGCTCAACTGGCAGCTCGTTTCGTCAGGAGTCTTCCCCCCGCGCATAAAAAAAGAGCTGGATCGGCACTATTTTTCCTGGATTGACCGCAAAGGATCCTATGAAGATTATATTCATAAAGTGGTTGAGCTTTATGATAGATATCTTAAGAGGGTTCCCCAAAAAGAGATTCGGCGGATGGCGCGAAGGGTGGTAAGAGAACATCGGGATAGGGTATATGTGTACACGCGCGAACTCATCAAAAAAATCAGAGAGAGTCATACGCTTGTTGCGATCTCGGGTTCTCCCCTCGAGATAGTAAAAGAATTTAATAGACACTGGCGCTTTCACCACGTGTTCGGAACCGAACGCGAAGTGAGGAACGGTCTTTACACGGGGAAAACGACGAGGCGCGTGACAGAAGACTAGAAATCTATACTTCTCTATTTTACAAAATCGTTCAATCTTAATTTCAAAGGTTCTATCGGGGTGGGGGATACCGAATCCGATGTGGGAATCCTCGAACTCGTCTCGCGCCCGATTTGTTTTAATCCCAACAAAAATCTATATCGCATCGCGCGCCGCCGCGGCTGGAAGGTCGTGGTTGAGCGGAAAGATGTAGTGTACGAGTTGTAAGAGAATTCACGACGGAGACGATCAGAGCAAAAACTGACAAGATAAAGCGATCGCTTTATCTTGTCAGTTTTTGCTTCTCGCCACTTTGGCATCCCGTTTTCCCCGTCTATAAGCGTAGCTCGTCTTCTGGAGTTGCAACAAGAACGGAATGGTGGTAGTATAATTCGTTGATCGGCTCTTTGTAATTTCAAAAGAGAAATCCGCTAGAAAGGATAAGGATCAAGAAATGTCAAGAAAACCCTTGGTGGATGAGACCACGAGGGATGATGGCCTTCGCGTGATTTCGAAAACACTCCGCCATACCAAGAAAGTGCATCTTGAAGTGGTTGTGGGCGTAGGATCCGCGTATGATCCTTCCTCTAAAAACGGACTTTTCCACTTCTTTGAGCACATGGCGTTTAAGGGGACGAGAACGCGTTCGCAAGACGATATTCGCGCAACTCTTGGCCAATATTCTCTGGTTTCTAATGCTTCGACAGGGCGGCTTAACACCACGTATTGGGCGCAGTGTGTATATACCCGAACCCGAAAGATACTGGACCTCCTTTTTGATATGTATCAAAACCCGGTTTTCCCGGAAGATGAATTTTTGAAGGAAAAAGAAGTGGTGAAAAACGAGATTGCGCGCAACGAAGATGATGACAGTGTTGCGGTTTCGCGGGCGCTCCTTGGCGCGCTCTATGAGAAAAATCCTCTGCGAAAATCGGGCGTGGGAACACCTGAGGGGGTAGACGAGATAACGCGGCTTGATCTTGCCGCTATGCATGGCTACTGGTACATTCCTTCGAATACCACCGTTATTGCAACGGGAAAAATTGACCACAAGTGGCTTTGCAACGAAGCGTTCGCAGCGTTTCCCCTTTCTTCCCGTTCGGTGTCGTATGATACATGGGATGATGAATCATTGATTCTTCCCCGGAAGAAAGAAGTAGTAGTCACTCGTCCGAACCGCAAAAGAGGATTTGTCCTTTTAGGATGCAAGACCCCCCGGCTTACTGACGAGGAATTCGTGCATCTTCAGATACTGCTCCGCGTTCTCGGAATGGGGAGCGACTCCCTTCTCTTTCAGGAGATTCGTGAAAAGCGCGGCCTTGTCTATACGGTAGCAGGAGGGTACGGGGGCGACGAGCGTCTGGGGAAACAACTCGTGTTTCGCGCGGAAGCGCTTCCTGAACGCATTCCTGTCGTACGGGATCTTATGTACGAGATCATTAATTCGTATGTTCTGGACGACGAATCGCGATTTTTGCGCGCAAAAGAAAAAGTACTCGATAACCGGACTTCGCAACTCGAAACATTTACCGATTGGTATAACGTTATCCGTCAAGGGA
>CAYJUS010000105.1:0-3594 GCA_964373435.1 uncultured Candidatus Saccharibacteria bacterium
GCCTCGTATTTTGCGCGAAGAGGCTCAAGCGGCATGATGTCTTCCGTGTAGCCGTCAATCTGAATGTTATTGCGATCCATAATAGCCGTAAGGTTACTCAAGCGGTATTTCCCCGCAAACATCGCGGACTCCCACGTATTTCCGGCCTCCTGTTCGCCATCAGACATAAGACAATAGACCCGAAATGTCTTTTTATCCATTCGTGCGGCATAGGCAATCCCGGCAGCTTGCCCAAGTCCCGAACCTAGTGGACCGGAAGTGGTCTCAATTCCCGGGAGCCGTTCGCGTTCCGGATGCCCCTGAAGACGGCTTCCGTATTGGCGCAGGGTAAGGAGTTCCTTTTTGGGGAAATAGCCGGCGTGAGCCATCGCGACGTAGCGAACGGGCGTAATGTGACCATTAGAAAGAATGAGGCGGTCGCGATCCGGCCACGCCGGATCCTTGGGATTGTGATTCATAATATGAAAATAGAACGCGCTAAATATATCCGCCATTCCAAGAGGACCCGCGGAATGCCCGGAACCCGCCTTTACCAGCATTTTGATAATGTCCTGCCGAATCGCGTTTGCTTTTCTCTCAAGTTGTTTGATGGTGTAGTTCGTTTTCTTCATTTGATCGGGTTTAATGAATCGCCTCTCGAAGTTTCTCCAGCGCCTCCTTGGGATCCGTACCGCCAAAAAGATATGAGCCCACGGCAAGAATATCCGCCCCCGCCTGTACCAATTGTTTTGCATTGGTATCGTTCACTCCCCCATCAACCTCGATCGTCACGTCGGGGTGGGCCTTTTGTAACGTCTCTATTTTATGGATAACTTCCTCCCCCCGAAACTCCTGACCGGAGGGTCCCGGATTTACCCCAAGAATTTGGATAAAATCAACTAACGGGAAAAGTTTCTCTGCAAACTGCCACGGCGTGATTTGCTTTAAGGCAACCCCCGCTTCAAGCCCGGCATGGGTAACTCTTTTAATGATTTCCATGCGCTTATGGGTGGCTTCATAATGGAAAATAATTCTTTCCACTCCGGATGAAATCCATTTATCAAGCGCGTGTTCGGGCTCGTATATCATGAGGTGCGCTTCGAGTTTTAGGTGTGTTCGAAGCTCTCGCACCTCTTCGGGATTATTGAAACCGATGGAATCCGCAAACACGCCGTCAGAGATATCCAATTGCGCCCACGTAAGGCCAAGGGATTCAATAGTCTTTACCCGCTTTTTTACCTCGTCAAACGTCTTTACGTTGATGGTAGGGATGATTTCGATCATGATTGCTTGCCGCGGCGCGCCGCACACCGCTTACCGTTTACCGCTACAAAAAGTTTACTGTTAGCGATTAGCGATTGACGTTTTGAGTTTTAAGGAGTGGCGTATTGAACCACAAGTTGCGCAGGGGTTCCGGAACCCACCCCTTCAATACGCACACGCTGGCTCGAACGGTGATCAAGTATAAAGGTAATAATGCCGTTCGCAACGTAGCCGTTCGCTACGGATTGCTGGATAAGCACGGTCATGTCGCGGGATACACAGACCTCGCCGGGATTTTGAACCCATGTGATTGAACTCGGTGACCTCGCGCGGCTGCTAATGTTGTTATTAGAAGAACTAAAGATCGGGGAAGTCGGGTTTACATCAAGAAACCAATTGTCATCAAGGTTTGTATCACCCTTAAGACAGACGGTGATGACTGCGGAGACGATTCGCTTGCCTATGATCGCGTTTGCTCCGGTAAAACGAATTCCTCCCCATTCTGAAGATTCTTCAAGCCGCACTTCTCCATCGAGCCTCGTCGTGGTGTCGCTTCGCTGATAGGCATCGTTGTCTGTCCCAGAAACATTTAACGTAAGGGTGATGGGGTTTTCCACGACGATATTGACCGAGCTAAAACTGGAGGTAACGCCGTCCCCGCACTCCAGTTTATATTGACAGGGGGAACCGGACGTACAACTTACCGGCGAAGGAGTCGAGACCGTTTGAGACCCCCCGGCAATGCTCTTGGAGCCGTTCCATGCGGGTTCGCCACCGGGCACGGTGTTTGACGCGCTACACCCGGTCGGATTATTCAAGGTGGCCCACGCAAGTGTAAGGGTATCGGAAGATATGAGATAAATTGTCCCTATCTTCCCGTTTGCCGTAAGGCTCACGAATTCTTTTACCCCCCATCCGGGTAAAATCGTGAGATCCGTACCCACCTCAAGAAGATTTGTTTCGTCCCCCCCGTCGGTCGATTCTCTGTCTTGGCTGCCCCCTTGAGAAAATTGCTTGCTCTCTAAATTCGCATTGAATTCCCACTTTAATGTGCTGTTGTTACATCCGTACAAATAGAGACGGTCATCCGTGGTAAGCTGGGCAGGATCCGCTACGGAATATGCCGGATCAAGAGGAAGACGAGGGATCTCGGATGATTGTAAAAAAAGAAGAAAATTAATCGGAACCCAGCCGGAACCCCCTAATGTGGTGTTGTTGGTGTCCCCCTCAAGGAGAGGGTTGACGTCTTGCTTAAGAATTCTTTCGGAAACCAACGTGTCAGTAATATCGGGGGTTGTGCCCCGACCGATAAATACGTGAGTTGCGCATGTTCCCCGTGATCCGTCGCCGTCTAAATCGGGATTTTTTTCTCGGGTAAGATATAGCGCCGTAGTAAGATTCAACGTATTGAGATCGGCCATCCTTTGGGAATCTCTCGCTCTCTTTAAAGATTCTGCGGGGTTCAAAATGAAAATGAGGATTGCGGATAAGATCGCGATGATCGCAATAACAATAAGAAGCTCAATGAGAGTAAACCCTTTCGGCTGTGAATTAACGGTCATAAGTCAGAATTACGACGTTCAAGCTCGCGTATTTTCTCCAGTCTCCTCCTGTGCCTTTCGTCTCCACTAAACGGCGTCTCGAGCCACGCCTTTACAATCGTTTCGATCTGTCCTTGAGAGAGGTAATCAGTCGCGATAGAAAGAACGTTCGTGTCATTGTGTTCGCGGGACTTTTTCGCCATTTCTTCGTTACACACTTGGGCGGAGCGCACGCCTTTTACTTTGTTTGCCACCACATCCATACCAATTCCCGACCTGCAAAACAAGATTCCCCTGTATTCCTCCGGATTTTCTGAAACTTTCTTTGCGACCGCGACACCGTAATCTTGGTAATCATCTTGCGAATCAAGGGCAAGTGCACCAAGATCCTCAAATTCATACCCCCATTGAAAGAAATGTTTTTTTATGTTTTCTTTCGCCTCGAACCCGCCGTGATCTGCTCCTAAAAATATCTTCATGGAATTAAATCCGCCGCCTGCCCCGCACCAATCCAGGAGCCAGACGATGTATAAAAACTACCGAAGCCGAAGGCGACCACAGACACCGCCACTTGTTTATTATCCATACGATATTGGGATTCGGTGCGGGGTGATCTGCGCCAAGAAATAGTTTCATGCTTAACTCCTATGTCCAACACTCGGTGTGGGACACTTTTACATACAAGTAATTATACCATATAAATCCTGTGTTCAGGGACTCGTAAGGATATCGAGATTCGTACCAACTTCAAAAAGATTTGGATTATCTCCCCCATCGGTGCTTTCTTTGTCGTCGGACCCGCCGTTTCGGA
>CAYJUS010000106.1:0-3576 GCA_964373435.1 uncultured Candidatus Saccharibacteria bacterium
ACGGCATCTGCCATCAGGTTCACTTTGAACGATTCGCAAAACCCGGTGCGTTCCTTGTAGGATCCGACAGCCACACGACTACCGCGGGCGCAATGGGATGTATCGCGATAGGAGCCGGCGGCTTAGACGTAGGAATTCTCCTTGCGGGATACCCATTTGAGCTCGAGACGCAAAAGGTAGTTAATGTCCATCTTACCGGAAAACTTCATAAATGGGTTTCTGCAAAGGATGTTATTCTCTACATGCTTCAAAAGCTCACCGTAAGGGGCGGTGTAGGAAGAATCTTTGAATTTACCGGTCCCGGGCTCAAAGAACTTGTGCCGGTTACGCGCCGCGCAACGATCGCGAACATGATTGCAGAACTTGGTGCAACCGCCGCGGTATTCCCAGCGGATGAAGCCGTACGCGCATATCTCAAAAGCCAGGAGCGCGAAAAATACTATACCCCCCTTTTCCCTGACCCAAATGCGGAATATGACGAAGAACTCCTTATTAATCTTTTCGAAATCGAACCGCTCATCGCCTGTCCTCATAGCCCAGACAACGTGGTTCCGGTACGAAACATTGCAGGAACTCCCGTGGTGCAAGTTTGTGCGGGGAGTTCGGTAAATTCGTGGTACGAGGACCTCACGCTCTTTGGGTATATCCTCAAAGGAAAGTGTGTAAAGGCCGAGGTAGAAGTAACCCTCAATCCGGGCTCCAAACAAATTCTTGATATGATTTTTCGAAGCGGTCTTTACCGTGAGCTCATACGCGCGGGAGTAAAAATAAACCTCCCCGCCTGCGGACCTTGTGTAGGCATGGGCAACTCCCCTCCTACTAGCGGAGTATCGGTTCGCACTATGAACCGGAACTTTCCCGGAAGAAGCGGAACTCCGGATGACCGGGTGTATCTCGCAAGTCCGGCGGTTGCGGCGGCAACCGCGCTTGAGGGAAAAATTACGGATCCGCTAACGCTCGGGGTTCCCGAACCGCGCATCCGTACGCCAAAACCAATAATTGATGATAGCGAGATCATCAAACCGCCGCCGGCAAATGAACGCGCGAATATAACCATCATTCAGGGCCCGAACATAAAACCCCCTCCTGATTGGCCCATGCTCCCTGAAAAACTCGAGGGTCATGTGCTCGCAGTATTTGACGACAACGTCTCAACGGGAGACATCTCGCCTGATGGTGCAGAAATCATGAAATGGCGGTCGGACCTTGAAGAAATCGCAGACTACACCTTCATCAAGAAGGATGCGAATAACCCAAAACTGAAACCGCCTTCGGAGTTTGCTGTTCTCGCAAAGAAACGTAACGGCGGATTCATTGTCGCGGGAGAAAACTACGGACAGGGTTCCTCGCGTGAACACGCCGCGCTCGCGCCCCGCTTTCTCGGCGTCACCGCGGTATTCGCAAGGTCATTCGCGCGGATTCATAGACGCAACCTCATCACACAGGGAATTGTGCCGATTCGTATCACGGCTCCCCTCCACGAAACCGCAAAACAGAACGATGCATGGCACGTAACAGGAATTCGCTCGGCAATAGAAGGAGGCGTCCACGCCATCCATGTAGTTACCCCACGCGGCGTCTTCCCCGCGTATCTCGCGTTAAACAGACGGGAGCGAAACATTATTCTTGCGGGAGGACTGCTCAACTATTTGAAAAACACTCAAAAGCCATCTTTATGATGGCTTTTTAATGGCGCTTTTTTATCAGACATTTTTTATCAGAAGCTTGACAGAGCAATTTGCCCGAAGGTATAACGAAGGTAGTACCTTTACGTTCTACTAATCCAAGAAAGGAGGAACTAATGCGGAGGTTCGCGTATCACACCGTTGAGAAACGATGGGACGCAATCGCCAGGAAGGTTGCGCGGGAACACCACTTACCCGCAGATTATGAATTTGACGAAAAAGACGAAGAAGATATTGCGCGTTTTGTGAAGGCATATTCCGAGATGACCCAGCGTTTAGGCAAAGAATTTCGTTGTGAAATTCTTGAGAAAATAGGCCTGGGGATCCCCGTAGCCAATGATATCAAGCTCCTTCATGCATTCTATTGTGCGCAGCAAGTAGACCATGTCTGGAGCACAACTCGAGGTGATTACATCTATTGTTATTGTCCTCAACCGGAAGGATCTGACGAAGCAGGGTAATGCGCACACTTAACTACGAAACGGCAGTAATGCACCAAGCCGAGATAGGCTTTGAGCTTTTTGAAAAGCCGAAGGAAAATCACCGAACGTCACAAACGAGGAAAAAATAGGTAACGTTCATTAAAGAAAAAAGTCAGTCGAAAAACTGGCTTTTTAAATTTCTACCAGTATCGTATCCCGTAACACTGTCTAGTAAACCTCCTTTATTAGAGCCAAAAAGTTTGCCATCTGCCCCGTACAGGTCCATAGGGCTTTGTCCAAGAGCCCGCCAAAGGCTGGGCGATTAGATACAAAACCTATGTCCTTCCGAAGCCTTCTTGTCCTTCGTAGCTTTAGCGAAGAAGGAAGCGAAGGAGGGCACACCAAACTATTGACTTTTGGTTTCTGATTGAATAAGATTAGGGTGGTTCTTTGAAGGGAGGAAAAACTTGACCATCGCAAAAGACAATGACCGACAGCGTCGCAAAGAATGGATTAACCGAGCGTTCGGCGAAGGTGCATACGAAGAACTTAGTAAGTATATTGTGTTTACTGACCCATATTTGGTGTATCAATGTCCGCAATGTTCAGATAAAGTTATCCAGAAAATTTCAGAAGATAGCATCACCAGACAGCAATTTGATAACATCGAGAACACACAAATGGTGTACTGTGGAAAATGTCGTTCCGACGACGAAGACGCCCCGCTTGTTAAAATGGCAGTAATAGAAAGATGGCGACCAAGCACACTCAAATAAATAAGGCCAGTAACATCTGGCCTTTCTTTTATTCAAAACTCGGATAAGTCTATACTAAAACCTCATTTTGTAACAGGCCAAAGTAAAGTTTACTAACCAACTCCAGAAAAGTTTTCCATTTGTACCCATTTACTCCACCAAACTGAAGTTTCCGCAATGACAAATAATATACGCCGTGTATTTGCTACGGCGTATGTGTTTTATTTTCATAATCTTCATATTTATTTTAGGTAGTCAAGGGCCCGTATATTTGACAAAAAATCTCAGTCGCGGTATATAAAAGGATAGTCTTTTCAGGAAAGGAGGAAAAGCATGAATTGGTGGTTGAGACCGGGCCAGGAAAACCCCGATGAAGACCCCACACCGTTCGAAAAGAAGGGGGCGACTACCGGTTTTATCGTCATTTTCGGAACCATGTTTGCGCTTGCACTGCTTAATTTCGGACTTGTGTTCCTCATGATGAAAAAGAAGCGGGGAAGGAGGAATAAATGAAAAGAATAAAACGCGCAATGCTCAATTACTTCTTGAGTACTCAGATCGTGCATACCATCAATAAGATAAGAAGATCGTTCGAGGAGTTAAAGAGAAAGGGAGAGGAATAAATGACATACGTCATCACCGATGCATGCATCGGAACGGTTGATAAATCCTGTGTGGAAGTATGTCCGGTTGATTGTATCCATTTTGAAGAAG
>CAYJUS010000107.1:0-3357 GCA_964373435.1 uncultured Candidatus Saccharibacteria bacterium
GTATGTATGTAATTTAATCCAGTTTTCTGGAGGTCGGACCTCTCGATATTAACGTTTCGTGATTCAACGATATTTACCAAAGTTACCTCTATAGGAATCTGTTATGGCTCGCCTTATGATTTGGGTTTCTCCCCTCTTCCCCGGAAAGAGTATTTGCTTTACAACTTGTTTTCCGTATATCCACCGCGCCCATACCCATGTTGTGAAATTTAACCACATCCCCTTATTTTTTTTTACAAGCAATAAGTAGTTTCGAACGTGGTAGTACCAAATAATGGGATCTTGAAGTTTTGATGCTGTCGCCGAAACCTTATGGTAGATTTTCGCTTGGGGAACAATCATTGACGCAAACCCCGCTTTTTTTGCGCGCAGACAAAAATCCATATCTTCAAAATACAAAAAAAAGCGCTCATCCAGCAACCCGATTTTTTCAAACACCGCGCGTTTGACCAGCATACACGCTCCCGTAATAAAATCAACTTCTCGCGGTTCTAGATTTTTGAGCTCACTCTCTTTCTTCCGAAAATCCAAATGGTAATTATATTTCAACGGCCAGCCGAATTCTCCGCCATTGAACCACACGAGATCCTTCGATTCAAAATAGTTAATCCGCGGCCCAAGAATCCCGAAGGAATTAGGAACAGGGAATCTAGAATTAGGGTTTTCACTCATGCCGATTAACGTTTTTAAAAAACTGGGCTCGACCACCGTATCGTTATTGAGAAGGAGAATGTAATCGGCGCCGTTGTCCAGGGCATATTTTATCCCGACATTATTCCCGCCAGAAAATCCTAAATTTTTTTTATTTATAGTGAATGTTGTCTTACGCGGGGGTCTGACCCCCTTAGGGGGGTCTAGGGTTTGCCTTAATTCGTGTACCGACTCATCCGTCGAACCATTGTCAACTACCACAATTTCATAATTCGGATAATCTAAATTTTTCAAAGAATCAAGACACGTGATCGTGTCTCCCCAGTTATTCCAATTCAGTATAATTATTGATACGTTTTTCATTTTTCCAGAGCCATTCGTGCGGCAAGAGCAAATTGAAGCAAATAGCGCTCCATATTTTCAAGCGAGCTCCCGTATTCCTTCCCGCCAAGCACCGCATCGCAAAAAAGTTCGCGTGCCCGGCCAATTTCCCATCGGCGACCTTGCCATCGAGGATCATCAAGGGTTAAATCAAAAAGTTCAAGTGCCCGTTCTACTGCGCCCCAATATAACTTTTCATCTTTTTCTTTCCAATGGCGGGTTCGTCCCACCTCGCTTCCGATGTTTGCCAGCTGCTCTTTTAATGAGAGCTTGCGCCACCCTCCCGCGGCAAGATTTTTATGGAGTAATTTCTGTTTCATTCCACTACCAGATTGTTTACCATATTTTTAATTTTTTCTTGGATGCTGGTATTATCTATGCCGCGCGTTCGATTGCCCAGCGACGGCTTAAGGTTAATCATTGAGTCAAATTCGATCATTTCGTCCCCGACTTTCCCGGGATAAATATTTATCCCCCACATGTTTTCACGTTTTGAACCCTCTTTTTCAGAAAGAATAACTTCTTCATCTGCGTGAAGTTCGCCTCCTATGGCTATTATTCCCTGTTCTATATCAACAACCGCCTTCAGCAGATCTCCAAACTGCTCTTTGGCCATCTCTCGAAGGTCTTTCTTACTAATCGGGGCTTTAATGATTTTTATTGTCGGACTTGACATATTTTATAATTTATGCTAGAGTTTAGTTAAACAAAATGAAAGGAGGGTAGCCGATGGGTGAAACCGGTAAGACAATTTTTTCCTTGCTTTTTCTCTGGATGGCCACTTGGATATGGGCGGGCTATCTTTCGCGGTATGAGTATCATACGGCAGCAGATATACTCGGATTTTTCGGATATGTCCTGTTGGGAATAGTAGTCTTGGTTATGCTCGGGTTGGCAGCACAAGGAATAACCAAATTGGTTTTAGTATTTTATAAAGCGGTCATTCGATGACTGCTTTTTCTATTTCCTCCTCAACTGATCAACATTTAATGTTGATCAGCGTAATTCCTCTCTAGGCAAGAGCACGACCCTCTGAAATTCGTGCGACGAAGATGGCGAGAAATAACGAGTGAACGAGAATAGAATCATCTGGGTTCCCCCGAGCCGCAGCGAGGCCGGGAGATGATTCTTCGAAGCGAACGAAGATTATTTTTCCATCTGAGGAGAGAATTTCATGGGGGCTCGTGCATTTGTGCTACCACTTTTTCTCAATCGCGACCCCCGGATAATACCACTTTAAAATTTCTTCGTATGTTTTTCCGGATGAGGCCAACTGCCTTGCGCCTGCCGCATCAATTCCTACGCAATGATTCGCGCCCCCGCACGACGTATAGACATATTTCGTTCCTTCGGGATCGATAATTCCTCCGTCGAGATAATCATACGCGGAGTCGCAAAACGCGCCACCCCAAAGGGTACATGCAGAAATCGTCGGGCCGGGGGCGCCAGACGAATAAGCGCCCACGATAACGTTTCCGTTAAATACCGCTGTCAGTCCCTGCGTAAGCTTTACTGCTTCAACCGGATCATACGCGCGCTGTTCAAAGCCATATCCTTTGTAGAGTTGATCATTCGGGGTGTTGTTTAAGTGGTACGGCTCCCCTGCTCGTTTTCCTCCGCGGTTTAAATGATAAAGGGCATAGGAGCGCGAGGCAATCGTAAATGCTTTCCGGTATTCAAGCGGATCGCCGTTAATGGTTTCTGCAACGCCCTTAAGATACTCCTCGAGCGGCAACTCGTTCACCACCCAGAACTTTTTAGAAACTTGGGAATACACAATTTCGATTGCGCCTCGAAAAAGGTTATCGTTGATGGCCGGATTCCATGAAGGGCGATCCTCGTAAGAGACGATTTTAAGAATTGACCCCTCTCTTATTGGTTCAAAACGCACGACGCCCAAAGGATTTAATTCGTTATACTTCACGATAAATTCCTCTTCCGGTCTTAATGTTTCCAGTAATAAATTTCCATTGTGAAGAACGCGGAAGGTTCCTCCGATGCTTCCCATGATAAATGGTTTATCGGGAGGAATGCTTTGAATCGCAATCCGGATGAGAGGCCCGGCTGAAGAAGTTTCCGTTGAAGGAGGTGTTGATTCCGAGGGCGAGGAAGGTGTCGGCTCTCCGACTGGTTCCGGGCTCGAACCAGAAGTGGGTGCGGATGAAGTTTCCGAGGAGGACACCGATTCATTTTTCGGCGGCTCTTCAGCCTTTACCGCTTGAGGATCAAGACCCACAAGCGCGTAATCCTTCAATTCTTCGGCGGAAATCCCGACAATATTTTTCCAGTCGTATCCCCTTTTCGCAAATTCTTCGGCGCTCGAGA
>CAYJUS010000108.1:0-3246 GCA_964373435.1 uncultured Candidatus Saccharibacteria bacterium
GGATTTGTCTATAAATTGTTTACAGTTTATAGACTTTGTATCCGGGTCTCACTCTCTCGTGCGTCTTGAGACCCACCGAGTCTCCCTTCTTGGCTTTATCAACGTTTTGATGCTCCACCTGCATTGACTCTACCGTCTGTTCAAAGTCAGTTGACTCGCCGCCCCGGATACGGATGGTATCCCCCGCGGCAAGCCCGTCTTCGAGCTCCACCACCGCAACCCCGATATTATCAAAATAGTGGCTGACCTTCCCGATAAATTTTCCTTCTTCCATGGGTGCGTCGGGCATCAGGTTCCAGGTTTCAGGTTTCAGGTTGCGTACTTGATACCTGATACGTGATGCCTATTTTTGTTCTTGTTCGACCAATTTGATTACTTGTTGAATTAAACGCTGCGGATTTTTATCATACACCACCTTCCCCGGCCCGCGCTTCATTTTCTCTATCAATTCCCGCAGTATGTCTGCAAGACCTCCTGTCCCCTCGAGCACCCCGATGGGCTTATCATCTTCAAACGCGACAGTGAACTCGTTGAGCGTCCCCATTCTTCCGCATATCACGATCACCGCGTCCGCCGCGCGAGTAAGGATCAAGTTCCTCCCCGCATAGTTAAAACCGGTATAAACAACCACGTCGAAATAATCCATCGGGAGCCGGTACGTTTTTATATGTTCCCTCTCTGATACGGCAGGAGAAAACCCAATACTTATTCCTCCCTCTTCTTTTGCGCCGATTGCCGCCCAGTAGGGAATACCGGTGGTAGCGCCGGTAAGAAGAACCCCGTTTTGCCGAACTATCTCTTTCCCTACCTCTTTCGAAAGCTCAAGAGCTTCTTTTTTACAGGGCTCTGTTTCCGCGGCCCCCGAAACGCAGATTTTGTACTTCATGAAAATATTGTATCACAACACCGCCGTATCTCCAAGCATCGGTGCATCCGCGTCAATCCCCAACGTATCCCGTATTTTCTGTACAAGCGCCAAGGCGGGAGCTTCTTCCCCCTGCACCACAAATACCTTCTTCACCGGACCCTCAATGCGGCGTATCCAATTGATAAGCGTTTCCTGGTCCGCATGCGCGGAATACCCGCCGATCGCTTTCACGTTTGATCGCACCGGGATACGTTCGTGAAAAATCCTTACTTCTTTTTCTCCGTCAAAGATTCTTCTCCCAAGGGTCCCCGCCGCCTGATACCCGATAAATAAAATGGTGTTTTCCTCGCCCGAAAGATACCGCCGCTCGTGGTGCATTATTCTTCCCCCGTTCGACATACCGGAGCCCGCGATAATAATTTTGGGGGGAGGAACGTCATTTATCGCTTTTGAGTCCTCGACCGTCTTCGTGAGGGTAAGCCCCGGGAAATGAAACAGCTCATCGCCCGAGCGAATGAGCTGTGATGCTTCAGTATTAAAATAACCCTGGTAGCGCTTGTACACCTCGGTTGCCTGTATCGCGAGCGGCGAATCGATAAACACCGGGACACGGGGAATCCGGTGGTTTTCCACGAGCTCGTTCAGTTCATACAAAAGTTCTTGCGTGCGTTCGAGCGCGAAAACCGGGATCATAAGAACACCGTTTTTTGCTATTGTTTCTTCAACGACATCTTCAAGCAGGGCCTTTCTTTCCCCGCGTTTTTCGTGGATGCGATCTCCATACACCGATTCAATAACTACCCAATCTGCCTCACGCACGAATTCGGTCGGACGCAAAAGCGGGGTAGGGGGGTTCCCAAGGTCTCCGGAAAAGGCGATTCGTTTCCCGGCCGAAGATATCTCGACGATGGCGGACCCCAAAATGTGGCCCGCGTCTCTTAGCACAAACGCGGTGTCTTCCCCCAGCCGCACTTCTTCTCCGTATTCAGCCCCTTCAAACATTGTGAGCGCGCGCGTAATATCTTTTTCGAGAAAAAGAGGGGGAGCGTGAAGCTCTTTGGCTTCGTGTTTCATAATGTCGGCGCTGTCACGAAGCATGAGTTCCGTAAGGTCCCTTGTGGGAGGGGTGGAAAAAATCTTCCCGCGAAATCCGTCTTTTACGAGTTTCGGAATACGCCCCGAATGATCCGCGTGAGCGTGGGTAAGAATAAGAGCGTCGATGTCTTTGGGAGAATAGGGAAAGGGCTCACGATTTTCGTCCTCGCAAAAATAGCATCCTTGAAACAAGCCGCAATCAACGAGGATCTTTCTCTTCCCGGTATCGAGTAGGTGATTGGCGCCCGTAACGGTACGCGCACCGCCGTGAAACGATAAAATCATGAATTTAGGAGGTCCGACCTCTCTGGGGAGGTCGGACCTCCTCCTGATGTTGAAGTTTCGAATTACGGTTGCGGTTCCACGAACAAACTCCCCGGTATCTTCTGATATTCAATGCCGTCGGTGCTGGTTACAAGCGAGGTGCTTGTGGTGAGTTGATACCACGCGTTGGAGAAAAAATTTCCGAAGCTTACGGGACTCACGCAGGGAACCGTTCCCGTAGCTGAAGCGGTGCTCGACACCCCTCCGCTCCAATCAGTTTGGAAGCTCGCGCAATTTTGCGCATAGGTTTGGAGGGCATCTTTCCTCCCCCACCGCGTAAGATAACTCACAAGGATAATGGGGTCAGAACCGGGAACGCTTACGGTAGCGGTCACTTTCCGGGTGGAGGGATCATCCGTTGATCCTCCTGGGCAAGAGACACCCGAGGCGCTTATCGCGCCTGTCGCATCATCCCGGCAGACCTTGTCGATGACAACGGTACGGGTATAGGTAGTGTTCGCAAGAGTTTTCGTTTCGGAGCCGGAAACGAGAGTCCATTCGCCCGTAGTGCTTGTGGGATAGTAGGGGAGGCTCGAGGTGACTTGGCATCCTGCATATTGTACATCACATATCCCAAGCCAGCTTCTGTTCGCAATGTCCCGCACAATCTCCTGCGCTTCCCGCGCAAGCTCGGTTGCGCGCGACTGCACATTTGCGGTCTGGGTGGTTTTGGGTCCGGTTTGAAGCGCAACAAGAACGATAAGCCCGGTAATCGCAATAAGACCTATTGCAATCAGGACTTCGAGGAGAAGTTGCCCTGAGGTAAAGTTGCCTCCGACAACACGCTTCAGGGCTACCCTAAACCGTGCGTGCCTTACTTTGGAGTGCCCTTTTTGTATAGGAATCGACCTGAAAGGGTGGTTCATAAATATTCCGTGGAGTGCATTATAATAATGAGCCCACAACCGGGACAGGAGTAAGTCTATCGGTGGTGCTCCCGTCTCCCAGTTGGCCGTAGA
>CAYJUS010000109.1:0-3229 GCA_964373435.1 uncultured Candidatus Saccharibacteria bacterium
TTTGTCGTAGAGGAGGTCGTATTCCGAGAAGCTTTTCTGAATTATGAACCAAGAGGGCTCGTTATCACAAGCATCGAATATGATCATCCTGATTATTTTAAAACTTTTCGTGCATACAAAAACGCCTTTAGGAAACTAGCGAAAAAAGTTTCGCGGGACGGGTTTATTGTCGCGAACTGGGACGACGAGAACGTACGCAAGGTTGTGAGGCGGGCTAAATGTAAAATAATAAAATATCCGAATAAAAGAACGCGTGTCATGGGACGTACCGTGGTGCGCACCGTTTTTGCGCCCGGTGAACACAATATGCTCAATGCGGCTGCTGCGGCCTCGGCCGCACTTGAGCTCGGAGTAAACCCAGTGGTAATAAAAAAAGCTCTTTCGAACTTTCGCGGCACCGCCCGCCGTTTCGAAATCAAGTCGGGGGTTGGGAGTCGGAAGTTGGAAATTACGGTGGTTGATGACTACGCGCATCATCCAAGCGAAATCCAAGCGACCCTTAAGACGGCGCGTTACCTATGGCCGAGCCGTGGGATTTGGGCAGTGTTTCAGCCCCATACGTTTTCCCGTACAGAGGCGCTTTTTCGGGACTTTGCAAAATCGTTCGTTGATGCAGATCGCGTATTCATACTCGAAACCTATTCTTCTGCGCGCGAAGTTCGCGGGAAAGTCGGCGCAAAAGAATTAGCTAAAGAAACTGCCAATCACCATAAAAATGTACAGTATGTTTTTTCGATTCCCGCTGCGGTAAAGGCGATAAAAAAGGAACTAGGGAGCGAGCGGCCAGCCGCGAGCGGCCAGCCCATAGTCATCACCATGGGCGCGGGGGACGTCTGGAAAATTGCAGAGGGATTGACAAAAAATTAGATATGTGCTATAATGGATATGCATTTGGGTCTGCCGTTGTGATAGATCCCGTTCTGTTGGCATGGTGGAGTTTTCTAAAAACTCATCAGTCAGTCAGGATACAGGCGGTCGCCTTAGGCAAGCGACGCCGCGCCAAGCGCGGTTAAAGCGCCCCCGCGCCCTCGGGCCATATAATGGGGGAGTATTTCGGGCCGTTCTGTGGATCCACAGGCGGCCCCTTTCCATTTAGTGATATACGTTCGTATATTTTTTATTCTCCTTCGCCGAATACCATGGGTGTTTGCCTTGTCGAAGCCTTCGGCGAAGCGCAGGTAAGCCCATGGAGCTTCATTTTTCTCCGATAGCTTTTTTGTTTGTTTTGACGATGTAAAGAAAATAGGATATTATAACCAGTGATGAAGCAGGTTTTGGGCAAATTTACAATGATCATCTTCCTCGCAATAAGCCTCCTTTTTGTTTATTTTCCTTTTGAAATAAACGCGTTTGAGACGGCTAATTTTGGTGACCCCGCGCCTACTTCGACTCCTTCGACGGGCTCGGCGCAGGCAAGTTCAGTAGAACCAACCTCTACCGTACCTCTTCAGGGAGACATTAATGAGGGCGAAACGCTTATTCAGATTGAAAAAGCGGAAGGAAACGGCACAAAGCTGGATCTCGATCTCGTGTATAGCGGAACATCCATCCCCATCATTTTGCCGCGCTCTACGTGGGAAAACAATAAAGGGCTTGAAAATCTTCTTGCATGGATCCCGGAAGAGGGGCATCAGCCACCCGACTACCATCCCCTTGAACGGATTATTGTTCATGACATGGGTTGCCCCCTCACAAGTCCAAATTGCAACAATGACGCCGCAGACCCCGTTGCGATCATTCAGAGCGTGTATCGTTTCCATGCGGTAACGCGCGGCTGGGGCGATATCGGATACAACTATATCATTGACCGTAAGGGAAGGATTTACGAGGGGAGATACGGAGGGAATGGCGTCCGCGCGGCTCACGTGTATGACGATAAAAACTGCATGAATTATAACCCCGGCTCTGCAGGAATCATGCTCGTCGGAAATTACAGCACTACCCCAATTCCCGATGTGATGCAAAGAAGTCTGGAGCGGCTTGTGGCATGGATTGCCGTAACGAATAATCTCGATCTTTCGCAAACTCCAACCACCCAAATCTGGACGAATCCCAAAACCGGGAAATATTGCGACGTCTCCCAAGGGGGATTCACCTCCTCGTTTACCGGCCCCGTTCTTTTAAGCCATGGGGATATAGAAGCGGGAAATTCAGACAAATTTGATCTCTCGAAAAATCAGGCAAGCGCAAAGTTGTTTCTTGATAATCTTTCGAAATATGTATATGCCGTTCCGGGCGAAGAAAAAATGTATAAAATAGAAAGGGGCACGCGAACCGTCTATGCGGGCGCGATCGCGAAAGAACCCTCCGCTCTCTCTCCGGGAGAAACGGCGGGATCAACTTCTCCCACTTCGACAAGCCCTCTTGAAGGAAGCGAAACTCCGGTGCTTCCAAAACGTATCACGCTCAATCGCAATCAGTTGGTTGCGTTTCTTTCCCCACCCTCAAAAACCTTTTCTGACGGCGCGCTTATAAAATCGGGTTCGCGATCATCCCTTGCGTTTGTTCTTGAGAACGGGAAGCGGAAAAAAATTACCTCGACCGCTCCTCTTGCCGCTCGGAACATTCGTCTTGAGAACGCAATCTCCCTTACCGACAGGGAACTGGGGAGCTACCCCTACGCAGGCCCGCTCGGTTTTACCGAAGGCTCTTTACTTGCCGATTCAAACACCGGCGAGGTATATGTGATTCGGGAAAACAAACGGCGGCACATTACGTCTGCCGCCCTTTTTAGTACGTTGAACTTTCTTTGGAGCCAGATTAAGCCTGTTTCTCAGGAAGAGCTGAAGATCCATACGCTCGGAGAGCCTCTGTTTTTTTCAGACGGGGTACTCGTCAAAGGTTCAGGACCACGTGTTTCGTACATTGAGAATAAAAAACGCCGGCCTATTGGTTCTGCCGAACTTTTTGAAAAACGGAGATTTAAGTGGAATGAGATAAGGTCGCTTGAAAATTTTGAAGTGGAGCGTTACTCGCTTGGAATATTCGTTTCTTGGCCCGATGGCACTTTGATCCGCGAAGCAGGAAAACCCGAAGTATACCTAGTAAAAGACGGGGGGAAAAAAGAATGGATCTCGAGCGCCGAAGAATTTGAAAAACGTGGCTATCAATGGAAAGACATTGTCGAGATTTCGACAGAAGAACTAAAAGACTACGTGCTCATCGGTATTGATCCCAAGACCGCAAAGGTAGAGGAGCCACCAAAAAATGAGTCAGTTTCCGCCTCGGA
>CAYJUS010000110.1:0-3178 GCA_964373435.1 uncultured Candidatus Saccharibacteria bacterium
TCCGCCTTGGTGTACTGCTTGTTCAGGATGCAGTACTGCTTGTTGCGGAGGCCGACGCAGGCGAAGAGGTGGGAGGAATTGAATACATTCATTGAATACTCGAGGGAGGAAAGATTAATCTGCTTGCTCTTCAGGTTTTTCGGCAACGCCAACCAGCAAAATTTTACGCCATAGCCACCTGCTTCTTCGATTTCGTAACATAACTCACCGCCAGCAACGTTCATATCGTAACAATCCCTGCTATCGAGAAAGAGAATTAGCTGGCAATGAGCGCAATCTTCCAGGCCTCTCGATATGAACGAGTTTTTAGTATTTTTCGAATGGTTGATGTAATCGCCGGTAACATCCACGTTGTTTTGACCGTGTATGTATTTTTGTGGTAGCGCAAGCAAAACGTTTGCCAGTTGAACCTTATATCCGCGGACGCGAAGGTACGAACCTACATCAAATTGACGGAATTGCTCCCGGTATTCGCTTTCAGAATACTGTTTATTAAAGATGTAGAATTTCTTATGTTTCAGGTTTACGCAACCAAAGCAGTCGTGACAGTTCACTAAATTATACGAGAAATAAACGTCAGAACACTCGACACATTCTCTTGAAAAGGAGCATCTATAGCACTTCTCGCAATCAAGGAGCTCATAACTTAACTCGCAGCCATTCACTCTTGTAGCATCGACACAGTTGCTACTCCTCAGAATATCCGAGCCGTAGTAGCAGTTCTCGGAAAATCCGGTGTTGAAAACCAGATAGCAATTTTTCAAGCCATCTACATTGTTACAGTATTCGCTATCTGTGGAATTTACATTGTAGCCATGGGGCCACGGGACTTCGTGCATGAGATCGCTAACCTGCTCGAAAAACGGACGAGAAAAATCATAATCCCTTGCGAAGTCCGTAGGGTCCCACTTATCAGACCACCAATGTTTTTGCTCATAGACGGTAAGAGGAGAATGAAACGAAAAACCTGAAAGAACTTCTCTATCTTTGCCAATAACCTTTCTTTTATATAAAGTCCTCGCATTTCTAAAAGTAAATCTTCTTACCATTCTGCACTCCGGGCACCACGTGGGCGGCGGGACTTTCATTTTCTCGTAGAATGTAAAATCCGAAGCGTCTATTTCAAACGAAACTTTGCAGTTCTGACAAACCTTAGTTTCAGAATTCATTGGTTTTTGTCCCGATTCTTCGGATCGCGGATCCTCGATAAATCTATCCGCGTTGCGAATGATTTATCGGGACAATTCTGACACTGTTTAGTTTCTTCAGTCATTTTTTTGTTTCACTGGTCATGTTTTTAAAGTGTTATGACGCGTCATATCGCTATGCCATAGCATAGTTCCCCATTTCTAACGCTGTCGGCTCAATCCTTAGGCTTTGCTCCGGACAAGTTGTGAACTGCTGTTTAAAATTTCGACAGGTTCGTGTTTCAGCGTTCATACCCGATTATTTCTTTTTATAAATCTTATCCCGCCGGAGGTCGTTTTCTGCCTCCCTCGTGAACTCGATCGGCCACGGAACCACGTTTAGTAGTACCGTCTCTTAATTTCCGAGAGCGTCAGTGTTTTTCCTTTTTTTGGTATTATTGCAAGGCGTTTTTTTGCTTGGGGAGTTAATTCCAAACCAAAATCTGGATCGTTCAAAACTTCAAACAAGGCTTGTAGAATAATCTCCTTTACTGCAGGAGATAACTTTTTGGGAAGAGTGACTGTGCTCATGTAGCTTTTATACCATGCCGCGGATGGCTACGCAGCCTCAATTTTAGGCGTCCATTGACTCAGATTTCTCTTACGCCATCACCGTCCCCATCCACTCTTTGTATTCTCGATTCAAGCGCTTCACCTCGAGTGCGGCCACGATCGGCGTGGTATAGGTATGATTTTTAATGAGGAAGTTTTCGATCTCCGCCATCTTGGGTTCGTTCGTTTTGATAAAAAGCACTGCCTCGGTATCTTCCTTAAGTTCCCCATCGGAGAAATAGATTGAGTGCATCGGCCAAATGTTCACGCACGCTGCCACCCGCGCTTTGATGATTTTCTTCCCGAGCTCCTTCGCGGTATTTACGTCCCTGCAGGTATTGTAGATAAATACCATACTATGATTAAGGTTTTCGACCTTTCTTTATGCTTACTAAGTATACACCGTTGGATGCGATCATCGTCGATCACACCTTTGACGATCGTCAAAAGTGTGATACTTGCTAAGTTTGTTTCAGAAAGTGAATGAGAAGTGCGATGGAGGCTCCCGCCGCTCCTTTTGCGAGATAATCCCCCTCTATCGAGGTCATGCGCGGCGCGATATCAAAGTGGACCCATGTGGGAGTCGAAGACGCACGTCCCGAGCCATTCGGTCCCGAGTCTTTCGACCCTGAGTTGCTCATGGCCGAGGGAGAATCTTTGATGAACTGCCACAAGAAGACCGCGCCCGTGATCGCGCCGCCGTACTTGGTGCTCCCGATATTGGCCACATCGCCGAAGGTGCCCCTAATTTCTTCCTCATATTCCTCCCAAAGCGGGAGCGGCCAGACATAATCCCCTGTTTTCTCGCCTGTTTCCCGGAGCGCGCGTTCAAGTTTCGGATCTTCGGTAAAAATTGCAGAGGCGCGTTCGCCCAAGGCTATGACCGCAGCCCCGGTCAAGGTCGCAATGTCAATCACGAGACGCGGCTTATAGCGTTTTGCGTAGGTCAGAGCGTCTGCAAGAATCACCCGTCCCTCTGCGTCCGTATTTAAAACCTCAATGGTCTTGCCAGACATGGTTTTTAAGAGATCGCCGGGCCGGTAGCTCGAACCCGAGGGCATGTTTTCCACCGCAGGGATGAGGCCAATGATATTTTTCTTTACTTTAAGTCGCGCAAGCGTTCCCAAGATGTGGATAACCGCCGCGCCGCCAGACATGTCCATGTGCATTTCGTAAATATGATCGCTGGGTTTTAAGTTTAATCCGCCAGTGTCAAAAGTAACGCCCTTCCCGACCAACACAACCGGTTTCTCTCGCCTTTTGCCTTTTAGATACTCCATCACAATAAACTTAGGCCGTTCTTTTGATCCTTGCGATACGCCGAGAACCCCGCCCATTTTTAGTTTCCGAATACCGCTCTCGTTAATGACTTTTGTCTTAAATCCGGCATATTTCCCGACCCGAACTGCTTCTTGCGCGAGAATGCGAGGGGTCATGTC
>CAYJUS010000111.1:0-3141 GCA_964373435.1 uncultured Candidatus Saccharibacteria bacterium
ACATTGATGCCTCTGCTGGCGATGTCTTCGCCAAACTCAATGTCGCTGCCGGGCTGGACTGCCGAAGCCGCATCGCTTGTGGTTACGAGGATACGGCCGCTGCTGCCAGAGCTCCCATCGTTTTTTACTATACCTTTTGCCGCCAGGGCGTCAGCCGCCGCCAAAAACAGCGCGCCCGCCAAAACTGTTAATATCAAACTAAATAAAATATGTTTTTTCATGTTTTGTATTATAGTTTGATTCCAGGATCTAACCAATCAAAAATGTTAATCTTTCTTCCTTCGTATAATCAATACTGACCCGAGAATAGTGTCGTTGCTGTCGCCACATTCCTCGGCTCAATTTTATATTCTATTCCTTGCGTCTCGGAAATTTCTGCGAGTAACTCGCTCCATTTTTGTTGAGATTTCTTAAGTCCCTCGAGAGGCGTCGCCTCTGCCGCTTCTTGTGTGGAGTATATTCTTATTTCAATAAAAACCATCGACCCCGTAATTACTGTACCCCATACTAAAGTTTGGGCTCGCTGTGGGCGTGCGTGGACTCGAACCACGGACCTCGTCATTATCAGTGACGTGCTCTAACCAACTGAGCTACACGCCCTCTCCTTCGCTCCGATTACGATCGGAGCTACGGAAGAGCAAGCAACGGAGTCTAACCAACTGTCTGCCCTTCCGAAGCCCGAATGTACTGAGGGCGTAGGAGGGAGCTACACGCCCTCCATCCCCCCTATCCTTCTTTTTTCATCTTTGCCTTCAAGAGATGCTCACGCACTTTCCCCAAAACTTCTGATAGTTTTATATCGGTCTTTACGAAGTAATCAACCGCGCCCATCTCGAGCCCGCGTTTAATGTCTTTATCCTGCCCAAGATTGCTCAATATGATGACGGGAATTTCTTTTGTGGTGTCATTCCCTTTGATCTCGGCAAGTATGTCAAAGCCATTCTTTCCCGGCAAGATTAAATCCAAGATAATAAGATCGGGTTTCTCGTCTTTTACTTTTCGCAGCCCCTCATTCCCCTCGGCGGCCTGCGAAACTCCAAACCCCTCGGCATGCAATTTATTGCTGTAAATCTTTTGCAAAAACTGGTCGTCCTCTATGATAAGTATTATGTCTTTGGCTTCTGTCATAATGATACGCACAAGACGCTGTTAATTTGAGTCTCGCCCCGCACCGTGCGAAGCTCTGGTGCGGGGTCGTCCTCTATGATAAGTATTGTGTCTTTGGCTTCTGTCATAATGATACGCACAAGACGCTGTTAATTTGAGTCTCGCCCCGCACCGTGCGAAGCTCTGGTGCGGGGTCGTCCTCTATGATAAGTATTATGTCTTTTTGGTCTGGCATGGGTTTAATGCCAAAGGGACGAACCTCCCCCCGTTGAGGGGTTCACCCTCCCTGAATCGTGAGATGCACTTATTCTATCAAATTTCCTCCCGGGATACAACTCTTCAAGATACCGCTCTTCGATTTCCCCTTGGGATTATCCTCGACTGTGCCGAAGAACAACCAAAACCCTATCGAAAAGTAGGGTTTTGGTTGTTCTTCTTTATTTAGATTTAATTTTCGATTCAAAGAATCTTGCGCGTTATCTACTTATCGAGATCGTCTCTGCGAGTTCCGCGTCAGGTGCTCTCACTGTAATTACCAGGGTGCTGGTACTCTGAACGATCTCATACTGGGTATCGTAGGTGCCGCAGGTAAGTTGTCCCCCACCGCTTCCTGTGGAAGGATCAACGGGCACCGAAGCAATGTACCCGGGCGTTACGATACACCCACAGATATTATACCCGGTGTTCGACATTGTCTGCTGGGCTGTGGTACTCGCCGTGGTGGGAAAGGGGCCCGAAACACATGTCCAGACTCCGCTATTTGCGAGCATGTTAAGGTTTATCGCATCCATGATCGCGGTGACATCACTAAAGCGCTGAGTGTTTCGCGCTTCGGAAAAACGACGCGCAGGGTTGATTGCGGCAATCACGAGCGAGAGCAAAATTGCAAGAAGCGCTATCCCAATAAGAATTTCGATTAAGGTAAACCCCGCACCTTTTTTAAGTGTTACTCTCATATCTTTTTGGGTTTTCCCCGCGAAAAGGTGCGGGGTAAAACCTTTTTGCTTCATTTTTCTATTGTTTCATTGTTCTCTTGTTTCATTATCGACCTTTCAAAGTCATATGTATTATACCACAATATTTCCCGCTATGATAACCCGTATCTGTAGATAAATCCCACACATAGACGAGACAGTTTTCCAGTTTACGGCAAATCAAAATACGATATCTTCATGATTTTTACAAGGGCCATGGAAACATAAAATTCCAACGAAGCGTAGCCATGGTCTAGTTTATGTGCGGGATAAATTGCGAGAACCCCGTTTTCTCCTTTTTTGGCAACAAATTTATCCCTACTCTTTCGGGATTTACCTCAAGACCCCGGATAGCCAACCCAACGACATTTGAAAAGAGGATGGGGTGAACATTTGTAAGGGGGGGGTGTTCGGATGCGGAATCGGGAAAAAGATCTCCGGATGCTAAGCCCTGTAGGGGGTTTCCCAACGAAAACGAAATCCCGGTATTTAAATTGAAGTAGTCAACGAGCCCGGGAAGAAGAGAGCTTCCGCCAACAAAAAATCCTTTTTTGATTTTTTCCTTAGATGCCTCTTCATAAAATTGCTTCATCTTATTGGTTTCCCCGGCAATGTGCTGAAGAATGTTTTGTAAAACAAGCATTACCTTCCCCCCTTCCCGTTCCGGGTCAAGCCCCACCTCCCGTTTCAATGCCTCTGCTTTTTCGGGAAGAATGTTAAGTTTATTCACAAGTTCGTGGGTAAAAGAAATTCCTCCAGAAAAAATGGTACCGGAAAAACGGACGAGGCCGTCGTGGAAAATGGTGACGTCCGTAGTGCGCGCGCCAATATCCATTATAATGACGGGTTCAATGGCGCTCCCCCGAATGAGAGATCGCGCGATGCTGGCTGATTCGATATCGAGCACCCGCAACTCAAGGCCTACGCGATCAAACACTGAGGAAAAATCGTCCGCCAATCTTTTTTCGCACGCGGCATACAAAATATCTCTTCTTTCTCCATTGGTTTTACCGATGAGAAAATCTGTGTAGCTCTTTTCCTCTTCAAGGGGTATAAGTTT
>CAYJUS010000112.1:0-3121 GCA_964373435.1 uncultured Candidatus Saccharibacteria bacterium
TGCGAGTCCCTGCCTTTTCGCAGGGTTTCTGCCGGGTTCAAGACAAAGATGAGAAAAGCGGCTAAAATAGCGATGATGGCAATGACGATGAGGAGTTCGAGCAACGTAAAACCGCGGATGCAGTCATGTTGTTTGAGGATAAAGCCTTTCGTGCTTTTTACTGATTCCATTCATCCATTATATCATAAAACCCCTTTTTTGGAGGGGTATCTAGACTACATATGAACCACGAATCACTACTGCAACTCTGCTTCAATCGTCTGCTCAAAAACGCTGTACGGCTGGGCGCCCACCAGTTGCTTTCCGTTGATAAAGAAGGTGGGGGTTCCCGAAACTCCTGCCGCGGTACCGTCCGCAGCGTCTTTCTGAACCTCTTGGGCATATTTCCCCGAATCCATGCAGTCATTAAGCTTCGTGGTGTTCAGTCCGATCTCGCCCGCCCACTTTTTAATATCGTCCACGGAAAACTGAATGGTGCCTTGCCCTTGCTTTGACTGCTCTTCGAAGATTTTATCATGCATCTCCCAAAACTTTCCTTGGTCATCCGCACACTCTCCCGCTTCTGCAGCCTTTTGTGCCGCAGGATGAAAGGAAAGCGGGAAATCACGATATACGAGTTTCACTTTTCCTGTTTTTATGTATTTCTCTTCAAGTTGTGTAAGGGTATTTTCAAAAAAACTTCTACAGAAGGGGCACTGAAAATCGGAAAACTCAATCATGACCACCGGCGCATTGGCATCGCCCCTAAACGGGTCGTCATCCTCAGAAACATTAACGGGAGATCCTCCGGTGGGGAGAGTCGTCGGAGTGGTGTTTCCGCCCGTATCTCCCACGCTCGCGCTTTTCGGGCCGCCGTTCGAATAGATCACCGCGCCCGCAATAATTAAACCGGCAACAATAATTGCCGCAGGTATCATCACCGCATTTCCATTCCCGTTGTTGGTATTATTATCGGTTGTGGTCTTTTCAGGCATCAATTGTAACTGTAGCAAAAATTAGAAAGGGGTGTCAACCCCCGAAAGGAGGACAGCGTGGGTTAGCGCATCGAAATTACTTTTCCGATGATATGATTTTTCGCAACCGGGCCAAACGTACGACTATCGGTGCTTTGCCTCTCGTTATCCCCTCTCAGGAAATATTCGTTTGGACGAAGCAGAACGCCGCCGATGGTGTCTCCCGGCACCGCCACAATTCTTTTTACCAATTCTCTCGATTCATCTCGCGGGTCTCTTGCGACAACTACCTCTCCCCTTCTCGGCTTTCGCAAGGCATAGCTTAGCCGATTCGCTAAAATCTTTTCTCCAGAAGAAAATCTCGGCGCCATGCTTTCTCCCCTCACTATGAAACGAATTGTGGGAAAAGGGGTCATAAGATAAACCTATTTAGTCTTCTCTTGCTCTGCTTTATTAAACATATCGGCAATTGTTGCTACCGCCTCTTGCAGTTCTTTTGCCGCTTCGGGATCAACTGACTGTTTATTTTTGGAACAAAGCTTTGCGGCTTTCCAAAACGTTTCGTGGAGACCGGGAAACATCAGGAGATGTTCGGGCTTGAAGTAATCGGTCCAAAGAATCAAAAGCTCCCGTTTGCATTTTTCGGCATGCTCCTCTTTGGTGAGGACCATCCGCACAAAGGAATTTCGCGTTGCTTCAGCCGGAGAGTTGTCTTTTGAGAGCGCCTGAATTTTCTCGACCATCTTTGCGACGGTGTCTGCTGCGGTTTTTGCGGGCTCCGGAGTATAAATCCCGCAGGGAACGTCGCAGTGGGCATGGGCGATACGAACTGGCCAAATCCGATCAATAAAATTCATGGTTGTGATACCAACAACGTACGAATAACGTCACGTCAATTTCTGGAGGTTGAACCGAGCACATAATGTTATGTGTTATGTGCTCGGTTCAACCTCCCCAAATTAACGTCGTGCGTATTAATTGGTATTATTATCTATCCTTTTTTATTTCAAAATTCCCAAACCTTTCTTCAACGCAAGTAGCGGCAACTCCGCACATTTCATGCGCGTAGAACTTAATGATACCCCAAGCAATTGTACCACATCTTTTATGGTTAATCTCTCGATCTCTTTTATTGATTTTCCCTGCAGTGTTTCGAGAAGCAACGAAGCTGCGGCTTGGCTTATCACGCATCCCCTACCGGTAAACTTTATATGCGGGATGATGTCTTTGTCTAAAAGGCCGTATATTTCAACCGAATCGCCGCAAAAAATATTTTGCTCTTCGTGTGAAAAATCCGGATTCTTTATTTTCCCATAATTTCGGGGGTGTTTATAGTGGTCAAGCACCTTTTCGCGATAGATATCGCTCATTGATGCGACCCGAATGACCCGAATCATCCACCCGAATGTCCCGAATATATTCGGATTATTAGGATGGCATTCGGATATTGGGATCGCTTTGTTTTTATATAAACATCTTCTGTATCTTCTTAAGCGCTTCAACAAGCTTATCTACATCCTTTCTTGTGTTGTAGACATAAAAACTCACGCGGGCCGAAGCCTCAATTTTAAGGGCTTCGCGATGAAGCGGCATGGTACAGTGGTGCCCCGCGCGAATCGCAATTCCTTCCTGATCAAGAAGCGTTGCAATGTCATGCGGATGCACTTCTTTCATGGTAAACGAAATAACGCCCACTCGGTCCTTCGCGAATTTTGGACCATAGATTCGAAGTCCCTTTATTTTTTCTAGCCGACTCAGAGCGTATCGTGTTAACTCTTCCTCATATATTCTCACGCGTTCCATGCCAATTGTATTTAAATAATCGATCGCGGCTCCCAAACCAATCGCCTCTGCAATGTTTGATGTGCCCGCCTCAAACCTCCATGGAAGATCATTCCAATGAGATTTCTTGGTAGTTACTTCCCGTATCATGTGTCCCCCTACGAGAAACGGCGGCATGGTTTCAAGTATCTCTCTTTTCACATACAAAACACCGGCTCCGGTTGGCGCAAGCATTTTGTGGCCGGAAAACGCAAGAAAATCACATCCGAGTTTCTTTACATTTGTGGGAAGGTGGGGTACTGATTGCGCGCCATCAACAAGAATGCGAATTACTGAGGGCTTAGCGCGAACCGTTTTTACAATGCGTGCGACCGGATTAATGGTCC
>CAYJUS010000113.1:0-3116 GCA_964373435.1 uncultured Candidatus Saccharibacteria bacterium
AGCCGCGCTTGAAATTATTACGCCAAGAGTTATTACCGAGGGCCTTGTGGTTGACTACATAAACGCGCTTAACCAAGAAATCGCCTTTAACGGAGACGTGATATTCTTTGGCCGGCCGTACTTTACGTCTGATACCGGTGGATTCGCGGTGGTGAGCAAAGGATCACGGCTGGTTGAGGTTGGGTTTGAGCGCGAATACATTGAAACACCCGTCGTGAACGCATCTATTTCGCTTGACGCGATTGAGGACCAAGCTGCGCTCTTGGAAGCGGCGGACGAGCTCATATTTACAAACGACATCCGATTCCTTATCACAAAGAAAAGCATACAAGGATTTACCATACTTTTGAACAAAGAAGCGCCGGTTGATATCCGATTCAGCTGGATTGCCCTAGCGGTTAAAAACGCAAAAACATTTTCTTCGCCGGTTGTATCTACTCCGGAGCCCACTTCGGGCCCCGCATCAATTATTTCACCAGTCGTAGATTTCTTTGACGGAATATTCGGAGGATCTGAAACTTCCGTCGATTCCTCCCAAAACGATGCAGGTTCTCCGCCAGTTGATACAGGAAGCATAATCGAATCAACACCCGAGGTTTTTCCTGTGATTCTTCCGTCTGAAACAACCGCTCCGTCTGAAACATCTTCAACCGAATCATCGATCTAAATCCTAAATCCTAAATTCTAGCTTCTGACCCATAAAGGTCGGATAATGCGTAACCAAGCCAAGTAACGTACGTGCTTCAACCCAAACAAGACCAAGCACGAAACAAACCATGAAAAAAATCGGCATACTTAAAAAGTTATTCCCCCTTGTTTTCTTCCTGCTTCTCATAGGAACCGCGGCAGCTGCATATTACTTCTGGAATCAAGTTGCCAAATTCAAGGAAAACCCCCAGCAATTAGCCCAACAGGAAGTGAGGGAAATTGTGAGGCGGGTATCAGAGCTCATGGTTCTGCCCGAAGGCGAAGACCCGACGGTTGCGACCGTCACAGACCCCGAACGGTTAAAAGATCAGCCCTTTTTTGAAAAAGCAAAGAAAGGAGATAAAGTCCTGATTTATACGAACGCAAAACGCGCAATTTTGTATGATCCCGTGGCGAATAAAATCCTTGAAGTAGCACCCGTGAACATCGGGGCTCCGCAGGGAGAGAAGCCGACCTCTACTCCTCCTACCATAGAATCCGGAACGTAAATCCCATCGAGGTAGCTGTAGCGAGGGACAAGAGACAAGGGACAAGGGGCAAGAGACAAGGGACAAGCAACAAGGGACAAGGGGAAAGAGACAAGAGAAGTGTTTTGTTTTTCCAAGAAATTCTGCAGGATCTTCACGGTTACCATCGCGATCTTTTTAGCCAATGGATTATTCTGGGGACCTTTCGGGGTAAGCGGAGAAGAGTACACAAGTACAAACTTTACCGTTCGAGATCCTGTAATTACCATTGAAGGCGGGAGGTCAACCTCCGCCTCTTTTGAGTATTTCTCAAGCACCGGGCAAACAGTGATAGGAGAAAGCACAAGCACGAATTTTACCGTCCGTTCCGGATTTCTCTATTTTCCTGAAGAGACGCCACCTCCTTCGCCCGTGGGGGGAGCCCCCCCCGAGCCAACACCCGTTTTCCCCTCGACCATCACCTTCTCGGGAAAGGCGTATCCCCAAAGCGAAGTCGTTCTCTTAAAGGATGGCCAGATTGCCTCAGTCGCTACTTCAGGAGTCGATGCCGTCTTCGCGATAACACTTCGAGGACTTCGAGCGGGTGACTACGTATTTGCTCTTTACAGTCGAGATTTCGAAGGAAGGAGATCAAACCTTGTGACCCTTATAAGGAAGATCGAGCAAGGCACGGTGACTACCGTAGAAGGGATTCTCATACCCCCTACCATTTGGGCTGATAAAACGCGGGTGAAAAAAGGGGACCCGCTTCGTATGAGCGGGTACTCTGCTCCCGGCGCAAAAGTTATCATCTCGGGAACGGATGGCCAAAGTAAGTTTTCTTTCGATACGAACGCCGATAGGATCGGACGCTACGCGTATACATGGGACACCTCTTCTTTGGAGTTCGGGACATACGAGATTTTTGCGCGCGCCTTGGCAGATGGGATTACCAGTACGGCAAGCGCGCGGCTATTTTTCACTGTTGGTATAACAACCGAAGAAGCGCCGTCCCAAGGACAACTTCCCTGCGAGGGGGATTTAAATGGTGATTGCCGAGTAAACCTCATCGATTTTTCGATACTGGTGTATTGGTTTGGCCGATCCAACCCACTTTCTTCCGTCGACTTCAACGGAGATAGCGTCATTGACTTGGTTGATTTCAGCATCCTCGCATACTGGTGGACCGGATAGCGTCGTGAAGCATGAAACGTGAAGCATAAAACATGAAACCCGAAACGTATCATGAAAAATTAAAAAGAGAGATGGATGAATATGTTCATTTTGCTTATGCGTTAACGAGAAAGTTTCCTAAGAATGAATTATATGGTGTTACTTCTCAGTTACGGAGAGCGGCTTTATCGGTTGTGTTGAATTATATTGAAGGGTATGCCAGAGGCAGAGAAAAGGTTCATAAAAATTTTCTTGAGATTTCCTACGGATCTTTAAAAGAATCAAAGTATTTATTGCATTTTTCCCTGGCTGAAAAGTATCTTTCTAGAGAAGATTATAACAAAGCAATAAAATTAGCCGAGGATATTGGCGCAATGCTGTGGGGAATAATTAGGAAATTAAAATAAAGGCTTTGTGTCTCAAGCTTCACGTTTCATGTTTCAAGCTTCACGTTTCACGTTTCAGGTTTTAGGTTTAAGGTTTCGCGTCAGTTTTGCGTTACTATTTAGCGTTAGTTTCGCACTGATGCCGATTTTGGCATTAGCAGCGGAATTGTATTTTGGCGCCCACGGAGAAGAAATAGGAATGGCAAAGCTTTCTGAAGTCGGAGTGTTTTTGAATACGGAGGGAGAGAGCATAAACGCGGTTGAAGGAACAATCGTCTTTCCTCAAGGCAAACTTGATTTTCAGGAAATCCGGGACGGCTCGTCTCTTATTAATTTCTGGATAAAGCGGCCAACGCGTGAAGAATCTGCCATTTCGTTTTCCGGAATTATCCCGGGAGGGTAT
>CAYJUS010000114.1:0-2918 GCA_964373435.1 uncultured Candidatus Saccharibacteria bacterium
TACCAACTTCAGTGTTTTGCTTATCCCTTCGGCAAGCATCAACCACATGCTATTTTTGAATATCGTCTGTCTTATCCCTCTATTTTCAAGGAGCAGGGTTGTAACGTTTTTTAGAATCATGTGAATTTATAGTGCGTGCGTCTTGTACCACTCATATGTCTTTCGTATGCCTTCTTCAAGCGGAGTTTGGGCGGAATAGCCGGTGAGTTCTTTGAGCAAACTGACATCGGGACATCGGCGTGGGGCAGACCCCTCGGGAGAATCTTTTTGTGCCACGTTTTTAGGGCTAAACCCCGTAAGATCAAATATCTTTTTATAGACCTCCTCAATAAGAATCTCGTCGCTTCTCCCTATGTTAATAATTTTCCCGTCGGTTTTATCCGACACCATAACTTTTTCCATCGCGCGAACCGCGTCTCCCACATAGCAGAAACTTCTTGTTTCATTCCCGCCAATTATCTCAAACGGATCCTGCTTTTCAAGGATTCTTTTTATAACTCCGGGTATCACATGATCATATCCCATTCTTTCCCCATAGAAATTGTGGGGCCGCACAATGGAAAATCGAATTCCGTATTCCTTTGCGGCATGAATAAAAAGCTGTTCCCCGACTATTTTGCTCCCCGCATAGCTCCACCTTGGATTAAACACGTCTTTTATGCTTACGTTGACTACTTCCGGGGTGGGGACGCTTAGATTTTCATTCCCGCTATAGGTTTCTGAACTTGAGGTAAAAAGAAACTTTGCTCGCGAATTCTTAAAGGTCTCAATAATATTAATCGCGGTTAAAACGTTATTTGAAAGAGTATGGTAAGGCCTTTCATAGAAATTCTTAGTCCCGTTTACTGCGGCACAGTGGTAAATACAATCAAATCCTATTTCGCTCACTTTCTTTAATGTTTCTATGTCCTTCAAATCTTGGTTAAAAAACTCGACATTATCCTTTTTTACAATTTCGGAAAAATCCTCATCCTGCCTGCCCCGAGATAAGTCATCAATGATATAAACCTTGTGTGAAGAATTTTCGGAAAGCAGTTTTGCAAGATGCCAACCGACAAAACCCGCTCCCCCGGTGATAAGTGTCTTCATGTTAGTACGTAGGCTCGAGATCTGGATACCTTTTTTTATGGATATTATTTGCTTTAATGGTTACCCGTAGATGCAGGAGGTCGGGATACTCGGCAAGGTAGGCCTCCGTATCTTTGGGCAGGCAATGTCCGCCAAAAGCACTCCCCCACTTTAAATATTTCTGGTTTCCAAAAATTGGCTTGAGTACCCGATCCATATCTATCCCTCTCTCTCGCAAATGATGACCGAATTCGTTCACAAAGCTGATTCTTTTTGCGTTCCAGATATTCCAAAGGTATTTTATGTGGCTTGCTTCTTCCGGGGTCGAGTAATAAATGCTTGGGAATTCTTTTTCAAATGGAAATATCTTGCTTGTTTTGCGCCCAACGACCATAAGTTCGGGGTTTAAAAAGTTTTCAATCGCAGTTCTCTCCCTAATGAATTCAACCCAATAGAAATCAAAGGGCAGTCCGGAAACCAATCGCGGCAAAGCGGTAGTACGTAATATGACAGTGCCCTTACCTTTTAATTCGTGTAGTGCTCTTGCGATATGCCCAACCTCTTGTCTTCTCTGATCTTTAAAGTTCTTCTCTGCGATACAGATGATATGGATTCCAGAATCAGGAAGCTGCTCTCCCACGGTCAGGGGGATTTCGTCAAACTCCTTGACCCCATAAATATTCTCTTTCTCTTGAATATCATAAGCGGCGACATCGTAGCCAAGGCGTTTAAGCCCCACAGCGTTTGCCTGCCCCACAAAACCGTACCCTATAATATTAACTTTTTGCTTTTTATTTCTCATGCGTAATGAACTTTTACAACCTAATCCGTTTTAACAACGCCGCTTTATCTATTTTCTCCCACGGGAGTTTCAATTCCGGACGACCAAAATGGCCGTAGGTTGCAATTTGTCGGTAGAGCGGGCGGCGGAGTTTAAGGGTTTCGATAATCACGCCGGGGCGCAAATCGAATACTTTTTTGGCAACTTCGCGAAGCGTCTCGTCCGGAACCGTGCCCGTTCCAAACGTATTGATGTTCAAAGAAAGCGGGTGCGAAACGCCGATAGAATAGGCAACCTGTACTTCTACTCTCCTTGCGAGGCTCGCCTTCACGATATTTACCGCGACCCAACGGGCCGCATACGCTCCCGAACGATCTACTTTTGTCGGATCTTTTCCTGAAAATGATCCGCCGCCGTGCGGTATGATGCCGCCGTAGGTATCAACAATATTTTTTCTGCCGGTAAGACCCGTGTCTGCTCGCGGTCCTCCAAGGACAAACCGTCCCGTAGGATTTACTAAAAATTCGGTATCAAGAGTAATAAGTTTTTTGGGAAGAACCGGAAGAATGATTTTTTTAATGATATCCCTCTGGATTGTTTTCAAACTAACGTGGGGGTCGTGTTGGGTGGAAACCAACACGTTTATGATTCGTTTTGGTCTTCCGTCTTGATATTCAAGCGTGACCTGCGATTTTCCGTCCGGCCGAAGATACGAAATGGCCCCGGTCTTTCGCAATTTTGCAAGGCGCTTCGCGAGACGATGCGCAAGCACAATGGGTATAGGCAACAATTCTCTTGTTTCATCGGTCGCGTATCCGTACATTACCCCTTGATCTCCGGCCCCAAGATCTTCTATTTTTTTACGGGTTACGCCGCGCGCAATGTCAGGCGACTGTTCTTGGATAGAGACAAACACGCCGCAACTTTCGTGATAAAAACCGTAGTGAGGGTCGGTGTAGCCGGCGTCGCGTATCACCCCCCGCACAATTTTTGGAATTTCCACATACGTCTTTGTCGTGATCTCTCCCGCAACTATGACAAGCCCATTCGTAAGAAGCGCTTCAACCGC
>CAYJUS010000115.1:0-2916 GCA_964373435.1 uncultured Candidatus Saccharibacteria bacterium
ATTTAAGGTTTCGCGTCGGTTTTGGGCTAGTGTTTTGCGTCAGTTTAGCGCTAGTTGTTGCCATTAGTGTGTTACCCGCAAGGGCTGCGGAGCTCTACTTTGGCGCCCACGGGAAAGAGATAGGAATGGGAAGGCTTTCCGAGGTCGGAGTGTTTTTGAATACAGAAGGAGAAAGCATAAACGCGGTTGAGGGGAAGATCGTGCTTCCTCAAAACAAACTTGAGTTTCAGGAAATTCGTGACGGTTCGTCTCTCATTAATTTTTGGGTGAAGCGGCCAACGCTTGAAGAATCTGCCATTTCGTTTTCCGGAATTATCCCGGGAGGGTATAATGGAAAAGAGGGATATCTTTTTTCTTTTTTCTTTTATCCAAAAGAGGTGGGCGAAGTCGTGATTGATGCAACGGGACTGCGGATATTAAAAAGCGATCCTCCGGGCTCTCCGGCCTCCCCCAGGGTCTCGCCGCTCGAATTAACCGTATTGGAAAATTCTTCTCGCCCCGAAATTTTTCCCGACGTCGACCGCGAGCCGCCCGAACCCTTTACCCCCGAAATTATCAAAAGCCAGAATCTCTTTGACGGGAAATGGGCGCTCGTTTTCTCCGCCCAAGACAAAGGTTCCGGCATTGATTGGTATGAAGTGAAGGAAGAGAATGAATTTAGTATTTTTAATATAAAATTCGGGGAGGGCGAATGGGTGGTTGCCGAAAGCCCGTACCGGCTTCGCGATCAGAAGCGTACAAGCACGATTTTCGTAAAAGCAATTGACAAAGCAGGAAACGAACGAGTTGCGGCGCTTTACCCGGAGGAGAAAGCCGGATGGCACCGCGCCCTTCTTCTGTCTCTTCTTTTTGCGGGGGGAGCGATTCTCATCTTCCGGGCAATAAGAAAAATAGTATGGCAAAAATTATTCGCGATCAAAAAGAAATAGGGGCGAAAACCCTGCTCGCCGGCCTTTTTGCGGTTATGCTTTTTTGTGTTGCAAGTGCGGCAGAGGCCGCTACTCTTTCCCTGGGTCCCAGTGCCGGTACGTTCACCGTGGATAGCACGTTTGAGGTATCCATCTTTTTAAATACGGAGAACGAATCCGTCAACGCGGTTGAGGTTTCGTTACGCTTCCCCCCCGATAAACTTCAGCTGGTCTCTCCCTCTACGGGTAAATCAATCATCGGGATTTGGGCGATGCAGCCGAAATTCAACAACCAAAAAGGGGAAATTAATCTTCAGGGGTTAATCCCGGGAGGACTCACCACGACGAGCGGCCTTGTGACACGGCTTACGTTTCGGGTAAATTCTGTGGGCGTGGCGACCGTCCGATTTCTCGACAGTTCCAAGGTCCTTTTGAATGACGGAAAAGGGACGGATGTGTTGAATCAAAGAGGAGACGCCCTTTTTCAGCTGGTTCTCCCTCCGCCCCTCGGCCCCCTTGTGGTTTCTGAAACGCATCCTGATCAGTCGTTATGGTACGCGAATCCGCACGTCGTGCTACGCTGGGAGGGAGACGGGGCGGCAGACGGCTTCAGTTACGTCCTAAACAGCGATCCCGTGGATCTTCCCGATGACATTTCGGAAGGTGCGCGAAATTCGGTTACGTATAAAAACCTCGGAGACGGGATTCAGTATTTCCACTTAAAATCCCTTCGCGATGGCGCGTGGGGAGGAACCACCAATTTTGCGATAAAAATTGATACCACGCCTCCCGCTATGTTTCCGGTTAAGATCATTCCGAACGAGACAACAGATCGAAGGCAGCCTGTTGTGGAGTTTTCGACGACTGATGCCGCCTCCGGCATTTCTCACTATGAATTAAAGCTTATTCCCTTGACTTTTAAGAAGGATTCGTCTCAAGGGGATAGCAATTCAGCATCCTCTTCCGGAGATAAACCCCTCTTTATTGAAGCGGAGAGCCCCTATGTCTTACCCGAACTTGAGCTTGGTACGTATGATATCATCGTACGCGCGTTTGATAACGCGGGGAATAATCTCGAAGTAACCCAGCACCTTGCGATCGTCAGCCGAGTCTTCCAGTTTGTCGGAAGCGAAGGAGTTGAATTCGGAGAGTGGTTTGTCCCGTGGAGGTGGTTTTGGCTGGGGGCAGCGATGCTATTTACCAATTTGATTTCCTTTGCGTTTATGGCGCGGCGGTGGCACCGTCGCATAGAGTTCAAACGAGTAAAAAAGGAGCTCCCCGAAACCATAAAGAGGCCGCTCGAGGATTTAAAGCGTTTTCGGGATCGCTACGGCGGGAAAACGCTTTTGATTTTCCTCGTTGCGGGCTTGACCCTCTTTTTGGGGGGAACCGTTTTTGCTCAAGAGCTCGAGTTAGCGCCGCCAATTATTACCTCGGTATCCCGCAATATATCGAACGAGGAGATATTTTACATTGGCGGCAAGACCGAAAGCCCTCAAACAGAGGTCGTGATTTATCTTCAGAACATTGCGACCGGCGAGACGTTTTCTCAAAATGCGGTCTCCGACAAAACAGGGGAGTGGTTTTACCGCCACACGACGTTCCTTTTGAGCGGAAACTATCTTTTGTGGGCGCAAAGCAAGATTGCCGAAGAAGTAAGCCCCCCGACGCCCCAGATTCAAATGATGGTACGACCCACCGCCTTCCAGCTGGGGAGTTCCCGCATAAGTTATGAAACGTTTTACCTCGGTGTTATTGTGGTGTTGGCGATTATTCTTACGGCGCTCGGGGGATATACGGTATTCCATGTCTATCACGGCCGAAAAAAGCACGTTCTCTTTATGAAAGAAATGCGGGAAGCCGAAGAAGCCATACGGCGCGGGTTTGCGGTGCTCAAACGCGACATTGAAGCGGAGCTTGCCTTGATAAGAAAGGCAAAGCTTTCCCCCTCGCTCTCGCGCGAAGAAAAGATGCGCGAGGCAGAGCTTTTGAAGGATCTTTCCGAGAT
>CAYJUS010000116.1:0-2853 GCA_964373435.1 uncultured Candidatus Saccharibacteria bacterium
ATCTCGGTCCGCACGAACTCTGACTGTGACGTTCCGAAAATGCGCAAGGGAAAATACTACTTCACCAGCAGTATAGATGCCGCTTTCGCGCGGCGCGACCCTGCTTGAATCCAATGCCATCGCATTAAGGCGAGAAGGAAAAGCAATGCGAACGAGGCGATACATCCGCTGAAGTCGCTTCGGAATCTTGACCAATAGAGGATTTCGGACGGTCCCCGCTTTGAACACTCCGGACATTCTTGACGCCATTTACCTATTCTTTAGTGAATACTTATGCCGTAAATACTGCGCGATCTTTTCATAATTCTTGTTCCATATCTGTAATCGTTCCGTCTCTGGATATTCTGCGAACGTACGAGTTTCCCCTTTGAGCATAATGATTCGACTCCACCCTGACTTCAAAGTCCCTCGTTCCTCTCCCGCAAGTTCGATAGGAACCTGGTAGGAGAATTCCTGAAAGGTCCCATCGGGATGCGCACAGCATGCGGCGACTTCGAAATATCCGCTCCTATCGGGAAAGAGATCAAGGATACGAAGCAACACATCCACAGGAACCCTCCTCTCAATGAACGAAGTATAGGGACCTGGTATCCTGAGGCACTTGATAAAAAGGCTGTGGTCCTCACGAATTGCGCTTTCGCCAACATCACGCGCTGCCTGGAGTGCAGTATATTTTGCAATTTCAGAACTTGTATCGGCTTGGATTTCTGGATACTCACGATCAAGTGAAAGAATGTCAATCTGATAACGAGAAAATGCCGCTTTCGCCGCGAGTAACTTTCCGGAATTTTTAGTAGCGAGGTATACTTTCATAAAAACTTCTCACAAAAGCTAAAACCTTTCAGTGAGAATATCACACTATCTATAAAAACGCCACGACTGCGAGATCGTGGCGTAGTGTCAAAGTAGGCGAAGCAATCCTTCGATGATTGCTTTCGCAGAAGTCGTCTTCTCAAGGAGATACACGAGGATGTCGGTATTGTAGCCGCCGCTCCCCAAAGATCCTTGGGGACGTATCTTCATGTTTTCTTGGGCAGTCTTGAGGTGCGGAATTCGAAAACGCTCAAGCATCTCAAGCATCTTTCGGAGCGCAAGGAGCGATTCTCTCACCATATCGCATTCACGCGGATCTTCATCGGGCTTTGGCATTCCGCGCATCGCCTGAAAGACGAGGGGTGGTCGAGAACGCATCGTTGCCGTTCGTTCCCTCATTATTAAAGGAAGATACTCAAGGTTTTCCCCGAAGTATTTTGCGTAGCGACTGCCAGAACCCTGGTCCCCCCACAACATGTTGTCGATGAGGATCAAAGGCGTCTGAGCTCCTCCGGGAGCTTGATACGTTTTGCCACCGATCACTTTTGGCTCGAAGAATGGTCGAAGTTCTTCGGTGAAGAACGTTGGGGTAACGATCTTCCGAATCCTTGCCATCTCGTGGACCATCGGTGCGAACTTTTCCGACGCTATGAGCAGCATCGCCGAGAAACGCGGCTCGCGCACGGAAAGCCCCTGGGCGATGTCGAGCGCCCTCACCGCAAGAGGAATATTCTCGGTGCCTCGACGAACTCCCTTAATGAATACTCTCTCCTGCGAATGAGTTGTGAAGGTCCTTGTGCGACGACCTTCCGGATTTCGAGTGGCGTAGGAAAAGACTGTATCCGCTGGCACCTCGCGAGAGATATTTGAGAGAATTATCAATGCTTTCTCCACCTCGGGAACCTCTTCCATTCCTATGCCTCCTCGACAAAGCGAAGAAGCAACCATGCTCAAATCTCGAATAGCTGCACGCGCGGCGAGAGGATCGAAACACTGGATACGATCTGGAGCAAGTTCCAGCCTTCTCGAAAACTCCACAATGGCGACGGTGTTCTTATCGCCATTCAAACGAGGCAATTTTTCAATCAAGAAATCATCCAATCCCAAAGGATCAAGGGATTGAACATTCTTCTCCTCTGCGATGAATTCATAATATTCGGGTAGATCCAAAGCGGCCATAAACACTCCTTTGATGTAAATGTACGTCTCGGATTAACTCCGAGTTGCGTCAATTATACTGGGGAAAGTTCAAAAAATCAAGCGGTGTCAGAAATAAAAGCCCCCAAACGTATTGGGGGCGACTCACTGAAATACGATCTTTCTCAATGCAGCTTCGAGCATTCGCTCATCTCCGTCATTTAGAACCCTGTGATGAGCATGCCGGCGGAGCTCCTGCAGATCTTCGGATTCGCGGCCGAGAACCTCTTGAAATTCCGCATGTGAAACGATCCTACCTTCACGCTGCCCATAGCGGATACGCATCATCTCTGAAGGGGATTCAACAAAGATGATTAGGGAATTCTTGCTTTGAGAAAAGGAAACGTGTTCCTCAAAATATTGAATCCCTCGCAGCGTTCGATGGCCAATTATTACGATGTCCCGAAGAAGCATTCCTTCATCACTGGGAATCTGAGAGATCATTGCCTGTATGTGTTGCGTGAGGATCTTATCAGAGAAATGAACCCCGTGCTTTAGCTCCCCTTCACGGATCCACTCCCGAAGCGACAATCCTGATGCTGCCGCTGCGTGGAGCGTACGTACAATCGGACCTGAGTCGAATACAAGAAAATCCCAGCTTCCCAAGATTTTCCCGCCCATGGTCTTTCCAGCACCATGCGGACCTACGAGAAATAACATTCTTCTCTCCCATCATCACCTGAAGAAAACCGAAATATTTAGGTTCCAAGAACATGTGTCGATGTTCTGAACAGAACGTAAATCAATTTCTATTACCTGTCAAGAAGAAATGGGTTCTGCGTCGTAAAATCCAGCGCCTTAATATCCTTCGGCAAATCCTCAATCGTCTTCCCATATCTTATT
>CAYJUS010000117.1:0-2838 GCA_964373435.1 uncultured Candidatus Saccharibacteria bacterium
GAAATACCCGAGCTCTCCTACGAGGAATCTCTGGGGTATACCACCGCATTGGGACTTGCGCTGCGGGGCGCAATGAAATTTTAACATCAATACACTAATGGCTACGAATTTAATATACAAATTATTACAAATATTATTTGTGTCTATTTGTAAGAATATTGGTAATCATTCGTGTTATGTTGCGCCTTAACCTTCTTCCTCCTCAACAAAAAGAACGGTTTGAATGGGAAAAGTCAAGGCGGCTTGCCCTTGTGAGCTCGGCCGTCATCACTCTTTTTTCGATACTGTTCGGGGCGCTTCTTGCAAGCAGCGCTCTTTACAATAAAATTCAGCTTGAACCGTTTCGAGAAGCAATCGAAAAGGAAAAAATTCGGGAGGAGACCTTGCGAGTGGAAAACATTGAGTCCATCACGAGAGATTTTTTCGGTAAGCTCCGTAAGATTCGGGATGTCCAAACGAAAACCGATGATTACGAGGGTATTTTACAAGAACTCGCAGCGCTTCCTCCCGAGGGCGTGGTGTTTTACTCCCTCGCGATATCGGAAATCAATGAAGGGCTAAACCCGGTAAAAACCGTACAGCTTACCGGACACGCGGATACACGAAATCGGGTTATTGCGATGGAAAACAAGATTAAATCGAGCGGTAAGTTTATCGATTTGGTGTCTCCTTTCTCCAATAAAAACAAAGAGGAGAATATTAACTTCACATTTTCCTTTAAGATTTCGAACTCCCCATGACACTTGATCCCAAACGGAAGTTTTTCATCACTCTTGGAGGTGCGATACTGCTTCCCGTTCTTGTCATAGGCGCGTTTGTATACCCCTTTTTTGGTGCGCTGCAAAAAAGTGCGGAAGACCTTGTAGCCGCACGCAAGGAGTTTTCCACTCTTATCGAGCGTCAGAAACAACTTGGGGAACTTGAGAGCGGATACCGTGAACACAAAGAGTTGCTCCAAGAAATCGAAGGCGCTCTTTATGAAAAAGAGACCGATGATCTTGATTTCATCCTTCTCGTTGAAGATATCGCAAAGAAAACAGGAAACAAACACATCCTCGCGCCGCCCCAGTATTACGATGGGGGGGTCGATTCGCTTCCCTATTTTACCTCCTCTCTTGCGCTCGAAGGAACGTTCGACGAGCTTTTGCGGTTTATCCGTCTCTTCCACACGATGAAGTTTTACAGCGATATTGATGCTCTTGCCATCCGGGCGTCAACAAAGGGGGTGGCGATTCCGGGGTTAGCCCCATTGCTCGATGCCGCCATTTCCTTCAAGGTATTTACCAAATAACCCGCATATGAACTTGCGCATTTCTTCTTTTGTAAAATTTATTATTCAACACATACAGAAAGCCCCGGAGTGGTATAAAGAGGAATACCTAAGGGTGCTCTTTGGGCTTTTTGTGTTATTGATAGCCCTCTGGGGATGGTGGTTTTATCAATACGCATTGCGTCCCGCAACTCTGTCGCTTGAGACGACCGTACCATCCGTCAGTCTCCCAGAGGAGTTACTATCTCAGGCGGTGAGCGATATCAAGGCGCGTAAGGAACAGTTCCTTACACCGGTATTCGATCCCGTGCGCGATCCTTTCATGGTTCCCGCGCCTTCCCCGGAAACCGGAGAGGGGTTGTAAGGATACACCTTTTTTGTTACAATAGTTCGTCGTGCGCCCGTAGCTCAGTGGACCCCGCACTAAACCTTGGTCCCCGTAGCTCAACCGGATAGAGCGAAGGGTTTCTAACCCTTAGGTTCCAGGTTCGATTCCTGGCGGGGACGTAGGTTTAGTGCGGGGCATGTGCCGCAGGGGTTTTCTAAGCCCTTGATGGGGGTTCGATTCCTACCCGGGGTGCCAGTAAGGAAAGGTTAATATCTCGCGTTTCGTTCGTAAGCGGGATCACCGCATTCTTCGGAAAAACCACCGAAGAACCTGATAAAAATATCGGCTCGAACCATATTTTAAAAGAAAACTTTTCATAATAATTAAAGAGATATAAAACTATGAATAATCAAGCTTTTTCTAAAACTTGGATTATAATTATTCTTATTGTTTTTATTGCTGGGGGAATCTTAGCTTGGCAGTGGCGGACAAAACAGGAGGCTTTCCCTATCGAATTTCCTAAAACGGAAGAACCAAAAGAGGAAACGATGCAAATAATTGAATTTCCTAAAACGGAAGAACCAAAAGAGGAAACGATGCAAATAAAAGTATATTTCCAGAAATTTATTACGGGACCAGAAGAGTGTGATTGCGGCGAGCCTGTAATTCGGGACATTCCGAAAACAGGAGCAGCTGCAAAAGCGGCCTTGGAGGAATTAATAAAAGGGCCCACAGAAGAAGAAAGAGTTCAGGGTTATAGTGGGTGTCTGCCCGGCGAAGGAACAGTCGCAACATACAGAAATTGGTACGAAACTCAGATAGTAACAGCAGGAAAAGAGGATTGGTTCGCTAATAAATTCCTAAGCCCAAATGGAGAATTTGCCCCGTGGGGCGATAAGGTAATAGTAAAGGATGTAAATATCAAAGACGGCACTGCTTATGCTGATTTTTCTAAAGAACTTTATTCTTATGGAGGAGGATCGTGTTTTGTCGGAACCATTATCGGTGGTATTTACAATACTCTTCTTCAGTTTCCGCAGATAAAAGAATTAAAAATTTTTGTCGAAGGGAAAGAAGCTATGTTAGAACCTTAAATACTTTGTATTTTTAGGTTTTCAGAATAATTTCTTACCAAAGAAAAATTGGAAATTGTTATCGGTGCGGCTTCGCCGCAAATTCTGAATTTTTTCGCGGGGGGACTTCCTCGCCGCCGCAGGCGGCGAAATGCGTTCGGACTAAT
>CAYJUS010000118.1:0-2778 GCA_964373435.1 uncultured Candidatus Saccharibacteria bacterium
CGAGCTTTATTGTAAGAAAGTGTTAGCTCGTCTAAAATTTCGGAAGCGTTTTCCTAAGCGTTTCTCATTGCAACCATTAGGTCTGAATGCTCAGATGCGTTTGATTCCAGAATGATGTGATGGATTGCGACTTCAAACAACGAGGGTAACAATGTTTCAAAAATATCTTGTGGACTCGGCTCAAGGACATATTCATAGGTAAACCCGCCCAATTCCTTTTTCCGTTGTTCAGAGAAACGTCCGTATTCGGGAACTATTCCTTCGATGATCTCTCTTATAAAATTGAGGTTGATCGGCAGTATCCTCCTTGCTACCGCTTCCTGCTTCAGGGTCGATATAAAATTTGTGTAGACCGCCCACACTTCACGATACTTCTTATTTTTATATCTATCCATAATGAGGCGCGCGACCGGACTGGTCTCTTCCACCTTGATATAATCTCCAAAATCGGTGAATGTTGCGTTCGTCTCGTATCCTCTTTTTTTAAAATACGCGATCGCTTTTTTCCCCACCAGAATCAAATCTGTTTGCCGCTCGGCCTCTCCCGCGGAAAATCTTTTGCCCAGCTCCTCGGCCTTTCGCAATGCTGCGGAATTATACCCCCCGCAAAGCCCCTTGTCTGAAGTCACAACGAGAATGGCAACTCCCTTCGTCTGATTCTCACGAAACCCTAAACCCGAGACTTCGTCACGGTACGGGGCAAACAGCCAGTGATCTTTTGTGGTTTCGCCCAAGTTCCCGAGCATCTCAAGCGCCTTCACTGAATAGGGACGCGCCCCCAACGCCACCATTTGGCTTTTTCGCATTTTTGAGGCCGAGACCGCTTCCATCGCACGGGTAATTTGCTGCATGTTAGCGGTGGATTTTATTCTTCTCTTAATGTCGCGAAGCGTGGCCATGCTTATATGAATGTCTTTTTAAACGCTACCGTCGCCTTTTTTAATTCGCCTTCTAATTCCTCCGTTAACTCTCTCCCGTTTCTCAAATTTTCAAGAAACTTCGCGTGTCTTGTTTCAAGATACTCTAAAAATTTCGTCTCAAACTCCTTGACGTTAAAAACGTCAATCTCATCAAGATATCCGTTTACGCCGGCATAGATAACGCTTACCTGTTTCTCGAATAACATCGGCTGATACACATCCTGTTTTAAAAGTTCGGTCATCCGTTTCCCCCGCTCTATACGCTTTTGCGTTGCGGGGTCAAGCTCGGACCCGAACTGCACAAATGCCGCAAGCTCGCGATACTGCGCCAAGTCAAGCTTAAGACGACCCGCAACTTTTTTCATTGCCTTGGTTTGCGCGGATGATCCCACGCGCGAAACCGAAAGCCCCACACTGATTGCCGGCCGCGTCCCTTGATAAAATAATTCCGGCTCAAGGTAAATTTGTCCGTCGGTAATCGAAATTACGTTTGTGGGGATGTACGCGGTCACGTCACCCGCTTGCGTCTCAATAATGGGAAGCGCGGTAAGAGACCCGCCGCCCCTCTCCTTGCTTAGCTTTGAAGCTCGCTCGAGAAGCTTGGAATGGAGGTAAAATACGTCTCCTGGGTATGCCTCTCGCCCGGGGGGGCGCCGCAATAAAAGAGACATCTGGCGATACGCCCAGGCATGTTTTGAAAGATCATCATAAATTATCAGTGCGTCTCTCCCCTGATCCATAAAGTACTCTCCCATGGCGCATCCCGCGTAGGGCGCAATATACCAAAGAGAAGCCGCCGCAGACGCGGGGGCCGAAACCATAATTGTGTATTCCATCGCGCCCGCTTCTTCGAGTTTTGCAACCATCTTTGCAATTTTTGACTCTTTTTGCCCAATGGCCACATAAATACAGACGGGAGTATCTAGCGCGTCTTGTTTCTGGTTAATAATGGTGTCAATCACAAGAGAGGTTTTCCCGATCTGGCGATCCGCGATGATAAGCTCGCGCTGCCCCCTGCCGATTGGAATCATAGAATCAATCGCCTTGATGCCCGTATGAAGCGGGGTCTTTACGGGTTCCCGCTCAATTACGCCCGGCGCGATTTTTTCCACGGGGTAATATGTTTCGGTTTTGATGGGACCCTTACCGTCAATGGGCTCGCCGAGCGCGTTCAGTACTCTTCCTAAAAGCCTTCCTCCCACAGGAACCGAAAGTACTTTTCCGGTGGACTTCACAATATCCCCTTCCTTGATCTTTTCAAAATCTCCGAGAATTACGGCGCCAACCGTGTCCTCCCCGAGATTCAACGCAAGACCAAAGACTCCATTTCCAAAATCCAGCATTTCTGAAGCCATAACTTCGGATAAACCCGAAAGCTCACACACGCCATCCGCAACCTTAATCACTTCGCCCACATGCGAAACCTCCGCACGGGGCTCAACCGCGGCAATCTGTTCTCTGAGTTTTTGGATGATTATATTTTTTTTCATATCTAATTGATTCGACTACTTAGTTCGGTTCGACTTGACAAATGTTTAGGTTAAATATATTAATGGTGTATATCAGAATCGATAGAGGGGGAGGTATCGAGTGCTAAACCGAATCAAGATCGTGATTCTCTGTCTGCAGCGTTATATCGTACAGACCCGACTGGCCATAAACACTATTAGGTTAAGGCTGTTGTTACGAAAATATGAAAAGTGGGAAAAAGATGGAAAAAATTTCTTAGAGGAATTGGAATCGGCGGAAAGAATCTTATCGTCAGAACACCAAGGTGAAATAGTCAGGATGAAAAGAGAAACACAACATTATCTATCCATTATTCAGGGCAGAAGACAGCGAATACTAAACACGCTCT
>CAYJUS010000119.1:0-2692 GCA_964373435.1 uncultured Candidatus Saccharibacteria bacterium
ATACGCCGGTCGGTGTTGTAATGATATATCCGATCCGGTGGTCGGTAAGGAATTGTTTCTGCTGTTCTTCTGTCATACGGCCTTCAAAAAAGTCTCTCCGGAGTTTTTCTTTCACCTCGGGATACAGCGTATGGATGGGGTGACCGGAGAACACGGTTTTATCGGCAAACGCAGGGACGAGAACTTCTATCCGTTTCCTGCTATCGACGAGAACGACCGGACGGGCGGGGTCAGTCGGTTGGCCGGAAAGATAGGTGAGTGCCTCGACCACGGGCAATGGGACATGGTTAAATTCCGTATCCATGAGGACGCCCGGGTTGGTAGAGGGCGTTATACGCGCCGTAAACTCATGGGTAAATGAGGGAATAGTGAAGAGAGCATAGAGGAGAATAAGCATCGATATGCCAATCCGGGTTTTGCCGAGAGCAAATATTCCTTCGACTGCAAGAATAGGCAAGAGAATGTAACTTGCCGGGTGGAGGTAACGGATAGGAGTGGTTGTGAGCATTGCGGGGACGGGCGAGAAAAAAAGGGTGAACGATATCGCCGCATACGAAAATATCATTATGTGCAGCGGCCGGAATTTTCTGAAGAACGGCGCGATGCCAAAGGGGATAAATAACAGTATCGGGCCGATACTCCATAAGACAAACGGAAACGACCGGTTTACCCATTGGGCAGTTTCCCATACTTTACTGGCGGCAATGACCGGAGAATCGAATTGTTTATTGGTAAGCCACGCCGCAGGGAAGGATACGGAAAGAAGGATTATGAGAGGAATGGTCACGCGAATGTCTTTATGTTTCATAAAAAGTATCCCTGTCGTGACAGAAGCGGCAAGAATAAAAATAAGCATGTGAATGGGGTTAGCCGAGCTCGCCAGGATGGCGAGCAGAATTAGGAATATGGAATTATGAATTAAGGGAAAAAATAAGGTAGTTTTTTTCCTGATTCCTGATTCCTGATTCATAATTCGTGAGGATGATGTAATGGTCAGAAAACGAGTGAAAATGATTACTAATAAAATAAACAAGATTGTCTGAAATACCTGGTGCGGGACGCCGCCGATTCGGTTAAAAGCAAGAGAGGGTGAAAACCATAAGCCCCTTGGAGTGCCAAACAAAAAAAATGGCGACGCAGTCAGGATGAAAAGAAGTGCGATGATGCGCTTTTTTATATGTGTGGGATACAGCATGACGAGGAAGTAGTAGAAGAGGAGAATGCTTCCGATGACGAGGAGAAAGAGGGAGATGTTGTAGGTTGCAAACGGCGACAGATCCAAAGAGCGGCCGATAAATCCCAAGAGATTATTAAACCAATAAATCCATGTGGGGGGCACGGATTCATTGGTAAATCGATGATAGTAAAGGAGGCTTCCGCCGGCACCTTGTTTCATTTGCGCCGCGTATAGAAAGAAATCCGCAAAAAAATGCGCAATGCCGATAAAGTATCGGTCAGCAGGATTTTTGAACCACTCCAGAATGACGTGCAGGAGATTACCTACACTCATCGCGAGTGCAATAATGCCAACAACGAGCCATTCGATTCGCACCGAATTTTTTTTCATGATTCTACAGAAAATATCGCCATATCCGGATTTGCCCAGAGCGGCAGAAGAAACGGATAGGTTTTCATGAACACCTCTTTATCTCCGTCGTAGGAAGTAACTATCACAAAGCGTATGTTATTACGTTTGAGCCACAGGGATGCATCGGATTTTTGGAGAAGAAAAAACTGCTGTGCGTCCTCCCGCTTCGTATCATTATTGATGGTAGCCAGGGGATGTCCGGAATAGGTCGTGTGTCCACTTAAGGGGGGAATGAGAACGTCGATATGACTGGCCGGATTACCGAGGGTTACCGCGTCAAAGGGAAGTTTGGACAGTTCGGTGAAGCCTTGATAGATATTCTTGGGTAAATAGACAAGGATGTCGCTCGTGTGACCCAGAGGGGCGAGTCTTTCTTCAAGTTCGACGCGCATGGTTGGCATGGAGAGCAGGAGAAAGAGTACGAGGCAGAGGATTACCCAATGCTTGGATTTTAGAGAAAAAATACCGTTTGCCCCAACCGCGCCGATAAACGGATAGAGAGCAGGGAAAATGACACGGACATTGGAGATCCCCAAGAGTTTCGGGATTCCCGAAAGAAACAATACGTACGTTCCCAAGACAAGTATGATGCCAAACAGGAGGATTGGATGTTTTTGCCGGAGTGAGGGAAGGAGGCCAAAGAAAAAAAGAAGGGATACCGGACCCACAGAGAGAAGAAGAAAAGGCAGAGTCGTGGTTGTTTGTTGAGCGGCTTCCCAGAGTTTTGATTGGACATGGGGGAGTGTCGAAAGAACGCTATTTGTTACGAGGAAAGAACTGAATGCAAAGATGGAAATTAGGAAAAGATGGGGGATATGCGTTTTTCTCATAGTCGGGATGGCCAAAGTACAAGCCCAGGCGGCTCCAATGAAAATGACGGCCTGTATGGGATTGAGCGTGCTGAGGGCAATAGTAAGGAGGGACAGCAGAGCGACTACTTTTGGTTTTGCGCTTTTTTTGTGGAAATAAAGAATCGTCATAGAGAGAAAAAGAAGCGTTTGCAGCATCTGATGGGGGGCTCCGCCCAGGCGGTCAAATGCATAGTGGGGCGTGCGCCAGAGTTGGAACGGATACCACATGGGTTTGCCGTCTACCCAGATGTGA
>CAYJUS010000120.1:0-2584 GCA_964373435.1 uncultured Candidatus Saccharibacteria bacterium
AGCATTTGAGAAAGCCGTTTATCGGAATAAATTTCGGTTATAAAGGATTTTTCATGAATGACGGTAGGCCCGACGTTGTAGAGATACTTCGGGGCCGGAGATATTTCGTGAATACGCTTCCTCTTTTAGAACTTAACGCAAGAACCATAAGCGGGCACATGATAAAAGATTTAGCGGTAAACGATGTTGCGATTAAGCCGTTGAGGTCTGCGGGGAGCTGCAAGCTTTTGCTTTCTGTGAACGGGAGGCAGTACGGAGAAAAACCGATCATGGGAGACGGAATTATTATAAGCACCGCACTTGGCTCAACCGCTTATAACCTTTCTGCGGGAGGACCAGTTGTTACGGTGGGCGCGGACGTATTTTCCCTTACTCCCAATAATGTCCATACGCCAGTCCAGATTACGCCGACCGTCATACGTTCAGACTCTGAGGTGAGCGTAGAAATTCTTGAACCAAGGGTACGAAAGGCTCTTGCCGCTTGCGATGGCCGCGAATACCGCAACATAGCGCACGCGGTTATCAAGCAGTCGGAAGAACGATTCCAACTCGTTTTCTTCGAAGGAGAAGAAGACTTCATGAAGCGCCTTTTTGATAAAATCATGAAGGCGCAGTAATCCTTACTGCCATGAAAAACCAAAAGGGGAAAGAGAACATGTCTCAGGCGTTACGAACCGATCAGTATCAGTTGACCATGATGGATGCGTATCTCCAGGACAATCATAACCCTCGGGCGAGCTTTGATTACTTTGTGCGTAAGATTCCTTTCGGAAGCTATCTAGTAACCGCAGGCCTTCCATTCGTACTTTCGTACGTCGAAAATCTGAAATTCGGTGCGGACGATCTTACCTATCTTGAGGATCAGCAGGATCTCTCCAGGAGTTTTCTTGAGTATCTTAATTCGTTCCGATTCACCGGAGACATTATAGGAATGCCAGAGGGCGAACTTGCGTTTCCCCGCGAGCCCATTTTGCGTATCGAAGGTCCCCTAATCGAGATTCAACTTGTTGAGACGTTTATCTTGAACAAGATGAATTTCTCAACTCTCATTGCGACGAAAGCATCGCGGGTTGCGTACGCCGCCCGCGGGAAACCGGTACTCGAATTTGGCTTGAGACGTGCCCAGGGGGATGCGGGGCTTGAAGCTTCGCGGGCCGCATTTATCGGAGGATGTGCCGCAACCTCGAATGTCGAAGCGGGGAAAGAATATGGCATTCCGGTAAGCGGAACCATGGCGCACTCGTTCGTGATGAGTTACCCAAGCGAGCTTGAGGCGTTTCGCGCGTATGCGCGGGCGCATCCTACGACTACCGTACTGCTGGTTGATACCTACGATACCCTCGAGGGCGTGAAGAACGCAATAATTGTGGCAAAAGAATTAGAGGCGCAAGGCCACCGGCTTAAAGGAATACGGCTTGATAGCGGAGACTTTGACGCGCTTTCCCGCGCTTCACGGTTTTTTCTTGACGATGCAGGATTCGATTATGTCCAAATCTTTGCAAGTTCTGACCTTAACGAATGGAAGATCAATGAACTGGAAGGAAATAATGTCCCGATTGATGCGTACGGCGTAGGGACGGAAATGATTACGGCGCGTCCGGATCCGGCGCTGGGAGGCGTTTATAAACTTCTTGAAATTGAGGACGCAGGAGGGAATTCTGTTCCCAAAATGAAGCTTTCGAGCGACCCCGAAAAGGCTACGCTCCCGGGGAGAAAGACAGTCTGGCGATTCTTCGACCAGCAGGGGATTATGAAGAAAGATGTAATCTCACTTGCGCGAGAAAGGCCTAAAGCGGCGGGGGCACGGGAAGTTCTTGTAACTCTTTTACAAGGAGGAAAGATCGTATACCGGGAACCTTCCCTCGGGGAAATTCGGGATCTTGCGAGAGAGAACCTTTCTCGTCTTCCGGAAGAATATCTCGCGCTTGACAATGCGCCGACCTATCCGGTTAAACTAAGCCCTGGCCTCGAGAAATTGAGTCGGGAACTTGGCAAACAGCTCAAGGTTCAGAAAGATTAGGTTTGTAGCCCGCCTTCGTCTCGATATAATCGGGACTTTGACGGAGCCTCAACCGAGCACTCAAATTCGTTTAGTGCTCCGGTTGGGAAAGGAGGTAAGAGACGTATGGGCAAAGTTAAAGTAAACAAAAAGACAGATGCGTTGGTAATAGTGGATCTTCAGAACGATTTTTGCCCGGGAGGGAGCTTGGCGGTGCCGGGCGGAGACGAAATCGTGCCGGTCGTAAATTCGGTTATGCCGCTTTTCGACACCGTGTTTGCCACAAAAGACTGGCATCCCGAGAATCACTGTTCATTTGTAGAGAATGGGGGGAGATGGCCGCGGCACTGTGTGTGGGGAACTTCTGGAGCGAGGTTCCATCCCGATCTAGACATCGAAAAGATTAGCAATATTTTTTATAAAGGATTCTGGGAGGGAAAGGATGATTATTCCGGATTTGAAGGTATAGATCCCGTGGGGTACGACGGTTATCTCACTTCTCCACGCGCCTTAGTATATTATGGTGTTCCTCTCGATGGACGACTGAGAACGAGGAGAGTCAGACGTATTTTCTTCGGAGGCCTT
>CAYJUS010000121.1:0-2566 GCA_964373435.1 uncultured Candidatus Saccharibacteria bacterium
GATTTACGACCGTACCGGTGAAATCCTGCTTTATGAAATAAGTGATGGAGAGAAACGAACTGTTGTCCCCCTAGAGAAAATTCCCCAAACACTCAGAGACGCAACGATTGTTGTAGAAGATGAAAAGTTTTATGAAGAACCGGGGGTTGCTTGGCGGGCCATACTTCGTGCGCTTATCGTAAACATCCGTAGCGGCCGCGTGCTTCAGGGAGGATCCACGATCACCCAGCAGCTTGCGAAAAATGCTTTCCTCTCCCCGGAACAAACCCTATCAAGAAAGGTAAAAGAATTTTTTCTCGCGATCCAACTCACGCGACGGTATCCAAAAGACTGGATTCTGGCGCTTTACTTGAACGAAATACCGTATGGGCCAGGAATTTATGGCATCGAGGCGGCAAGTTGGGCATATTTTAACAAACCTGCGTCGGAATTAACGCTAGGAGAAGCTACGATTATTGCTGCGCTTCCCCGCGCGCCGAGCTATTATTCGCCATGGGGAAGTCATCTCCAAGAACTAAAAGCTCGTCAAGAATTCATTCTAGAAAAAATGGCTCGCCTTGGGAAAATAACCGAGGAAGAGCGCGATTCCGCAATCCGCGAAAAACTACAGTTCGAACCCAAGGGGCAGGAAATAAAGGCTCCTCATTTTGTGATGGCCGTATATGAACGCTTGGTGGATAAATATGGCGAAGAGCTTGTACAAAAGGGGGGGCTTCGCATTATCACCTCGCTCAATTGGGAACTCCAAGAAATTGCCGAACGTGTCATTGATGAGGGCGCAAAGCGGAACGAGGAGCTCTATCAAGGGAAAAATGCGGCGCTTGTGGCGGAAGACACCAATACCGGACAAATCCTCGCACTTGTGGGATCGCGTGATTATTTTGATATCGAGAATGGGGGTAATTTTAATGTTGCTACACAAGGACTTCGTCAGCCGGGATCAGCGCTAAAACCATTTGTGTATGCCCGGGCATTCGAGGAGGGGTATACCCCCGAGACGGTCTTGTTTGATGTTCCAACGGAATTTGTGCCGAATGAACCGGCGTGTCCGGGTGTTCCTGATTTTAATAACGACGATCGCTCTTGTTTTCATCCACAAAATTTTGACGAAAAATTTCGGGGCCCGGTTAGCTTTCGAACTGCGCTTGCCCAGTCAATTAATATTCCCTCGGTAAAGGTGCTTTACCTTGTTGGACTCGAGGATGCCCTTGGGCTTCTCGACCGCTTTGGCATTTCTACGCTTACCGATCCCAGACGTTACGGCCTCTCGCTTGTGTTGGGGGGAGGAGAAGTAAAACTCATCGAACTTGTGGGGGCATATGCGGTGCTCGCCGAAGAGGGTGTCTATCGAACACAACAAATGGTATTGGAGGTAAAAGACCAAAAAGGAAATGTCCTCGAGTTATATCGGGGTACCGAAGGACGAGTGATTGAGCCCCAATATGCACGAATGGTTACTCATATTCTCTCGGACACCGAAGCGCGCGCGGGGCTTTTTAGCGGAAGTCTCCATCTCACTATATTTCCCGAACAGGACGTGGCTCTTAAAACAGGAACAAGTAACGACTACCGCGATGCGTGGGCGCTGGGATACACGCCCTCAATAAGTGTTGGTGTTTGGGCGGGAAATAACAATAACGCGCCAATGCAAAAACGGGGGTCGAGTATCTTAGCGGCAATCCCCATTTGGTATGCATTCATGCAAGAAGCGCTCAAAACGCAGCCAAAGGAAGTGTTTCCTGGTCTGGGTGAAGTTGTCGCCGAAAAGCCGGTTCTGCGCGGAGAATATGTTATCGAAAACGAGGTCCACTCTATCCTGTATTATGTTGACCGGTCTCGTCCTGTGGGCCCTACCCCAATCTCCCCCAATAATGATCCTCAGTTTAAAAACTGGGAGGAGGGAGTTCTTTTGTGGGCAAAAGACCACGCGAGCGAACTGCGCCCTCTTGGTGGTTTTGGTGGGAGCACACCGCAGTCTTCTTTTGTTATTCAACAACCAAGGGATGGTTCTTTTGTTGTGGGTGGGCAAGTGCGAATCTCTGCGCAATTTACCCTCGCGGCGGATGTTCAAGAAATAAAGATCTATTTTAACGACGCCCTCATTGAAACATTCCGTGGACCTTTGCCTAAAAACTATATTTTAAATTGGTCGTTTGCGCCGCAAGGAATTCAACTACAAAACACTCTCGATTTTGAGGTGGTCGATGAGAACAATAAAAAAACACGTGGTCGTGTTATTTTGTTCGGGTAATTATGTTTTTATGAGAGGCATAAGAACGTAGAAGTAAGAAGTTTCTTTGGGGGATTTAATAAGTGTTGGTTTGTTTTCTTCTCCAATTCCAAGATAGACTTCTTCGGTTGTTACTGCTTTGAGGCCGTCGAGGAGGTAGCGCCAATTAAAACTTGTTTGTTTTGGTGTGCCTGTTGTTTTTGCTGGGAGAAGATAGGTGTTTTCTCCCGAAGATTGGTCTGCCGAGAAAACCTCTATTGTTTTCTTGTTCTCGGTCGTTTTTATTTGTATCTCATTAATCCTTCCCGCAAGTACGCCGCATAGCTTTATCGCATT
>CAYJUS010000122.1:0-2556 GCA_964373435.1 uncultured Candidatus Saccharibacteria bacterium
CGCGGTTGCGTGGGTAGAGGGGGGAGAGCCGCGCATTATTGAGAATAAAGAAGGAAACCGTACCACTCCTTCAATGGTTGCGGTTTCAAAAAACGGCGAGCGGCTCGTGGGGCTTCTTGCAAAACGGCAGGCGGTTATCAACCCCACACACACCATTTTCTCGGTAAAGCGCCTCGTCGGACGCATGTTTTCGGATTCCGAAGTCGAGAAAGATAAAAAACTGCTTCCCTATGAAATTCGGGGAGGTTCTCACGGCGGTGTTGAAGTAAAAATGGGGGACAAATGGCATCGTCCCGCAGAAATTTCCGCGATGGTGCTCCAAAAGTTAAAGCAGGACGCAGAAGAAAAACTGGGAGAGAAGATTACCGAAGCCGTAATTACCGTACCCGCCTATTTCGACGATTCCCAGCGAAAAGCAACAAAGGACGCGGGGACCATCGCGGGGTTTGAGGTAAAACGCATCATAAACGAACCCACCGCCGCTGCACTCGCCTACGGACTCAACAAGAAAAAAGACGAACAGATTGTCGTGTATGATTTCGGAGGCGGTACGTTCGATGTTTCGGTGCTCGAAGTTTCGAAAGATATCGTAGAGGTAAAGTCAACCGGGGGAGATACGCATCTTGGAGGAGACGATTTTGACCAACGAATTATTAGTTGGCTCGTAGATGAATTTAAGAAAGATCAGGGGATTGATCTTTCTCGCGACCAGTTTGCGCTTCAGCGCCTCAAAGAGGGGGCGGAAAAAGCAAAACATGAACTCTCGTCGCTTCTCGAGACAGAAGTTAACATTCCCTTCATTACTTCGGATGCCGCGGGGCCCAAGCACCTTGCTATAAAATTCTCGCGTGCAAAGCTTGAGGAACTTGTAGGGGACTACATTGAACGCGCGGAAACAATAGTACGTGAGGTGGTGAATGATTCGGGATTCAAGATGGAGGACATTGATGAGGTGGTGCTGGTGGGAGGGCAGACGCGCATGCCCGCCATTCAAGATTCTGTAAAAAAGCTGTTTGGGAAAGAACCCCATCGGGGGATTAATCCTGACGAGGTGGTCGCGGTGGGAGCCGCAATACAGGCAGGAATCCTTCAGGGAGACGTGCAAGACATACTCCTTCTTGACGTAACACCGCTATCGCTCGGAATCGAAACATTAGGAGGCGTGATGACAAAACTCATCGAGAAAAACACCACGATCCCCACCTCAAAATCGCAGATTTTTTCGACCGCCGCCGATAACCAGCCTTCCGTTGAAATCCATGTGCTGCAGGGAGAACGGGATATGGCAGGAGGCAATAAAACTCTTGGACGTTTCATTCTCGATGGAATCCCTCCGTCACCCCGCGGGATTCCCCAAATCGAGGTAACGTTTGATATAGACGCGAACGGCATTCTTGACGTCAAGGCAAATGATAAAGCGACGGGAAAAGAACAGTCTATCCGAATTGAGGCCTCTTCAGGCCTCACAAAGGAAGAAATTGAACGGATGAAGCGGGACGGGGAGGTACACGCAGAAGAAGACCGAAAGAAACGTGAGGAGGTTGAAGTAAAAAATACCGCGGATGCATTGGTGTACACCACGGAGAAGACACTGCGAGATCTCGGCGACAAAATTCCCGAGGATATCAAAAAAGAAGTCGGAGAAAAGATCGAATCACTCAAGAAGATAAAGGAGAGCGACGATGTCGAATTGATTCGCAAGGCATCAGAGGAGTTGGGGAAAACCATACACAAAATAGGTGCCGAAGCGTATAAAAATAAAGAGAGCCAATCCGTACCCGAGAAAGAGGGTAATTCCGAAAAAGAGAAAGAAAATAAAAAACAAGACGCAGAAGAAGGCGAAATAGATAACGAATCAAAAGACGGGGGAGATGCATAGTAGCCACTTCGCGTGAGATCGTAAACCGTAAAAGGGGCGCTAAACACTACATTGCGATGCGATACGGACCCACCTATATCTGGTTTCCTCTTTTTTACCTCCTTACCGGAGTAATTTTCATTTACTCGCTTTACCGCCTGCTTTATGCAAAAACCGCATTCTTTGAAACGAGCGGGTTGATTATTTTTTATGGGGTAGAGGCAAAGTATGGCGACGCAGCAAGCCAGTTTTATCTTTATGAAAGTTCGTTTAAGAACTTCCTCGTGCCCCATGCGGTTCTTGCGGGAATGTTTATTTTCTTATTCCGGAGAGATTTTGAGCTTTACGCGTTTTATTACGGAGGGAGCCTTCTTCTTGTTATACTCGTTATCATTTTTGGATGGAGGCGCATTCAGGTTGAGCGAAACGAACGGCTGACTATGCATCTGCGTAAGATTCTCCCCCGGGGTCTCCCGATGTTTTTTACCGCGATTGCGCTTTTGACGGCGCTTACATATTTTTTTTCTTCTTTTTCGGGGAATCAAAAAGAATTGCAGCATTTCGGAATTCCGCGGCCGCTTTTTGAAACAGTATTTGGCCCCATTGAAGATCTCGTGCTTGTCCACGTGCCTATCTACCGAGAGGGGATGAGCGCAGAAAGCTTCTTTCTCGCTCTCGACATCGCGGGAGAGATCAAG